>NZ_JAAGNW010000265.1 GCF_010645215.1 Burkholderia multivorans | reverse complement strand
CTGATCGGCGATTACCAGTTCGACCACAGCATGCAGGACGTGTCGATCCTGACCGAGATGTCGAAGATCGCGGCGGCCGCCCACGCGCCGTTCGTGTCGGCGGCCGCGCCGGGGCTGCTGCAGATGGACAACTGGAACGAACTGTCGAATCCGCGCGATGTCTCGAAGATCTTCACGTCGACCGAGTACGCGTTCTGGCGCCGCCTGCGGGAGAGCAACGATTCGCGCTATCTCGCGCTGACCATGCCGCGCTTCCTGGCGCGCGTGCCTTACGGGCCGAAGACGCAGCCGATCGAGGAGTTCGGTTTCGAGGAAAAGGTCGATCCGGACCGGTCGGAGGATTTCTGCTGGGCGAATTCCGCCTATGCGATGGGCGCGAACATCACCCGCGCCTTCAAGACCTACGGCTGGTGCACGAAGATTCGCGGCATCGAGTCGGGCGGGGCGGTCGAGGTGCTGCCGAAATTCGTGCTGCCTTCGCAGGACAAGGAGGTCGAGCTGCATTGCCCGACGGAGATCGCGATCTCGGACCGTCGCGAGCACGAACTGTCGGAGTCCGGCCTGATGCCGCTCGTGTACCGCAAGAATTCCGACAGCGCGGCCTTCATCGGCGCAAAAACCGTCCATCGGCCGTCGATCTACGAGGACGACGACGCCACGGCGAACGCCAACCTCTCGTCCCGGCTGCCGTATATCTTCGCGACCTGCCGCTTCGCGCATTACCTGAAGTGCATCGTGCGCGACAAGATCGGCTCGTTCAAGTCGCGGGAGGACACGCAGCGCTGGCTCAACGACTGGCTGATGAATTACGTCGACGGCGATCCGTCGATCTCGAGCGAGACCACCAAGGCGCAGCGCCCGCTGTCGGCCGCCGAGGTGGTCGTCGACGAGATCCCGGAGAACCCCGGCTACTATCGCGCGCAGTTTTTCCTGCGCCCCCATTTCCAGCTGGAGGGGTTGACCGTGTCCCTCCGGCTGGTTTCGAAACTGCCGTCGACCAAGCAGGAGTCGGGCGCCTGACCGGCGGCAGCCGGTATGGTCCTGCGCTTGCGCGGCGAAGGAAGGCTTCGAAAGACCGCGGGACGACGCCGGAACGGAGGTCGGGACGCGGTGACGTCGCACGCACGGTAAGTGTGTTTCATTTCTTGACATATCTTAGGAGTTCTTAGGATGGCGAATGCATTGGTTGACTATTTTCTGAAGATCGACGGCGTTGAAGGCGAGTCGACCGATCAGCAATATCCCGGCCTGATCCAGATTCAGAGCTGGCAGTGGGCGGAAGAAAACTCGGGCCGCTGGGGCTTCGGCAGCGGCGGCGGCGCGGGGAAGGTCGAGATGAAGGACTTCGAGTTCCGGATGGTGTCGAACAAGGCCTCGCCGAAACTGTTCCTGATGTGCGCGACCGGCGACCACATCCCCAGCGCCAAGCTGATCTGCCGCAAGTCGGGCAAGGGCCAGCAGGAGTTTCTGACGATTTCGTTCGAAAGCGGCCTGGTGTCCTCGTTCCGCACGCTCGGCAACATGCCGTTCTCGCAGCTGGGCCACGGCAGCGGCGAGGTCGACAACGTGCTGCCGACGGACGAGATCAAGATCAATTTTGCCAAGATCGATTTCGAGTACCGCGAGCAGCGCAACGACGGCACGATGGGCGCGGTGATCAAGGCCGGCTACGACCTCAAGCTGAACGCGTCGACCTGATCGGCCGCGCGTTTTCTTTTCGAGCAAACCATGGACGTGTGGCGACCTAGGGCGCGACACGCAGGAAGACGCATGTGAGCGCGTATCCACTCTACAACAAGCTGTCGAGACGGTTTCGTCGCGACTCGCTCCAGGACATCGTCGGACATCACCTGGTCGAGTTGATGAACTGTGCATCGCGCGGCGCGCGGATCGGCGTGTCGGACAGCAGTCCGGCTGCCTATTCGGTGCTGAACTACGGTTGCCCGCCGCTGAAGATCGCGGGTGCCACCCGGATCGATCCGGTGCGTACGGCTTCGCATATCTGCGAGGTGATGCGTCGGTTCGAGCCGCGCGTGGACAGCGGGCGGACCCAGGTGCAGCCGAGGGCCGGCGGCGCCCGGCACGCACCGCAGACGGTGTATTTCGACATCTTGACGCTGTCCCGTGACGACGGGGCGGAAATCAGGGTGAGCCTCGCGCTCGACTATCTCAGCGGTTATTTCAGTCTGGTCGGCGAATGAAGAACGGCGAACGATCATGAATTTCCTGGACCATTACAACGACGAACTGCGTCAGCTGCGCGACGCGGGGGCCCGCTTTTCGAAGGAGCACCCGCAGGTCGCATCGGCGCTCGGCCTGCATCCGGATGCGGTGACCGATCCATTCGTCGAGCGGTTGCTTGAAGGCGTGGCCTACCTGTCGGCAAGGGTGCAGACGCGCCTCGATCGCGAATGCGCGGAGTTCGCGCAACAAGCGCTCGGGCGCGTCTGCCCGTTATTCATGGCGGCCACACCCGCGATTTCGAGTTTTGCGTTTCACCCGGACCTGGATTCCCCGGAGGCGTTCCGGGGCAGCACGCTGCCGCGCGGTTCGCTGATCTCGGCGCGTCTGCCCGGGCGCAAGCTGCCCGTCACGTTCGCCACCGCGCGCGACGTGACCTTGTTGCCGCTGCGCATCGCGCAGGTGGAGTGCAGCCGCAGCCTGAACGGATTGCCGTCCCAACTCGCCCAGCAACTGGCGTCGGCGCAGGCCGTGCTGCGCTTTCGCTTCGAGCTGGAAGGACTGACGACGATCGGCGAGCTGGGGCGCGACGACAACGGCTTCGCGCCGCTGCACCTGAGCCTCGCCGGCGACCTGCCGCGTGCGTACGCGCTGCATCAGGCGCTGCTCGCCTCCAGCAGCGCGTGGTATGCGGTCGTGCCGACCCGGCGCGGCGACGAGGTGCTGACGCTGCCCGCGGCGGGCATCCGCCTGTCCGGCGTCGACGATGCCGAGGCGCTGCTGCCGCCCGATTTCGGCGGGCTGCCCGGCTTGCGGTTGATGCGCGAGTATTTCGCGCAGCCGACCCGCCTCCTGGGCGTCTATCTCGACGTACTCGCACGGATCGCGGCGGTCGATCCGTCCGCGCGCACCTTCGAACTGTTCTTCGCGCTGCGGCACGTGCCGACGGGCCTCGTCGGCGAAGTCGATGCGAGCCAGTTCCGCCTGTTCGCGACACCGGCGATCAATCTGTACACGAAGCGCTTCGACCCGGTGCCGTACGACCCCAACCTCACCGAGCAGTGGATTCCGGTCGACCGGATGGCGCCGGCCGCGCATCACCTGTGGGGGCTGACGGAGGTGCGCGTATGCGAAAGCGACGGCCGGGCGCATGCCGCGCGTTCCGTGCTGGAGACGGGCGGCTACGGGGCCCGCGACGAGGCGGTGCGCTACAGCCTGCGGCGCGAGAACGCGCTGCTCGCCGACGGCGCGCGGCGCGATCGCTTCGACCCGCTCGCGAGCCACGACCTGATCGCGGTCTCGACGTTCGACGACAGCATCGGGCTGGACGGCATCGCGTCGATCACCGGCAAGGCGCTGGTGGCCGATCGCGACTGGCGGCCGTCGGCGCTGCGCGACGCCGAGCTGAGCCTGCTCGATCCGGTCGCGGTGCGGCGCATCGGGTGCCTGTGGCCGGCGAGCGCGCCGCGCGGCGCGCCGCCCGTCGAGGCGTGCTGGGACGCAACCTCGCAGCTCGGCCAGAGTCCGCTGGCGCTGCGGGCCGGATCGACGCAGAACATCACCGCTCGCATCGTCGAGCAATTGTTGCTCGCGGCCAACCGCGACGATGTGCTCGACCGGCAGCGCATCGACAGCCTGCGTTCGGTCCACCTCGGGGCGCGCTTCATCGCGGCGGGCCGGGCGACGCCGCTCGCGCTGGTGCGGGCGACGCGCGTGGAGATCGACGTCGCGGAAAGCGCGCACTCGGACCGCGGCGGCTGGCTGTTCGGCCGGGTGCTGGCGCAGGCGCTCGGCGAGGCGGCGACGCTCAACGACGGCATCGAGACGATCGGGCGGCTCGACGGCGAAACCGTCAGCACGCACGTCAATACGGCCGTCGGCGACGGGAGGTTGCTGTGAGGCTCGCACGCGTCCAGCGGGCGCTGAGGCCGCACCGCACCTTCTTCGAACTGATGCGCCGCGTCGAGGTGCTGGAGCGGGAGCAGGGCGGCCCGCCGCGGCGCGCGCGGCGCAGTCCCGCGTGGCTGCGCATCGAGCAGTCGGCCGACATGCGCTTCGCGAGCACCGAGGTGGCGAGCGTGACGGTCGAGCAGACCCGCTTCATCGACGCGGACGATCACCCGCGGGTCAAGGTCATCCAGCGGCACTTCGGCCTGTTCGCGCCATTCGGCCCGCTGCCGCTGCACGTGACCGAGCACGCCATGCAGGAGAAACGCTTCGAGCGCAACGCTGCGTTCGAGCGCTTCGTCAACGTGGCCTGCGGCGATCTGCCGTGGCTGCATTACATCGCCTGGTCGGCGATGCACCCGGTGCTGGGCTACGAGCGCGCGCGCAATCCGTTCGTCGAGCGGGTCACCTCGCTGGCGAATGCCGATCGCCAGGCCGGCGTCGGCTCGCCGGATCGCGACGCCCAGGCGTGCCGGCGCGCGTTTCCCGGCATGTACTGCGCGCCGCGGCGTTCGCTCGGCGACCTGCGGCGGATGCTGGCCGGCTACTTCCGCGTGCCGCTGCGGATCCTGCCGCGGCACGGGCGCTGGATTCCTGTGCCGCCCGCCCCGCGCGGCGGCCGTCGGCTGGGCGGCTGGCGGCTCGGCGCACGGATCTGGGATGTCCAGCATTCGATGGAGATCGTGATCGGCCCGATCGAGGCCGACGAGTTTCACCGTTGGCAACGCCGGTCGGCGGCTGCGCTGGCGGTATGCGCAGTCGCGACCGACTTTGTGGACGGAAGGATCGACCCTGTCATCAAGGTCGAAGTACGAACGCGCCCCGAGCTGGCGGGGAAAGTCGGGCGCATGCGCGTCGGCGTCGATGCGTGGTCGCGGCCGGATCATGCGCTGCGCACGCTGACCATCTACGAATCTTTTCGGAACTAAACGTGAATCGGGAACGTATCTTCAACTGTCTCGGCCGCACGAGCTATGCGGCGCTTGTCGAAGCCACGGCGCTGGGTCGGGCGCGGCGGCATACTTTCATCGACCTCGATCACTGGGCGCTGTGCCTGTTGCAGCGCGAGCAGAGCGATCTGGCGAAGCTGTTCGCCGAATGGGGTCACGACGTCGGCGATCTCAAGCGCCGGCTGGAGAAGGCGCTCGATACGTTCGACGTGGGCGGTGATTCGCTGCGCGACATTTCCGCGTCGCTGGAGCGCAGCGTCGGTCCGGCCGTGATCTGGAGCCAGGTCGCCGCGCCTTCGGGCAAGGTGCGCTCGGGCCATCTGCTGCTGGCATGGCTCGAGGACGACGTCACGCGTCGCTGGCTTGCGCAGCGCATTCCGCAGGGCATCACGACGGTCGCGATCGACGAGGTCGTGAAGCGCTACGAGGCCCTGGCCGCCGGCTGGTCCGAGGCGATCGAGAGCCCTTCGTTGGACGACCTCGATCCGGCCGTCGCTGCAGCGGCGCCGGACGACGCGCTCGCGAAATGGGCGACCTGCCTGACCGATCAGGCGGCGCGCGGCGAGCTGGACCCGGTCGTCGGTCGCGACGACGAGCTGCGCACCGTCATCGACGTGCTGTCGCGACGTCGCCAGAACAATCCGATCCTGGTCGGCGAGGCGGGCGTGGGCAAGACGGCCGTGGTCGAGGCGCTTGCGCAGAAGATCCATGCGGGCGCGGTGCCGCCGGGGCTGCTGGGCGCGCAGGTGTGGGCGCTCGATCTGGCCCGGCTGCAGGCCGGCGCGGGCGTGCGCGGCGAGTTCGAGCAGCGCCTGCAGACGCTGGTCGATGCGGTGATCGCCGCGCCCGCACCGATCATCCTGTTCTGCGACGAAACCCATACGCTGATCGGCGCGGGCGGCTCGGCGGGCACGGGCGACGCCGCGAACCTGATCAAGCCGATGCTGGCGCGCGGGCAGCTGCGGATGGTCGCGGCGACGACCTGGTCCGAGTACAAGCAGCACGTCGAGCCCGACGCCGCGCTCGTGCGGCGTTTCCAGGCGGTGCCGGTCGAGGAGCCGGACGATGCGGCGGCCGTCGGCATGCTGCGCACCATCGCGTCGCGCTTCGCGGAACATCACGGCGTACATATCGTCGATGCGGCGCTGCGCAGCGCGGTGGCGCTGTCGCGCCGCTACCTGCCGGCGCGGCAGCTGCCGGACAAGGCGATCAGCCTGCTGGACACCGCCTGCGCGCGCGTCGCGATGAGCCAGAGCTGCGCGCCGGCCGAGCTGGAACGGCTCGGGCAACAGGCGCAGGCGATCGGGCAGACGCTCGACTGGCGCGCGAGCGACCGGCGCATGGGCGTCTCGACGCCCGGCGACGAGGCCGATCTGGAGGCGCAGCGCGACGATCTCACTCAGCAGGCGCGCACGCTCGAAGGCGTCGTTGCGACCCAGCGCGAGGAAGTCGACGCGTGGCTCGCGCGGATGCGCGCGCCGGCCGGGGCAACGGGCGACGGGACGGCGCTGGCGGAGGCCGAGCGCTGGGTGCGGCCGTGGGTCGACGAGCATGTCATCGCGGCGGTGCGCGCGGAGTGGACGGGCGTCCCCGTCGCGCAGCTCGCGCAGGACGAGGCGCAGCGGATCGTCGATCTGGAGCGTGCGCTCGACGCGTCGATCCACGGGCAGACGGACGGCATGCGCGCGATCGCGCAGGCGCTGCATCTCGCGCATTCCGGCCTCGGCGATCCGCAGCGGCCGCTCGGCGTGATGCTGTTCGCGGGGCCGACGGGCACGGGCAAGAGCCAGGCCGCGGCGCGGCTCGCCGAACTGCTGTTCGGCGGCGAGCGCAATCTCGTGCAGTTCAACATGAACGAATTCCAGGAGGCGCACACGGCGTCGACGCTGAAAGGCGCGCCGCCCGGCTACGTCGGCTATGGCAAGGGCGGTCGCCTGACCGAGGCGATTCGCAAGAAGCCGTACAGCGTGCTGTTGCTCGACGAATTCGATCGCGCGCATCCGGACATTCACGAAGTGTTCTACCAGGTGTTCGACCAGGGCTGGATGGAGGACGGCGAAGGGCGTCGCATCAGTTTCCGCAACAGCCTGATCCTGCTGACCACCAACCTCGGCGATGCGGAAATCGAGGCGTCGTGCAAGGCGGACCCGCAGGTGTCGCAGGCGAAGCTCGCGGCGCGGGTGTACGAGCGGCTGCGCGAACGCTTCTCGCCGGCGCTGCTCGCGCGGATCCAGGTGGTCGCATTCCGGCCGCTCGATCCCGATGCGCTGACGGGCATCGCGCGCCAGGCGCTCGACGAGATCGGCCAGCGGCTCGCGCAGAACGGGCTGGACTGGCGCGTGGACGACGCGGTCGCGGGCTGGGTGGCCCGGGCGGTCGCGCAGCACCCGGCCAACGGGCG
>NZ_JAAGNW010000264.1:6841-7495 GCF_010645215.1 Burkholderia multivorans | reverse complement strand
ATCGCGCTGGGAAAGGTTCCGGGCGAGCCGGGCGTGTTCCTGAAGCGTACCGTCGACGGACTGATGGAAACGATGCTGCGAGCGACGAACGCCGTGATGGCTTTCGCGCCCCTCGGTATCTTTGCCGCCATCGCGGGTGTCGTTACCGTGCAGGGCCTTGGCGTCATCGTCACCTACGGCAGGCTCATCGGCTGGTTCTACGTCGCATTGTTCGCACTGTGGACGGTGCTCTATTTCGCGGGCCACGCAGCCTTGGGCCGTCGCATGCCCGAACTGATCAGGAAGATTCGTGAACCGATGATGATTGCGTTCTCGACCGCCAGCAGCGAGGCGGCTTTGCCCGTCTTGACGGAAAAGCTGACTGAGTTCGGCGTGCACCGGCGTCTTGTCGGTTTCGTGCTGCCTCTCGGCTACTCGTTCAATCTCGACGGCTCGATGGTCTATCAGGCATTCGCGGCGATTTTCATCGCACAGGCGTTCGGCGTGCACATGCCCATCGGCACGCAGATCACGATGCTCCTCATCCTGATGATCAGCAGCAAGGGGATGGCCGCGGTTCCGCGCGGCTCGCTGGTCGTGGTTGCCGCGATCCTGCCGATGTTCCACCTTCCGGAAGCAGGCTTGCTGCTGGTGATGGGCATCGATCAACTGCTC
>NZ_JAAGNW010000264.1:0-6831 GCF_010645215.1 Burkholderia multivorans | reverse complement strand
CGCCAGTGTCGTGGTCGCCAAATGGGAAGGGGAATTGTCGCCCGCCGGGACGCACGATCACGCTCGAACGTCGCCGAACGCGAGTACTGAGCCTGTCCCCGATTATGGGAAGGTTCGGTCCTCATGAGCCGTGAAAGGAGCCCGGCGTCGCTCGACGCCTCATTTGGATGTTTCGTCTAGTTATGGAAATAATTTATACTCCGAGCTATCCAACTGGAAACCGTACGATCATGCCGACAGACGCAACGCTTCTCCTTCTCGACCGTGATGTCGTGGAACCGGCCCTGCAGCAGGAGCAGGTCATGGCGGCGGTCCGCGAAGCGTTCACCCTTCACAGTCGGCGCACCGGTCGGGTCTTCCCCGTCGTGCGCGAGCAGTTGCATACGGGCGGCGTATTCGGCATCAAGTCCGGCGAAGTGGCGAGCCAGAATCTTCTTGGTTTCAAGGCGGCCGGCTTCTGGCCCGGCAATCGGAACGCCGGCGGCGAACCTCATCAAGCGACCGTTGTGCTGTTCGATCCCACGACGGGCCGACCGCTCTGCATCATGGACGGCAACGCGATTACCACCGCGCGGACGGGCGCGGCGGGAGGCCTGGGGCTGCAACAGTTCGCGCGACCGGAGAGTACGCGGATCTGCATTTTCGGCACCGGGGTTCAAGCGAAGGTTCAGCTTCAGTACGCCCTGAAAGGCCTGCGGCACCGTTGTACGGTGCAATACGTAAGCGCGACCGGCGAGCCTGTGCCCGCCTTCGAAGCCGCTTTTCAGGGCCGGTGCGCCATCAGCGTCGCAAAGGATCGGAACGATGCCGTTGCCGCCAGCGATGTCGTGATCACCGCGACGCCGGGGAGCGGCGCGCTGTTCCAGGCTGATGCGGTCCAGCCTGGCACACATCTCACCTGCGTCGGCGCCGACACGGCCGGCAAGCGTGAATTGCCGGATGGCGTGTTGGAGCGCGCGCGGGTTTTCGTCGACGATGAGATTCAGGCGCGCAGCATCGGCGAATGCCAGTGGGCGCCGTCGTTGCCGTGCGTGGAAATCGGCGATCTCCTTGCCGGCACGCGTTCCTTCGCGCGGTCCGCGCGCGACGTCACCGTGTTCGATATGACGGGACTGGCTTTGCAGGACCTCACGGTTGCACGCTTTCTCTACGAGCACGCCAAGGACAAGCATCTCGGGACCTCCATTGCATGGCCTTGGTAAATCCAATCACTTTCGAGGCCGACATGACGACTTTCGCACTTCCTACCTACGCCGACGTCGAGGCGGCTGCTTCACGGATCGCCGGCGTCGCGCATCGCACCCCGGTGCACACTTCGCGCACGCTGAACGAAATCATCGGCGCGGAAGTGTTCTTCAAGTGCGAGAACTTCCAACGCATGGGCGCGTTCAAGTTTCGCGGCGCATTCAATGCGCTCGCAAAATTTTCGCCCGAGCAGCGCAAGGCCGGCGTGGTCGCGTTCTCATCGGGCAACCATGCCCAGGGGATCGCCTTGTCTGCGAAGATACTCGGCATCCCTGCGACGATCGTGATGCCGCATGACGCGCCCGCAGCGAAGGTGGCGGCCACGAAGGGGTATGGGGCGAAGGTGATCGTGTACGACCGCTACACCGAGGATCGTGAAGCGATCGGCCGGCGTCTCGCGGACGAAAACGGCCTCACGCTGATTCCGCCCTACGATCACCCGGACATCCTGTCGGGACAGGGCACTGCCGCCAGGGAACTCTTCGAGGACGCGGGTTCGCTCGACAGCCTGTTCGTGCCGTTGGGCGGTGGCGGCCTGCTGTCGGGCAGTGCGTTGTCGGCCCGCGCCCTGGCGCCGCACTGTGTCGTGTACGGCGTTGAGCCGGAGGCCGGCAACGACGGTCAGCGATCGTTCCGGAGCGGCGAAATCGTTCATATCGAAACACCGAACACGATCGCGGACGGCGCGCAGACCCAGCATCTCGGCAACTACACGTTCGAGATCATCAAGCGCGATGTGAGTGACATCCTGACGGCCTCGGATGCCGATCTGGTGAACGCCATGCAGTTCTTCGCCGCCCGCATGAAGATGATCGTGGAGCCGACCGGGTGCCTGGGGCTTGCGGCTGTGCTGAATGCGAAAGACTCGCTCAGAGGGAAACGTGTCGGCGTACTCGTCAGCGGCGGCAACATCGACCTTGCGCGGTTCTGCACGTTGGTGACGCAAGCATGACGGCCACCGTAGTGACGGCCACGGTGTTCGACAAACTGGTGGCCTTGCTCGAAGACGAAGCGGCCCGGTTCCGCATCATCGGGCATCCGGCGGAGGGACGGTCCGATCAGGTCGCCGCCATTCGCGGAACCGCGCCGGGGCAGGGGGCAAAAGCGATGCTCTGCAAGAGCAGGGACGGCAGCGACATGCTGATCCTTGCGATCCTGCCGGGCGACAGGAAGCTCGACTTCAAACGAGTGGCCGCTGCCGCAGGGATCAGGAAAGCGACGCTTGCCTCGCCTGAAGAAGCACAACGGGAAACGGGCTGCGTCATAGGCGCGATCCCGCCTTTCACGTTCTCACCGGCCATCACGCTGATCGTCGACCCCGAACTGATCGACCGGTTTGACGAGATCGCCTTCAATGCCGGCCGGCTCGACCGCTCGATCGTGCTGGATTCGGCGGACTATGTGCGGATCGCCAAACCGCTTCTGCGATCGCTATGCGTCTAGGCGACGTATCGGCCGTCTCGTTCGACCTGGATGACACGCTCTGGTCCTTCAGGGTGTCGGTCGAGCGTGCGGAATTCGCCCTCCACGCGTGGCTGCTTGAACACGCGCCGGGAACAGCCGCTGTGCTGCGGGACTGGCGGGTGCTTGGAACGCTTCGGGATCAACACACACACCTACGCCCGGATCTGGCCGGCAACTACCGGGCTTTGCGCCTCGGCTCGATCCGGCTTGTCCTGGAACGCGCGAACGAAGATGTCGCGCTTGCCGAGGAGGCGTATCAGGTCTTCTATGCGGCGCGGCAGAAGGTCGAATTCTATGAGGACGTCTGGCCTGCGTTGACCTGGCTGAGTGCCCGATTCCCGCTCGTGGCGGTGACGAACGGAAATGCCGACTTGAGGCTGACCGGCTGCGACGCGTTCTTCCAGGCCCGTCTGGCTCCCGATACGTTCGGTTGTGCGAAACCTGAGCCCCGCATTTTTCTGGAGGCGGCCAAGTGCGTCGGCGTGCAGCCCGACGCGCTGCTGCATGTCGGGGACGACTTCGATCTCGACGTGCTCGGGGCGCTGAACGCGGGTCTCCAGGCAGCGTGGATTATTCGCGAAGGTTGGTCCGAGGCGAAAGCCGCCGCTCGCCAAACGTCGCGCCGGCATTTGATGATTCGGAACTTGTCGATGCTGTGTCGGGCATTGGGGGCCCCGCTCTCACTGAGCTGAAAGCTGAAAGCTGAATCCCGGACCTTGGACGGCGGTTGAACGAATTCCACGCGAATCGGATCCGCCGCCTGTATCGCTGCCGGCACCGTCTGAGCCTCGTAACGGACGGCGGCTTCACGTCACCGCTCTCCGCAGCAATCTTTGTTACCTCCCTTGTGCCGTGCGCGCGCTTCTACGAACGCGTGATCCCTGTAGGCCGCGTAGCAACGGCGTCGGCCGGCCAGACAGCTATCGATGTCGAAAATCAATAGCGCTGATCAAACATTGCAGAAACCCCCTTTCCGCAAACCGACAACCCGCACCCCGCCCCCTCCCGCCCCTCATCCAACCCTAAATTTTCCCTTTGACTTCGTATCTTTCGATATATATCTTTAGATACATCTTCCGACACATTGGAGTGCACCATGCGTCACCGTCACACCCATTCCCACGCACATCATGGCCGCCATGGCGACGGCTGGGGCCGTCATCCGATGGCCGAACTGTTCTGGCAAGCGATCGGCCGCCATCGGGGCGGCGGTGGCGGCGGCCGGCGCGGCTTCGGCCCGTTCGGAGGAGGCGGTTTCGGCGGCGATGACGAGGGCCTGCCGCGCGGCCGCCAGTTCACTTCCGACGACCTGCAGTTGCTCCTCCTCGCCCTGCTCGCCGAGCAGCCGAGCCATGGCTACGAGCTGATCAAGGCGCTCGACACCCGTTCGAGCGGCTTCTATGCGCCCAGCCCCGGCATGGTGTACCCGGCGCTCACGTACCTGGAGGAAGTCGGCTACGTGACCGTGGAAGTCGAAGGCAACCGCAAGCGCTATGCGCTCGCCGACGCCGGCCGCGAGCACCTCGACGCCCAGCGCGAACAAGTCGAGCTGCTGTTCGCGAAGCTCACCCACTTCGGCCGCAAGATGGAATTCATGCGGCGCGCATTCGCGAGCGAAGGCGCCGAAGCCGGCGACGACACCCGCGGCTGGCTGAAGGATTTCGTCGAGGCCCGCCTCGCGCTCAAGCGCGCGCTGCTGCACAAGTCAGGCGCAGGCGCAGACGAACAACGCCGCCTCGCCACGATCCTGCTGCGCGCCGCCACCGAAATCGAAAGCGGCTCCGCAGCCTGAGTGTCCGCCCAGCCGCACCCTGGAGAACCGATACATGCAAAACCAAGCCGAACGCGCGGTCATCCGCGTCCGCCATCCGCTCAAGTTCCGCCTGCTGCAAGTCAAGCAGGTCACGCCCGTCACGCCGCATCTGCTGCGCGTCACGCTGACCGGCCCCGATCTCGACGATTTCGAATCGGCGTCGTTCGACGATCACGTCAAGGTGTTCTTCCCCGCACCGGGGCAGGACGCTCCGCACATGCCGACGCTCGGGCCGGACGGCCCCGTGTTTCCGGAGGGCCAGCCGAAGCCCGTCGCGCGCGACTTCACGCCGCGCCGCTACGATCGCGCCGCGCGCGAGCTGGATCTCGAATTCGTGCTGCATCACCCAGGCCCTGCATCCACCTGGGCGGCGCAGGCGCGCGTCGGCCAGACGCTCGGCATCGGCGGCCCGCGCGGCTCGTTCGTGATCCCGAATGATTTCGACTGGCATCTGCTGATCGGCGACGACACCGCGTTGCCCGCGATCGCGCGTCGCCTGGAGGAATTGCCCGCGGGCGCGCGCGTCGCGGCCGTGCTGGAAGTCGCCGATTTCTCCGCACAAGTCGAATTCCGCAGCGCCGCCGAGCTGCACCTGATCTGGCGTCACCGCGACACGGAAGCCGCCGGCGGCGACAGCGCGCTGCTGCGCGCGCTGCGCGATCTGCCGCTGCCGTCCGGCGACGGCTACGTATGGGCGGCCGGCGAAGCCGCCGCGATGCGCGCCGTGCGTCAGCATCTGTGCGGCGAGCGCGGCGTCGACAAGGGCCGCATCCGCGCGGCCGCCTACTGGAAGCGCGGCGCGGCCGCGGTCCACGAAACGCTCGACGATTGATCACACGCAGGTTGCGCGGTTGCATCTACCCTGTGCATCGCCTATACCTGTTCAAACGCCGGGGCTCGCGCACTGCGCAGCCCCGGCGCACGAACGGGTATACCGTTCCGGTGTCGGGGAGACCACCATGGAAGCGCTCAACCTGATCATCCAGCTGGCAAGCGGCGCGACGGGCGGCAACGTCGCGGGCGCCCTGGCCGAGAAGTATGGCCTCGGTCCGCTCGGCAACACGCTCGCGGGCATCGTCGGCGGCGGCCTCGGCGGGGAACTCATCAGGGCC
Source organism: Burkholderia multivorans (assembly GCF_010645215.1). Lineage (GTDB taxonomy): Bacteria > Pseudomonadota > Gammaproteobacteria > Burkholderiales > Burkholderiaceae > Burkholderia > Burkholderia multivorans_A. Next base: position 1,197 of record NZ_JAAGNW010000264.1, on the reverse strand, counting down.
GCGCTGGGCGTCTCCGCCCAGACGGCAGGCGGCTTCGATCTCGGCACGCTGCTCGGCGACATCGGCGCCGGCAGCGCGGGCGGCGCCTGCCTGACGATCGCCACCGGCCTCGCGCGCGCCCACTTCGCCCGCCGTCTGCACTGACCGCGCGCCGCCATGAACACGAACCCGCGTCGCGCGCCCTCCGAGGTTCTGCTGCGCCGTCTCAGGATCGCCGGCTACTGCGGCCTTGCCGCCATCGCGCTCGCGCTGTTCGTCGCGATGTGCGCGATCCTCACCGACAGCGCGCTCGATCGGGAAACCGCGCGTCCCGTGATGGACGACGGCACCGAACTGCACGGCGGCGCGCCCGCCGCCGGATCCACCGCACCCGCTCAAGCGGGCCCGACCAGCTGAGCGCGCCGCCTCCTGCCTCAGCGCACGCGCAGGCGGCCGAACAGCCGCGCGTGCAACGCCTCGCAGATCCGATCGCACAGCGCGGTCAGCCCGCGCCCGTAGAGGTGCACGGCCAGCGCGCCCGCGGTGCCCACCAGCACGCCGCCCACCATGTCGAGCGGCCAGTGCACGCCCGCATAGATGCGCCCCCACGCCACCGCGAGCGCGACGCCGATCAGCGCCGCCCCGACCGCGCGCGTCGTGCGCGCGAGCAGCAGGCCCGCCGTGATGCTCCACACGAAGGTCATGTGATTGCTCGGAAACGAGCCGTCCGGCGCATGCGGGATCAGCTGCGCGCCGACGCCCGCGACGAACGGCCGGGGCGAATACCAGAACGTCGAGATCACCTGCGCGAGCGCGAGCGCCGCGCACGCGGCGAGGCCCGCCTCGATCGCCTGGCGGCGCGTCGCGTGCTGCGCGCCGAGCGCCCAGGTCAAGGCCAGTAACAGCGGCACGACATAGACGAGCCAGCGCGCGCAGAACACGGCGAGATGAGCGACGGCGGGATGGGGAGCGGAACCGGCGTTGAGCGCGGTGAAGACGACGAGATTGAAATTCTGCATGGAATCGAAACGGGGGACAAAGCGCACGAACCGAATCAATCGATGCGCGCGATGATGCCGGACGCGTACACCGGAAGAGACGCCGGAACCCGGTGCGCCACGAATTGAAAGAAAGCGCCGGATTATAGCGACGCCGGGGTTTGAACACGTGTGCAGCGCAGAAGTTCAACCGTCCTTATCGAGGTCTACGCGCCCCATC
>NZ_JAAGNW010000263.1 GCF_010645215.1 Burkholderia multivorans | reverse complement strand
GCGGTTCTTGCATCTCGTCCATTCCGCGCATCGCTCTCGCCTGCTCAAGATCATGAACACGATATCTCTAACGCACCGCCCTCAGGGCCCGTTTACACCGTATCCAAATTCAACAGCCTGCTAGGCGTCGGGCGACGCGACCGGCGCGCGCCGGCGTGCGTGGTACATGAAATAGAACACGGTGAGGCCGACGATCCACAGCGGACCGACGACCAGCGCGACGCGCGTATCCGGCGACAGCGTCATCAGGCACACCACGAACGCGAGGAACGCGAGCGCGAGGAACGACGACAGCGGATAGAACGGCACCCGCAGCGGCAGGCGCGCGAACTGCTCCGGCGACAGATGGCGGCGGAACCGTAGCTGCGCGACGAGGATCACGCACCAGGTCCAGATCGCGCCGAAGGTCGACACCGACGTGAGCCACACGAACACCTTCTGCGGCGCGAAATAGTTGAGCACGACGCCGACCAGCAGCAGCGCGACCGAGATCAGCACGCCGTACACGGGCACGCCGCGCCGGTTCACCGAGGCGAGGCCGGCCGGCGCCTGACGCTGCTGCGCGAGGTTGTACAGCATGCGCGCGGTGCTGAAGATGCCGCTGTTGCACGACGACAAGGCAGCCGTCAGCACCACGAAATTGATGATGCCCGCCGCGGCCGGAATGCCGAGCCGCGAGAACGTCATCACGAACGGGCTGCCCTGCGTGCCGATCTGATCCCACGGGTAGATCGACATGATCACGAACAGCGCGCCGACGTAGAAGATCACGACGCGCCAGAACACCGAGTTCACCGCCTTCGCGAGCGACTTCTCCGGATTGCGCGCCTCGCCCGCGGTCAGGCCGAGCATCTCGACGCCGAGATACGCGAACATCACGATCGGCAGCGCATCGATCACGCCCGTGAAGCCGTTCGGCATGAAGCCGCCGTGGGTCCACAGGTTCGAGATGCCGGTGGCGACGCCGCCGTTGCCGAAGCCGAACACGATCATCAGCGCGCCGCTCGCGATCATCAGCACGATCGTCACGATCTTGATCAGCGCGAACCAGAATTCGAACTCGCCGTACAGCTTGACCGCGATGAAGTTCACCGCGCCCATCAGCACCAGCGCGGCGAAGGTCCAGATCCAGTTCGGCACGTCGGGGAACCACATGTGCATGTAGACCCCGACCGCGGTGATTTCCGCCATGCAGGTGACGATCCACATGAACCAGTAGGTCCAGCCCGTGAGATAGCCCGCGAGCGGCCCGAGATAATCCTGCGCGTAGCGGCTGAATGCGCCCGCGACCGGGTTGTGGATCGCCATCTCGCCGAGCGCGCGCATGATCAGGAAGATCGTGATGCCGCCGAGGATGTAGGTGAGCAGAATGGCCGGGCCGGCCGTGCGGATCGCGGCGGCGGAGCCGAGAAACAGGCCGACGCCGATGGTGGCGCCGAGCGCCATCAGGTTGATGTGCCGCTCTTCCAGGCCGCGATGCAGTTGTTCGTCTTGCGCTTTCACTGGGATCTGTCTCCTGGCGGCGTGCCGTCGCCCGCCGCCGATGTCGTGTCGAATCAAACGACCGGCGCGAGCGAAGTCCCGCATGCCATTCACGGAATGCGCAATGGGATTGCCATCGAAAATGATTCGAAATCGATCGGATTCAACGCCGTATTCGCAATAATGCGAATGCGTTAATTCGCTTCGATCGGGCCGGACGCCGACGATGTCCAGGATCGGCTTTCGCCGCCGGCGACAGAAGCGCGCTCACGCCCGCGGGACGGGCGCTGGCGCGCGCCGCGCAAAGGCGCGGCGCTCCAGCAATGCGATGCACGACAGGCGAACCTCGGACGGTGAATTGGCGTCTTAAATCAATCTCGCGCGGTCGGTCAAAATGCAGGAACGATTATAGAGATAATTCATGCCCGCCCGCTACCGATTTTTACGCGCGACTAACAGCGGCCTTAATTGCGCCTTAAACGGATCGTCCGATGAACGTCACGCGCCCTCGCACACGCGCGGCGATGCGCGAAGAACATGCGCCGGTCATTGCATCGCCGGCATCCTCGCATCGTCCGTGCGCGCGACTCACTTCGCGACCAGGCGCAGCGCCTGCTGCGCCTGAGGCCACACCGTGATCGACGCGCCCGACGCCGCATCCCAACTGCGAATCGGCACGGTCGCCACGCCGGCGAGGTTCGCCGTCAGTGCGCTGCCGGGCACGTTCAGCGCGAGCCCGCTCGCGCGGTTGACCAGCCGATAGCCGCCTGCCGCGCCGGCGCCGATCTTCTGGAAATACCATTGCTGCCGCGCGCCGGCGGCGCTCGAGGTCCAGGTCGGCGCCGCGCCCCAGGCGCGTCCGGCAGCGCCGCCGCCCACGCCGAGATAGCGATTGCCGAGCCGCAGCGTGAAAAAGCCGTCGCCGACGGCGTTCAGCGTCCATGCGCCGTCAGCGGCGGCAGGCAGATTCGTCGCCGCATTGCCCGGATGCACGATGTACACCTGCCTCGACGCGGACGTGACGGGCACCGTCACACCCCCGGCGTCGGCGTACGCCGACGGCGCGGCATCCTTCGCCGGCTCGAGCGCGACCGTCACGTCGATGTACTCCGCGCCGTACTTCGAGCAGGAGCCGAACACGCAATACGTGCGGAACGTGCTGCCGAGCGTCGCCGCCGAGGTCTTCGACACGCTGTCGGTAAACCAGCGGTACCAGGACGTAGACGAATACGGCACGCTGCCGGCGAAGGTCCAGCGTTGCGTCGCCAGGTCGTCGGATACGTAGAACTTCAGCGTCGCGGCCGGCGCGCCGTAGTCGAAATCGCGGGTGCCGGGATTCGAAATCGTGCGGTCCTCGGCAATCGCCAGATACTTCTGCAGGTACACGTTCCACGCGACGCTCATCACCCGCATCGTGCCGTTCGTATAGCCGGCCGACAGCAGATCGCCCGCGCCTTGCGCCGGCGGCGCGAACGTCTCGCCGCCCGTCCGGTCGGCGGCCGGCCCGCCTTGCGCGCCGAGGTCGGTCGCCGGTCCCGCAATATTCGATTCGAGCGCGCTGGACGCAGGCGCGGCCGCGCACGGCGTCGTCGCGGCCGTCGCCGCGTCGCAGGTCCAGTTCGTGCCGCCCGCCTGCTCCCACTTGCCGTCGTGGAATTTCCGCCACGACGAGGGCTTCATCTTGTCGCTGATCGGCGCACGCGCGGCATGCGCCCACATGTAATTGTCGAAGCCGCTCGGGTTGCCGTTCTGCCCCAGGATGCGGCTCGTGTAGAACAGGTAGAAGTAACCGGACACGTTGTCGACGTACAGGCGCGGATCGCCGTCGCCGTAGTAGTAGTACGGCGTCTTCGGGTCGCCGCGGCCGTAGGGCGACGTGAGGATCGGCGCCTGCAGCGTCCAGCTCGCCCCCTGGTCGGTGGAAATCGCGTACGAGATCGCGTCGACGCGCGGGTCGTTGCCGAACAGCTCGTTGTGAACGATCCCGTACCAGTCGCCCGAATCCGGATCCACCCACACGCCGATCAGGTCGCAGTAGTCCGCCTGCGTGTAACCCGTGCGCGACTTCACCGGCTGCCCGAACAGGTCGATCGCGACCGGGTTCTTGGCGTTGCACAGCACGCGGGTGTCGTACTGGGAATGCGCGGCGGACTCCGTCAGCGAATCGACGTCCGGACCCGTGTAGAACTTCCAGTAATGGTCGGCGGGCACGTCGTCGTATTGTGCAAACGCGTTCTGCACGTAGAACGCGCCGCTGCGATCGATGAACAGCGAGTTCGGGCTGTCGGACACGGGGCTCGCCTGTATCGCCGACGCCGCACTGAACGTCGCCGCGTGCGCGGCCCCCAGGCCGAGCGCGCTGCTCGCGCACAGCGCGGCAAGCCATCGTAGCGTCGAGTTCATGGTATCTCCCGGAATCTGTAACGGATCGAAGGCGGCCGGCCGCAGCCGGCCGAATGAAAACGGCCGCTCAGGCCAGCGTGCGGGCGAACGCGATCGGCCGGCTGTCGGTCTGGTGCAGATCGAACACCAGGACTTCGTTGAGCCCCGGGCGCAGCCACGGCGCGGGACAATAGAGCCGATACTGCGGTCCGATCTTCCAGTAGCGGCCGAGGTGACGGCCGTTCACCCAGACGAAGCCCTTCGTCCACGCGCTCATGTCGAGATAGGTGTCGCCGACCGCATTCAGGTTGAACGTCGCCTTGAAGAACAGGCCGCTCCGGCGCGGATTCGTCACGACGGGCCGCAGGCCGGCCAGATACGCGGCATCGAACGGCAGCAAATGCACGCCCCAATCGAGCAGTTCTGCATCGGCCCCGCCGTTCGGCTGCAGTGCGATCGACTGCAGGATGCCCTTGCGATCGACGATCGCATGGCCGTAGTTCACGCGCCCCATCCCCTCGACCAGGATGTCGAGCGTCGGCGCGGAGGACGTCGCGAGCGTGGGAGGCAACGTCAGCGGCGCATGATGGGTCAGGTTGAACGCCTGCGCGTAATCGGCCGGCAGCGCGGCGCGCGAGATGCCGCCCGCATAGTGCTCGTCGACGAACACCGTTGCGTAGTCGTGTACGTCGGTTGCCGTCAGCACGCCGCCGGCATAACCCCGCAGCGCACGCCGATACAGCACGAGACCGAATGCCTGGTCGTATGCCTCGAACGGCTGCGGCCGCACGGCCGGCAAAGCCGCCGGCAGGTTGTCCCACAGCGACGCATACGGCGCGGGCGTGATCGCGGCAACGCCCGCAAGCGTCGGAACCGGCGCGGGAACCGGCGGCAGCGGCGTCGACAGGTAGCCGGCGATCAGCTTGCGATAGCGCAGATAGTGCGCGGTGGCGACGCCCTGCTCGCTGATCGGCGCGGCATAGTCGTAGCTCGTGATGTCCGGTTGATACTCGCCGCTGGTCACGTCGGTGTTCGCGCCGGAGAAGAAGCCGAAACTCGTGCCGCCGTGGATCACGTACAGGTTGAACGACAACCTGCCGCGCATCAATGCATCGAGCGTCGTCGTGATGTCGGTCGCGGTGCCCTGCAACACCGCGTCGCCCCAGTGCGTGAGCCAGCCCGGATACACCTCGCCCGCCATCGCCGGCACGTCCGGATAACGGGTGCGCGCCGTCGCGATGTCGGCGGCCGTCCCGCCGCTCAATGCGATCGCGCCGCCCGCCACGTTCGACTGGTTCTGTTCGAGCTGCGTCAGGCCGTCTTCCGTGTAGAACGGGCCGTTGATCCCGCCGCTCACCCACAACTGGCGGATCTCTTCCATGTACGCCGGATCGTGCGCATAGGAGCCGAATTCGTTCTCGATCTGGATCATCAGGATCGGGCCGCCGTTCCCGACCAGCAGCGGCGCGATCATCGGCACCAGCCGGCCGATGTAGCGCGACACCGCGGCCATGTAGCGCGGATCGGTGGCCGAATCGACGCGCAGCTGGATGTCGGGGTAGCGCAGCAGATAGGACGGTATGCCGCCCAGGTCCCATTCACCGCAGACATAGGGGCCGGGGCGCAGCAGCACCCACATGTTCTCGTCCTGGCAGAGCCGGATGAACGCGGCGATGTCGCGGTTGTCCGTGTGGAAATCGAATACGCCCGGCGCCGACTCGTGGTAATTCCACATGATGTAGAGCGCGATGGTGTTCATCCCCATCGCCTTCGCCATCCGGATCCGGTGACGCCAGTACTCGACGGGAATCCGCGCGGGGTGCATCTCGCCGCTGCGGATCTGCAACGCGCGACCATCCAGCAGGAAGTTGGCGCCGTTCCGGGCGAACGCGAACGTATGGCGCCCGCGGCCGCTCGGTTGCGGCGCCTGCGCCGCGTCGACGGACGAGACGCCCCCGGCCGCCGCCGCCGATGACGACAACGGTCCGCCACCGCCCGTGCCGTCGTCGCTACCGCCGCACGCGGCCATGACCGGCACCAGCGTCGTGAACGCAATGAAGTTTCTTCTGTTCGTCATCGTGCCCGCCCTCGTTGGGTTCGCGCAGCGGGTTTTCTCCGCTGCGCGAACTCGTCTCTCATTAGGATTCCATATAGATCGACACGGACCGGAGCGATCCGGGCGATCCGCACGTGAACGACCCGTGCATCTCGCAGCAGGCGGGCCGCCACGACGGCCCGGCCTTCCTCTTTCTTTGTTTTCTTGAAAAAATCCTACATGGCAAATCTCGATTTGTCAGCAAGATCGTGTTGAATCCCAAAAATGCATGACTTCACGGTGCATTTGCTGCATCCCAGCATGCCGTCGGCATCGAAGATCCGCCCGCCTGTCCGCAGCCGACAGCGCGAAGATCGACGGCATTCGTCGCTATGAAAATATCCTACACAATCGATCGACTCACGATACAGCATGCCCTCCATCGTCTTTTATATGCTTCTCCGCCTATTTAATGCACCAATCCGAAGTCAATCGCGAAAGCAGGAACGACCTTTCTTTTCATGTTTGAAATTTTCATACATTGATCTACACTAGCGCGGCACAGGAGCGGGGCCTCAGCATCCGCCGAGCACCACGGAGGGGACGGACAGATGAACCAGGTCGGGATAGTCCAGGATGCCGGCGGCGAAAGCGGCCGCGCACCGCGTCGCCGCCTCGCGGCGCTCGGCGATCCGGAATTGGCCCGCCTCGACGCTACCCGAGCAGAAAGACTCGCCGGCATGCAAGTCGCACGCGCGACGCACGCCATGCGACGCCATCCCGGGCCGAGTCCGCGCCTGCCCGGCGACGCCGCCCGATGCGTGATGACCTATCACCGAGCGCCCCTCCGGGCGGGCCGCGCCCCCGCGTTAGACCTTAGAATGACCGCTTCGCCACACCGATGCGGCCGACGCGAACAGCAGCAGATGCCTGAAGCGACGCCACGGGCCTCGCATCTGCCGCCGCGCGTCGCGCCGCACGCGCACCCAGGGAGTACCGTGTCAGCACCCAATTTGATTCCGCACATCCGCAAGCTGTTCGACGAGTTGCGCCCGGCCGAACAGAAAGTCGCGGATCTGGTGCTCGACGACGTCGATTTCGCCCTGCATGCGAGCATTACCGAACTCGCCCGCCGCGCGGAGGTGTCGGAGCCATCCGTCACGCGTTTCTGCCGCGCGGTCGGCACCGACGGGCTGCGCGATTTCAAGGTGAAACTCGCGCAAAGTCTCGCGGGCGGCCTGTCCTATTCGCAGGCGTCGATCGAACGCGACGACACCACCGCCACGCTCGTCGACAAAGTCTTCCGCACCACGGCCGCCGGCATCCAGCACGCCTGCGAGACGATCCATACGGCGGAACTCGACGCGGCGATCCGCGCAATCTCGAGCGCCCGACGCGTGATCTTCATCGGCGTCGGTTCGGGTTCCGGGCTGGTGATCCAGGATGCGCTGCTGCGCTTCCTGCGGCTCGACATTCCGGCGAGTGCATTTTCGGACGCGCACCTGCAGCGCCTGCACGCGGGCCTTGTCGAACCGGGCGACGTCGTGTTCGCGATCTCGCACGCGGGCCGCAGCGAAGAGATCAACGACAGCATCAGGATCGCCCGCAAGCGCGGCGCGACCACCATCGCGCTGACG
>NZ_JAAGNW010000262.1:4499-7537 GCF_010645215.1 Burkholderia multivorans | reverse complement strand
CTCTTCGCGATGTCGGCCTGGGTAATTCGCCCTGTCGGGTCGATCGTGACCCGCAACATGGCACTTCCCTCGTGTCCCAATCGCTTTGCGTTCGCGGGATAGGGAGGCTGCGCAATGTCACACGACACCGACGCAACGGTCTTGATGGCCGATGCACGTGGCAGATCGAGGGCAGGTGCGACGGGCGCGGGCGTCGGTGCGGACTCCGCAGCGGGTGGACTGGGCATGGCGACCGGCGCTGCGGGTTGTCGTTCCGGCGGCTTCGGCAATGGTGTCGCGACCGTGCGTGCACTTGGCCGACGACTTGTCACGATCGGAGCCTGCACCGGCGGCCTGTGTTCGACCGGACGAGAGGGCGGTTGAACCGGGCGCGGTGCAGACACGAGCGTGGCACGCAGCCCGCCACCCGCGACGTTGGCCTGACGCAGGGTGAGTTGTGCATTGAAATGCATGAGCGCAAATAGTCCGAGTGCATGAATCAGCGCCACGGCCATGACCGAAAGCACGGGTTCACGACTGGTCGCGCGCGGTGGCCCGTCGGCCTTCATCGCCGGGAGAAACAGGGTTTCCATTGCGGGCCCTAGATGTTGTAGTGACCTGTGAGGAACACCAGACGGCCAGCTTGCAACGGAAGGGCAAATTCCGGGAGCGATTGGGATCCGTAGAGCGTTCTATTGAAGATGTTCTTGACGCCAAGCGCAGCGGACCATTGCTTTGCCTGGTAATAGACGCTCAGGTCCGTCTTCATTTGACCGGGAACCCTATATTCGCCGAAGGAACTGTTTTGATAGCCGCTCCGCGCCTCGATACCGACGCCCGCTCCCCATCCGTGCCAGCGTTCACCCTGGAGGTCGTAAGTCATCCACAGACTTCCGCTATGGCGGGGCACCTCGCTGGCGTCCTCGATGGCCGCCACCTGGTTGCTGTACGTATAATTTGCGCTGACATTCAGACCGGGAAATAGCCGCCCGGTCACGCTCAGTTCTGCGCCGCGCGTCACTTGGCCGCCCATCAGGACATAGAAGGCTGTCCCGGGAATATAAGTGGCCACGTTCGTTTCCGCCGCTCGATAGACATCCGTGGTCACACTCAGGCGGTCGTCGAAGAAATTGAACTTGAAGCCGGCTTCCACCGAACGTCCGGTTAGCGGCGGCGCTGAACCGCCGCCCAGTAGCAGATAGCGCTGTGGCACGAAGCTGCGCAGTACGCTGCCGTAGATCGCCACGCTATCGGTCAATTGGTACAGCGCGCCGATATTTGGCGTCCATGCCGACTGTGACTTGCTGCCGGGACTCCATGACGCACCGTGCGCTATGCTTGCCAGCACGTGGAGGCGTCCCCAGGTGATCTGGTCCTGCAGATACGCGTTGTCGGAGTAGGACTTGCCAGCGTCGTTGTAGGAGAAGGGCCCGCTGATAGGGGGAAGTACCGGGTTCGGGAATGGAGCACTGGTAGGCATGGATGCAGACGAGTTTGTATCACGCCAATAGACCTGGTAGTCGAATCCGCCCAGGATCTTTTGCTTCACCGGACCGATCGAAAACGTCGCTTCGAGGTGTTGATCGGTGTCGACTCCATACGGGTGCGAAATCCCGGCGAAGCCGTAATATGATGCAATCCCGGGCGAGATCAACCAGTCCGGGGTATAGAAGTTATCCGTGCTTATGCGCGACGCCGTGTACTGCGTTTTGCTTTCGAACGCGAAGTACTTGCCCAGGTGCTGCTTGAAATTGACATACAGAGAATCAGACTGAATGAGCGTACTACCCAGCGGCGAGAACTGGCCGGACAAGGGAAGCGGACCGCCAGGCGTGATCAGCGTTTCCGGTGTGAGGGGTAGATCAGTCAAGGCATGGCTGTAGCCGACCACGACCTCGGTTCCTCCGGATTTCCATCCGAGCGACGGCGCGATATAGAGATTCTTGTTGCCGCCATAGCCATAGCCGTAACTGTCATTGGTACGCTCGCCCGACAAAACGAAGCGATACGTCAGGCTCTTGTCCTGGGTCAATGGCCCACCAAGGTCGACCGATGTCAGGAGGTTGCCGTACGATCCAGTCTGGAACGTCAGCTCGTGGACCGGCGTGGCGGTCGGCTGTTTCAAATTGACGTTCACCACGCCACCCGGGGCAATCGCGCCAGCCAGTATCGAATCCGCGCCCTTGAGTACTTCGATGTTGCCGATACCAGCCATCGGCGTATTCAAGGGGTTGCTGGTCCCGTTGCCAAGGTCGTTCGAGCCGTTCGTCATGGTCGCGGCTTGAAACCCGCGAATACTAACTTTCGGCGACCCGTCTCCGATATTGGAGACTATGACGCCACCGATACCGTTCAACGCATCCGTGACCGACTGGACCTGCTGGCTCTTGAGTTGGGCCTGGGTCACCACCTGGATCGACTGAGGTGTTTGACCAATGGGCGTGTCGGTCCGTGTCGCCGAGCTCGTCGAGGTCGCGACGAAACCGTCGTCCCGGCCTCTGGCCCAGTCCGTCACCGTGATCGCGGGGAGCACCGCTACCGGGCCTGAATTCGCCGCCTGATTCGGCGTGGCAGGGGCCGGCGCCGGTGTAGGCGGCGCGACGATCACGTACGTGTGCGCATCGAGCTGCTGAACTTGCAGCCGCGTCCCGCGCAGCAGTTGCTCCAGTGCTTCACGCACGGTCAACTTGCCGGTCAGCGCCGGGGACGTGCGATTGGCCACCAAGGCATCCGGCGCCAGGATGTTCGCGCCACTCCTGCTTGCCAGCGCTGCCAGTGCCTTGGCCAGCGGCTGCGCCGGCAAATCGATCGATGCCGTCTGGGCGTGCGCCGCGATGCTTGCTGCGCCGAGCACCGCAACCATTGCACGTGCGGATCTGCCTGCCCAACCCCTGCGTCTCTGTCTCATCGTATTTGTCTTCTCGTGTGTCTTCGAGGTGCTGCGCCTTCAACGAGCTTGTCTTGCCCGTTTGTTGCTAAAGGCGAACGACGCGGGCAAAGCGTAGGGGCACATATCCGAATTTTTTCTATCGAGTCGATTCAGCCATCGCGGAAAGCTA
>NZ_JAAGNW010000262.1:0-4489 GCF_010645215.1 Burkholderia multivorans | reverse complement strand
AATCGATGTTGCGCACAAATCTGAACTGCCCGACGATTGATATCGGTGCGATTGATTTGTCACTGTCGGCACTGTAGAAGCGCTTGCATCGATTGTGCTGGGCGGAATGTCGAACGCGCACGCGGAGTAGTGCTGGCCATGCCTTGGTGGAGCGAGCCTGTCCGACTGCTGACCGTCGTGGCTGGCGATAGCGCCGTCTCGGGAGGGATCCCGATTGACCAAGTATGTCAACGTCAGCTTATATCCGTCTGCCCGGCTCCGGCGAGACCAGGATGCTTGGCGCGATATGTACGACACGATAAAAATGGATCTAGGAGGGGGAATGGTCGACGAGCTGGTGCAAGGCTATCTGCGACTGCGTCGATTGCTCACGCGAGAACTCGGTTCGGACGATGCTGCCGACCTCGCACAAGAGTCGTTCGAGGTGGCACTGCGTTACTGCCGAGCACACACCGTCGCGTCGCCGGGTGGTCTGTTGTTCAAGATTGCAAATAACTTGCAGATCGACCGTGGCCGACGCAAATGGCAAACGATGGCCTCCTTGTCCGAGGCCGAAGACGGACCGAGCTGTGACGTGACACCCGAACGTGAATATGAAGGGCGGCAAGCATTGACGAAGCTGTGCGAAGTGCTCGATAGCCTGCCACCCCGTCAACGAGAGGCATTCGTTCTGTGCAAGTTGAACGGGATGACCTATGACGAGGCCGCTTCGGAAATGGGCATTCGCCCTGGCGTCATACAGCAGTACCTGGTCGAGGCGATGCGAGCCTGTCGCCAGCGACTGTTACGGTCGGATTCGTGATGTCGAACTCACTCATACGCGCAATGCAGGAAGTCATTCCGTTAAGCGAAGAAGACAGAAACGAGATCGATAATGTGCTCGGGTCGCTCGAGCACGGCGATGCGCTGCAGAAAACCCGGGCGCGCGCGTCTCTTCAGGCGCTTCGCGAGGCGAGCGACGCGCACCGGACCTACGTCGCCGAGCAGCAGGCGGCGGATGCGACGATCGATGGCTGCGTGGACGCGCTACGCCGTCTCTATGATCGGCGCCCCCCCATGTCACCCCATCACCGGCGTCAGGCTTTTCCCGGCAAGCGGCGGCTGCGCGTCGGCACCGTTTTCGGCGGTCTTGCGCTTGGCGCCGCAGCGGCTGTATGGATGATCAATCCCGTTCTGTCGCAACAAGAAGGCGTTACCCAAGTGGGGCAGCAAACGCGGTTGGTGCTCGATGATGGAAGCCAGGTTCTGCTCAACACGGGTACGGCGATTCAGTTTTCGAACCGGCTGCGCTCGCGGGAAGCGAAGCTCGTGCACGGCGAAGCGCTTTTCACAGTCGCTCACAGCACGCTGCGGCCATTTCAACTTCGCGCGGGAAGCGCGGAGATCCACGACATCGGTACACAATTCAGTGTTCGCTTGGTCGATCCGGCAATCGATGTCGCCGTGCTCGAAGGAGAAGTAACCGTCCAGCTTCAGGGGCAGGGCGCTTTCATTCCATTGCTTGCCGGCCAGGCCGTTCGCACGGATGGCGTACGTGTGTTTCAGCGTCCGCTTGTCGGCGCGTTGGTCGCGTGGAAGGATCAACGCCTGGATTTCAACCACACACCGCTCTCCGAGGTGGTCCGGGAACTGCAGCGATACAGAACGACGCCGATCGTTCTCGCGGACGCGCGTGCAGGCGAAGCACGGATCAGTGGGGGATTTTCGAGTGCCGATCCGGACAAGTTGCTGAGGACTATGCCATTCGTCGCCCCCGTCAAGGTAAGCTTCGATCCGAATGGTACGGCGAAGATTGCTTCGCGGTAGCCAGCGTTGGCGCAGCGAGTTGTTTTCGCAGCGGCGGGCGAACGACGCGATTCATGCCGCTCGAGGTGCGGGGCGCGAGCGGTGCTGCCAGCGGAAGACGCCGATGTCGAGCCGCGGCGCATCCATTCGCGCTCGATAGGCCGACCGATGCGATTCGAATCGGCCATCTCCGGTATCGGAGCGCCTGCCGTCGAATACAAGGCAGGCGTAGAGCCGGGCATCACTCGGGTGGCGCTCAATCGAGCGCGCGCCCCGCATACTCCTTCAACCCGCGCAGCGCAACGAGCGTCAGCACCCCACAGCCGATCGCATACCACGCGGGCGCGTTCGGATTGCCGGTTGCGGCGATCAGCCAGGTGACGAAGAACTGCGCGAAACCGCCGAAGATCGCGACCCCGAGGCTGTACACGAGCGCACCGCCCGTGGCGCGCACCCGGCGCGGAAACAGTTCGCCGAGGATCGCGCCGCAGGCGCCGATGTTGATCGCATGGACCAGCGCGAGCGCCGCGACGATCGACAGCAGCGAGCCCGCGCCCGGCCAGCGGTTGAGCGCCGCGAACGCCGGGTAGATCGCGATCATCAGCACGATCCGGGTCCACCAGACGATCCGGTTGCGGCCGTGGCGGTCGGACAGGTAGCCGCCGAGCGGCGTCGCGAAGGTGAGCACCGCGCCCGCCACGCAGCCGGCCGTCATCGACAGCCAGACGGGCAGGTGCAGCACCCGCACGCCGTAGAGCGCCATGTAGAACACGATGATGTAGTGGATCGAGGTGCCGCCGATCGTGATGCCGAGGCCGACCAGCACCGCGCGCCGATGGTCGCGCAGCACGTCGACGAGCGGCAGCGGCCCGGCGTCGGGCGTCGCCGCGCCCGCGCTCGGCGCGGCGGGCACTTCCTCGACGGTGCGGCGCAGCCAGTAGCCGATCGGCACGAACAGCGTGCCGATCACGAACGGCACGCGCCAGCCCCAGCTTTCGAGCTGCGCGGTGCTCAGCAGCGTGGTCAGCGCGACGGCGGTCAGCGCGCCCGCGAGTGCGGCAAAGCCCTGGCTCGAATACTGGAACGACGCATACAGCCCGCGCCGGTGCTGCGGCGCCTGTTCGAGCAGCAGCGTGGTCGATGCGCCGACCTCGCCGCCCGACGCGAAGCCCTGCAGCAGCCGCGCGACGACGAGCAGCGCCGGCGCGGCGAGGCCGACCTGCGCATAGGTGGGCGCGATCGCGATCAGCACGGTGCCGAGCGCCATCAGCAGCAGCGTGACGATCCGCGCGCGCTTGCGGCCCACGCGATCCGCGTACATGCCGATCACGATGCCGCCGAGCGGGCGCGTGACGAAGCCGACGCCGAAGCTCGCCACCGCCAGCATCAGCTGGCCGAACGACGAATGCACGGGAAAGAACAGCTTGCCGATCAGGATCGCGAAGAAGCTGTAGACGGTGAAGTCGTAGAACTCGAGGGCATTGCCGACGGCGGCGGCGGCGATCAGGCGGCGCCGGCGGGCGGCGGTCGAGGCCGCGGGCGCGGCGGGCGTGCAGGCGGTGGTGTCCATGGATCCTCGCGGGGCGGGCAGGGGACGGGCCCGCGCCGCCCGATGCGGGAGCGCGGACATGACGCGAAAACGGTGAAGATGCGATCGAGCGACCGAACGGCCGCCCGAAGCAGGCTCAGGCGAGCCAGGCCTCGGCGAGCCGCACCCAGTAGCTCGCGCCGATCGCGAGGATCTCGTCGTTGAAGTCGTAGCCGGGGTTGTGCACCATGCAGCCGCCGCGGCTGCCCGTGCCGTTGCCGATCAGCGCGTAGCAGCCGGGCAGGGCTTCGAGCATGTATGCGAAGTCTTCGCTGCCCATCAGCGGCTCGGCTTCGGCCTCGACCCGCTCGGCGCCGAGCATCTGCTGCGCGATTTCGCGCGCGAACGCGGTCGGCTCGGCATGATTGACGAGCACCGGATAGCCGTAGTCGTAGTCGACCTCGGCGCGCACGCCGAAGCTGTCGGCCTGCGCGCGCGCGGCGGCGTCGATGCGGGTCGCGAGCAGCGTGCGCACCTCGGGATCGAGCGCGCGCACCGACAGCTTCATCACCGCGGTTTCCGGGATCACGTTGAAGGTTTCGCCCGCCTGCACGCTGCCGACCGTGATCACGGCCGCCTGCTGCGCGTTCACCTCGCGCGCGACGATGGTTTGCAGGCCGACCATGATGCTGCCCGCCGCCGACATCGGATCGCGCGCCGTATGCGGCATCGCGCCGTGCCCGCCGACGCCGTGCAGCGTGATCGTCACGCGGTCCGACGAGGCCATCGCCGCGCCGGTGCGGAACGCCATGTCGCCCGCCGCGCGGCCGGGCATGTTGTGCATCGCGAAGATCGCGTCGCACGGGAAGCGCTCGAACAGGCCGTCGTCCATCATCGCCTTCGCGCCGCCGAAATTCTCCTCGGCGGGCTGGAAGATCAGGTTGAGCGTGCCCGAGAACGCGCGGGTCGCGGCGAGGTGGCGCGCGGCCGCGAGCAGCATCGCGGTGTGGCCGTCATGGCCGCACGCATGCATGCGGCGCGGCACCTGGCTCGCATACGGCAGGCCGGTGGCCTCGTTGATCGGCAGGGCATCCATATCGGCGCGCAGCCCGAGCGTGCGCGCGCCCGCGCCGGCCCGCAGGACCCCGACCAGGCCGGTCTTGCCGAGCCCGCGAT
>NZ_JAAGNW010000261.1:3330-7630 GCF_010645215.1 Burkholderia multivorans | reverse complement strand
CGACCTGGGCGTGAAAGGGGAGCCCGAGGCGGTCGCGGCCGCCTATGTGAAGCTGCGCGAAGGCGTGCACCAGCTGGGCGGCGACATCGTCGAGCCGGAACCGCCGACGGCCGGCTGAGCGCCGGCGCCGGGCGGCCGCCCGGCCGCCCAGGATGCGAAACGGGCCGCCCTCTGGGGCGGCCCGTTTTCATCAGGGTGTCATCGCCCGGACGGACGATGAAGCGCCGCGCGTGTCATGCGCCGATCCAAGGCAGCTTGTGGTAGCACCAGCCCTCGACCGTCTTCCGATGTCCCTGGCCGTCCTTCGCGCCTTCGAAGCCTTCCAGCAGGTCGAAGGCCCTGGCGAAGCCCGCTTGCGCGGCGGCGACCGCGGCCAGCTTCGAACGCGCCGCGCTGCGGCACAGGAACAGCACCGGCGTGTCCGGCGTGACCGCCGCCTGCAACTGCGCGAGGAATTCCGGATTCGGCACGCCGCCCGGATAGCGCGTCCATTCGAGGTGCACGTACTGGCCGTCGCCGACGAGCGGGCGGCCGACCCAGTCCAGTTCGGCGCGCGTGCGCACGTCGACGAGGCGGGCGCCCGGTTCGAGCTGCAGCAGCTCGAACGCCTCGGCGGGCGACAGTGCGCCCGCGTAATTCAGCTGGTTCGCCGTGCGGCGCTGCTCGGCCTGCGCATACAGCTGTTCAAGCGTACTCATGGCGGGAGGTCTCCTGCGAGTCAAAAAAGCATTCTAGCGCGTCGCGCCGTGCGCGATGCCCGGCGTCCGTCCGGGCCGCCCGGATGCCTGAATCTCACCAAAATAGTGCAAAATAGCATGTTCGCACCAAATCGGGGCTTTCCACGGAAGGCGGTCGATGGCGCGCACCGGATGAGTGCGCCGAATGGGCGGCCGGTCGGCCGCAAGCCCCGAAAGCGCGCGCCGCGCCCCTTGTCCGGACGCGGGCCGGCACGCGCCGCGCCGATCTGGCGCAAGCATGGCACGGAAGCTGCTATACAAGTTCCAGTCGAATCGGTTGTACGCGGCACATCGTACGCTGCGCCGAGCAGCTCGCTTAACGAGGCGGTCCCAGTCCGCCGGATTTGTTCAATCAGGAGAAGAGGTTATGAGTAAAACCGTCGCCGACGTCATGCAGCTCGTGAAGGACGAGGACGTCAAGTTTGTCGATTTCCGCTTCACCGATACGCGCGGCAAGGAACAGCACGTGTCGGTGCCGGTGTCGGCGTTTGACGAAGACAAGTTCGAAAGCGGTCATGCGTTCGACGGCTCGTCGATCGCCGGCTGGAAGGGCATCGAAGCGTCGGACATGCTGCTCATGCCGGATCCGAACGCCGCGTTCGTCGACCCGTTCTATGAGGAATCGACGCTCGTGCTGACCTGCGACGTGGTCGAGCCGGCGGACGGCAAGGGCTACGAGCGCGATCCGCGTTCGCTCGCGAAGCGCGCGGAAGCCTATCTGAAGAGCACGGGTATCGGCGATACCGCGTACTTCGGTCCGGAGCCGGAATTCTTCATCTTCGATTCGGTGCAGTGGAATACCGACATGTCGGGCTGCTTCGTGAAGATCAATTCGGAAGAAGCGCCGTGGTCGTCGGGCAAGGAATTCGAAGGCGGCAACACCGGCCACCGTCCGGGCGTGAAGGGCGGCTACTTCCCGGTCGCGCCGGTCGACGCGTTCCAGGACATGCGTTCGGAAATGTGCCTGCTGCTCGAACAGATCGGCATCCCGGTCGAGGTGCACCACCACGAGGTGGCGGGCCAGGGGCAGAACGAGATCGGCACGAAGTTTTCGACGCTGGTCGAGCGCGCCGACTGGACGCAATGGTCGAAGTACATCATCCATAACGTCGCGCACTCGTACGGCAAGACGGCGACCTTCATGCCGAAGCCCGTCGTCGGCGACAACGGCTCGGGCATGCACGTGCACCAGTCGATCTGGAAGGACGGCCAGAACCTGTTCGCGGGCAACGGCTACGCGGGCCTGTCGGAACTCGCGCTGTTCTACATCGGCGGGATCATCAAGCATGCGCGCGCGCTGAACGCGATCACGAACCCGACGACCAACTCGTACAAGCGTCTCGTGCCGCACTTCGAGGCGCCCGTGAAGCTCGCGTACTCCGCGCGCAACCGTTCGGCGTCGATCCGCATTCCGCACGTGTCGAATCCGAAGGGCCGCCGCATCGAGACGCGCTTCCCGGATCCGATGGCGAACCCGTACCTGTGCTTCACGGCGCTGATGATGGCGGGTCTCGACGGCATCCAGAACAAGATCCATCCGGGCGAAGCCGCCGACAAGAACCTGTACGACCTGCCGCCGGAAGAGGATGCAAAGATCCCGACCGTGTGCGCAGGCCTCGACCAGGCGCTCGAGGCGCTCGACAAGGATCGCGAGTTCCTGACCCGCGGCGGCGTGTTCACGGACGCCATGATCGACGCGTACCTGGGCCTCAAGGAACAGGAGCTGGCGAAGTTCCGCATGACGACGCACCCGATCGAGTTCGAGATGTACTACTCGCTGTAAGCGGTGATGGCGCTTCGTCACCTCAGCGCACGAAGCGCCGCGTCGCCGGCGCGCGCCCGCGGCAGGTTTCCACGGGCGTGCGCCGCGGCTTGACAAGGGGACGGCGTCCAGCCGTCCCTTTTTTGTTCGCCGGCCAGGACATAATTTTTGACACGGCATCCAAGCAAGATGGTTCTGAAGAATCTGATCAAGGCCCGGGCCGGCCAGCCGGAGCGTCTGTCGGACGACGACCGGCTGGTGCGCTCGGGACTCCTGACGGGACTGGAAGCGCTGCCGACCGTCGTGCTGGTGCTCGACCGCCGCACGCTGCGGATCGCGTTCGCGAATCCGTCGGCCGAGGCGGTGCTGGACATCTCGCGGCGGCAGCTCGCGCAGAAGCCGTGGGGCGAGATTTTTCCGAACGCGGGTGAGCTGGCGACCACGATCACCGCGATCGGCGAGGAGCGTTTTCACGCGACCCACCTCGACACCGTGCTCGATCGGCCGGGGCGCGAGCCGCTGCACGTGCATGCGATCGTCGGGTTCCTGGAGGGCGCGCAGGACTACGTGCTCGTCGAGCTGTTCGAGAACGAACGGCAGTCGCGCACCGACCGCGAGGAACGGATCCACGACCTGACGGCGGTCAACAAGCAGCTGATCCGCAATCTCGCGCATGAAATCAAGAACCCGCTCGGCGGCATCCGCGGCGCGGCGCAGCTGCTCGAATTCGAGTTGAGCGAGCGCGAGCGCGGCGAGCTGCGCGAGTACACGCAGGTCATCATCAAGGAATCGGACCGGCTGCAGACGCTGGTCGACCGGCTGCTGGAGCCGCACCGCCATCCGCACATCGTCGGCGATGTGAACATCCACGAGGTGTGCGAGCGGGTGCGCGCGGTGATGCTCGCGGAATTTCCGCGCGGGCTCACGATCGAGCGCGACTACGACGTCAGCGTGCCCGACCTGCGCGGCGACAAGGAGCAGCTGATCCAGGCGCTGCTGAACATCGTGCGCAACGCGGCGCAGGCGCTGCGCGAGCGGATCGCGCAGGGCGACGCGCGCATCGAGCTGCGCGCGCGCGTCGCGCGCAAGGTGACGATCGCGAAGCGCCTGTACCGGCTCGCGCTGGACCTGCGCGTGATCGACAACGGCCCGGGGATTCCCGAGGACATCCGCGACCGGGTGTTCTATCCGCTCGTGTCCGGGCGCGAGGACGGCAGCGGGCTCGGGCTCACGCTCGCGCAGACCTTCGTCCAGCAGCACGACGGCGTGATCGAGGCGGAGAGCCGCCCGGGACGCACCGAATTTCAGATTCTGCTGCCGCTCGACCATTGAGCGGCGGCCCAGATTCCCCCATCCTTTTGACCGACCTATGAAGCCGATCTGGATAGTAGACGACGACCAATCGATCCGCTGGGTGCTCGAAAAGGCGCTTGCGCGGGAGAGCTTCGCGACGCGCAGCTTCGCCAACGTGCGCGACGCGCTGCACGCGTTCGACCAGGAAACGCCGCAGGTGCTGGTGTCCGACATCCGGATGCCGGGCGGCTCCGGGCTCGAACTGCTGCAGGCGGTGCGCGAGCGGCTGCCGGCGCTGCCGGTGATCATCATGACCGCGTTCTCGGACCTCGACAGCGCGGTGGCGGCGTTCCAGGGCGGCGCGTTCGAGTATCTGGCGAAGCCGTTCGACGTCGACAAGGCGGTCGAGCTGATCCGGCGCGCGGTCGAGGAGAGCCTGCGCGCCGGCGTGCCCGACGACGAGCGGCCCGCCGAGGCGCCGGAGATGCTGGGCCAGGCGCCCGCGCTG
>NZ_JAAGNW010000261.1:713-3320 GCF_010645215.1 Burkholderia multivorans | reverse complement strand
ATCGCGCTCAACACCGCGGCGATCCCGAAGGATCTGCTCGAGTCCGAGCTGTTCGGCCACGAGCGCGGCGCGTTCACGGGCGCGCAGACGACGCGCCAGGGGCGTTTCGAGCAGGCGGAGAACGGCACGCTGTTCCTCGACGAAATCGGCGACATGCCGTTCGACCTGCAGACGCGCCTGTTGCGCGTGCTGTCGGACGGCCAGTTCTACCGGGTCGGCGGACACAATCCCTTGCGCGCAAACGTGCGCGTGATCGCCGCGACCCATCAGAATCTCGAGGCGCGGGTGCGGCAGGGCCTGTTCCGCGAGGATCTTTACCACCGGCTCAACGTGATCCGCCTGCGCTTGCCGGCGCTGCGCGAGCGCAGCGAGGACATCCCGCTGCTGATGCGTCACTTCCTGCAGAAGAGCGCGCGCGATCTCGGCGTCGAGCCGAAGCGCGTGTCGGACGAGTCGCTGCTCCACCTGAGCGCGCTGCCGTTTCCGGGCAACGTGCGGCAGCTCGAGAATCTCGCGAACTGGCTGACCGTGATGGCGCCCGCGCAGACGGTCGAGATCAAGGACCTGCCGCCCGACCTGATGCCGGTGCATGCGCTCGGCGACGGGTTCGCGATGTCCGGTGCCGGGGCCCCCGCGCTGGCGACGCCGGGCGCGCCTGCGCACGGCGAGCTGCCCGGCGCGGCGCAGGCGATGGCTGCGGGGGACGCGCCCGTGAACGGTGCGACGCCGCCGGGCCATCCGGTCTGGGAGCATGGCCTGCGCACCGAAGTGGCGCGCCTGTTGCGCGAGAACTCGGCCGACGTGATGGATGCGCTCGCGCGCCGCTTCGAGGCCGCGGTGATCCGCGAGGCGCTCGACTTCACGCGCGGACGCAAGGTCGAGGCCGCCGAGCGGCTCGGCATCGGCCGCAACACCATCACGCGCAAGATCCAGGAGCTGCGTCTCGAATCGTGAGACGCGACGGCCGCACGGAGCCGGGCATAATCGGGGTTTGACGCAACCCGATACCACGATGTCCGCTTCCTCCGTGTGGCCGGCGACGCCCGACCCCTTCCTGTTCCTCGAAGACCTCGACAGCCCGCGCGCCCGTGACTGGGTCGACGCGCAGAACGTGCGCACGCGCGCGACGTGGCGTGACGGCGCGGCATGGCGCGCGCTGGCCGACCGCCTCGCGCAGGCCTATTTGCCGCGCGACGCGCCGGTGATTCCGGAGCGCTGGCAGTCGTGGGCCTATGACCTGCTGCAGGACGACCGTCACCCCAAAGGCGTGTGGCGACGCGCGCCGTGGGCGGACTGGCGCGCCGGCGCGCCCGTGTGGGAGACGCTGCTCGACATCGACGCGCTGCGCAAGGAAGAGGGCGAGCCGTGGGTGTTCGAGGGGCACGCGATCCTGTATCCCGACGGCGATCGCGCGCTGCTGTCGTTGTCGCCGGGCGGCTCGGACGCGGTCGTCGTGCGCGAGTTCGATCTGACGCAGCGCCGTTTCGTGGCCGACGGTTTCACGATCGACACGCCGGGCCATCACACGCTCGACTGGATCGATCGCGACACGGTCTACGCGAGCTGGGACCGCGGCGATGCGTCGCTCACGCGTTCGGGCTATCCGTTCGAGGTGCGGCGCTGGGCCCGCGGCACGGCGCTCGAGCAGGCTCCCGTGGTGTTTCGCGGCGAGTACGAGGACATCTCGGCCGGCGCGAGCTTCGATCCGGTCGACCAGCGGCACGTGGCGTGGCGCAGCGTCGATTTCTTCGACGTGCATACCTACCGGCTCGACGCCGACGGCAAGTGGGCGCGCTACGACGTGCCGTCGCACGTCGGGATCGGCCATTGGCGCGGCTGGCTCGTGTTCGAGCCGCGTCTCGACTGGACCTGCGGCGGCGTGCGCCATCCGGGCGGCGCGCTGCTCGCGATCCGCGAAGACGCATTCCTCGCGGGCGCGCGCGACTGCTTCACGCTGTTCTCGCCGAGCGCGGCGACCTCGGCCTGCACCTGGACCGCGACGCACGACTACCTGCTCGCGAGCTGGCTCGACGACGTCGAGAGCCGCACCGAGCTGTGGCAGCCGCTGTGCGACGACGCGGGCGGCTGGTCGTGGCGCTCGCGGCCGTTCGACGGCCCCGCGGGTGCGCAGATCGGCGTCGAGCCGATCGAGTCGCTGCTGAACGACGAGGTCTATGTCGACATCGACACCTATCTGAATCCGCCGGAATGCTGGCTCGCCGACCTCGCGGACGATGCGCCCGCGCGGCGCGTGCTGCTCGACCGGCCGCCCGTGCAATTCGACGCGGCCGGGCTCGTGGTGCGGCGCGCGCATGCGCGCTCGCGCGACGGCACGCCGGTGCCGTATACGCTGATCGGCCCGCGCGACGCGCTGGAAGGCGCGGTGCGTACCGCGCGGCCGTGCCTCCTGGCCGGTTACGGCGGCTTCGCGCTGCCGAATCTCGCGGCCTACAGCGACGGTCTCGGGATCGGCTGGCTCGAGCAGGGCGGCGTCGCGGTGTTCGCGCACATCCGGGGCGGCGGCGAGTTCGGCCCGGACTGGCATCTCGACGCGCAGCGCGAGCACCGTCAATGCGCGTTCGACGATTTCATCGCGATCGCCGCGCA
>NZ_JAAGNW010000261.1:0-703 GCF_010645215.1 Burkholderia multivorans | reverse complement strand
ATCGAGGGCGGCAGCAACGGCGGGCTGCTGGTGGCGGCCTGCATGGTGCAGCGGCCCGAGCTGTTCGGCGCGGTGCTGTGCCAGGTGCCGCTGCTCGACATGCAGCGCTATCCGCTGCTGCACGCGGGATCGGCGTGGCTCGACGAGTATGGCGATCCGGACGATCCGGACGAGGCGAGCGCGCTTGCCGCGTACTCGCCGTATCACCGGGTCGCGGCGGGTGTCGCGTATCCGCCGCTGCTGCTGACGACCTCGACGCGCGACGATCGCGTGCATCCGGCGCACGCGCGCAAGATGGCCGCGCGCATGCGGGCGCAGGGACACGAGCGGGTGTGGTACTGGGAGAACACCGACGGCGGGCACGGCAGCGCCGACGACCTGGCGCGGGCAGAGGACAACGCGGCCGAGTTCGGCTTCCTGTGGGCGCAACTGGGGCCTGCCGCGCCGCGCGTCTGACGCGGCGCGCGCAGGCGCGCACTCACTCGACGAGCGCGAACACGGGGGTGTGGTCGGACGGCTGTTCCCAGGTGCGCGGCACGCGATCGATTTCGCAGGCGGTGCAGGTCGCGGCCAGCGCCGGCGACAGCAGGATGTGGTCGATCCGCAGCCCCGCGTTGCGGCGGAACCCGAACATCCGGTAGTCCCACCAGCTGAAGCTCTTGTCCGGCTGCTCGAAGCGCCGGAAAGCATCGACGAAGCCCTG
>NZ_JAAGNW010000260.1 GCF_010645215.1 Burkholderia multivorans | reverse complement strand
ATTCACGGTCGATGACGGAGGTAGGCAATGACGCCGCAGCACGGCGCGACCCGGCATCTTGCAGGCCGAACGCCGGGCGGTCAATGATCCTGTGGCGAGGCGGGGGCGGCGACATGCGGCGGTATCGGCGTTGTCCCCGGCTGTGCGCTCATGTAACGCCTCGCGCAAACCGGCTCGCGGCTCTCCTGCCTCGTGGGCGGCGTCCGGCTTGCCTGTCTCGTCCGCTTCACACGCCTCGCCCGCTCTGCGCGCAAACCGGCGAGCCCGGGAACCCATACCCTACTCTCCGTCTTCATCCTCGCTATTTTGCTATATTTTTATAACTATATTAAAGTAGCGAGCATGAAACCCGATGCCGACCTCCAGTTCGCCGCCCACCTGCGCAGTCAGGTCACCGCGCTGATCCGCCGCCTGCGCCAGGAAGCGCAGGCCGATCCCGTCCAGTTCGCGCAGCTCGTCGTGCTGGGCGCGATCGACCGGCTCGGCGACGGCGTGACGCCGTCCGAGCTGGCCGCGACCGAGCGGCTGCGCTCGTCGAATCTCGCGGCGCTGCTGCGCGAGCTGGAAGCGCAGGCGTTGATCGATCGCCACCCGGATCCGGACGACGGCCGCAAGATCCGCCTGTCGCTGACGGTGACGGGCCGGTACATGCTCTACGGCAATCGCGCGAAGCGCGAGGAATGGCTCGTGGCAGCGATGCGCGCCTGCCTGAACGCCGAGGAGCGCGCGCTGCTCGAAGCCGCCGGCCCGCTGTTCGAACGTCTGGCCCAATACGACCCACCCAGCCCCACAACCAAACGGAGCCCTCGATGACCACCGCCCTGATCGGACTCGACTACATCGTCGACATCATGCATCCCACCGGCAAGATCGCCCGCAGCGCCGCCCACGCGGCCGCGCGCGACGTGGTCGGCCGCTTCAACCAGGCCCTCGCGCTCGCCCGCTCGCGCGAATGGCTGCGGATCCTCGTGAAGGTGGGCTTCGAGCCCGGCTATGCCGCCCTGCCGAGCCGTTCGCCGATGTTCGGCCGCGCGCGCGAATTCGGCGCGCTCGACCTCGCCGGCCCCGGCACCGCGTTCCATCCGGACCTGGACGCCGCCGCCGCGCAACTCGTCGTCGTCAAGCCGCGCGTCAGCGCGTTCCACGGCACGCCGCTCGAACCCGCGCTGCGCGCGAACCGGATCGAACGCGTGATCGTCGCGGGAGTCAGCACGACCTGGGCCGTGCAGGCGACCGCCCGCGACGCGCACGATCGCGACTACGAAGTGCTGGTGCTGGAGGAAGCCTGCGCCGCCGCGACCGATGAGGAACACCAGCGCTCGATCGAGATGCTGCGCGGCATCGCGCGGATCGTCACGCTCGACGAACTCGCCGCCCACCGCGGGCCGCGCGATGCGCGCCGTCCGCGAGGCCTTCGATCCCGGCGCAGGCTTGCGCGCGCTGGCCGTGCTCGCCCCGCTCGTCGCGCTGTACGCGCTGAGCCGCGACGCCGGGTGGCTGCAGGCGGCGCTCGTCGCGATCGCGCTGTTCGTGGCGCACGAGCGCGTCGACCTCGCGCCGGCCGGGCTCGTTGCTCATGGGCTCGCGATCGTCGTGGGGTTTGGCGTGCTGTCGTATGCGTTGCCGGTGCCCATCGCGTTCGCCGCCGGCTGCGCGGCGCTCGCGGCGACGAGCATCGCGCTGTCGCTCGTCGGTACGCGGCTGCGCTCGCTCGGCAACTACATCTTTATCCCGGCGCTGTACCTGAGCTATGAAACCGCCATCGCGCACGGCTCGGTCGCGCATCTGCTGCCTTATCTGGCGGTGGGGGCGTTGCCGCCGATCGTCGCGGCGGGCTTCGCGCAGTGGCGGCGCGCCGCCGCGCCGCGCCGCTGGCGCGCGCTCGTTCGCTGGCATGCGCCGCGCGAACCCGTGGTCGGCGCGCCGCGCGACGTCGCGCTGCCGGCGATGCTGGCCGTCGCCTGCGCGGTCGCCGTGGCTGCCACGTTGGTCGCTTCGCGCAGGCTCGAAGGTGGCCAATGGGTGATCTGGTCGGCGGCGAGCGTCGTTACCGGCAGCGCGGCCCAGAGTCTCGTGAAGCTACGCGATCGCGGCCTTGGGGCGCTGGTCGGCGCGCCTCTCGGGCTGCTCGTCGGACATCTGCTGCCCGCTGCGCCGCTTGCCTATACCGCGACCGCGCTTGCATCGATCCTCACGCTGGTCTCGTTCCGCCACTATGCGAGCGGCTTCGCCGCGCGCTGTGCGTGTATCGCGTGCGCTGCGTGGATCGCGCAGCAGTCGGCTGCGATCGCGGTGGAACGGGTGGCCGATGTCTGGCTCGGTGGGTTGATGGGTTGCGCGTGCATGCTGGCCGTCGCGCCGCTGGCCGCGCGGATGTCCGGCCGGCGCAATACACCGGTCGCTTCGGCGGCGCGCGACGCATAGCGGCCGGGCAGATAACGGGTTTTGCGAAGCTTCGAGGAACTCGAAAGATCTACCTGGATTCAGCCAGCTGCGGACACTCTGCAGGAGCCTCCCATTACGTCCGCTCCGACATGTATCGTGCGGGCGGAGAGCCTAACTTTTTACGGAACATCGAGACGAAGCTGCTTGCACTCTCGTAGCCGAGGTCGTCAGAGACTTGCTGCACCGATGCGCCGGCACCCAGCCACTGTACGGCCAACATGAGGTGAAGCTGCTGCCGCCATCGACCGAAACTCATGCCCGTTTGACTGTTGAGTACACGTGCCATCGTGCGTTCACTCATGCCGACTCGTCGCGCCCATGTCTCCATCGTGCTCCGGTCGGCGGGATTGGCCGTGATCATCTCGACCATTTCACGCAGTCGCCCGTCCGTCGGCATCGGCAGATGAAGGTTGCCGAGCGGCGCTATGGCGATTTCATCCAGAAGCAGCGTGACGAGATGGGTTTCGATGCCACCGCTCTCATACATCGTTGGCAGGCTGGCAGAGCGGATCAGCAGTTCACGCAATAGCGGTGTCGCGGTAAGGGCGCAACACGTCGACGGCAGATCCGATGCGACACTCGGGTCGATGAAGGCGACGTAGCACTCGAGCGTGCCGGCGGCGACGAACTTATGCACGACGCCGCCCGGCACCCAGATCGCGCTTCGTGGCGGCACGATCCACAAGCCTCCATCCACTTCACACGTCAGCACTCCTCGCATCGCAAGCAGCAGTTCACCCTTGCGATGATGATGGAAACCCATTTCCTTCCGTTCGGGATATAAGGCGACTGCCCTTTCATCGAGCGCTTTCATGTCGAAACCGGTCGCACCCACGGTCACCACTGGACGAGGCACATCGTCGGGGTCCAACCATTCGGCTGGATCTGACAACTGGCTAAGGACTGGCATGGAATTGAGCCGTATTTTCGATTGGCAGGAATTCCATATATTTTGGCCATATTTCCCAATGCCGCCAAGGGCGGGGTTCGTTAGCATCGCCCTTGGACAGTGAAGGATTGCTTGATTGGGAAGAGTCCCGACATCGTCCGTCAAAAACCTCCGAACCTTTTCCAGCCATACCAAACCATGAATTCACTCAACACCGAGCGGGTCGCTCAGACCTTGCAGCAAATGTTTGCACAAGCCGAACGAGCCGATCGTGAACTGATGGCACAGTTCAGCGAGGCCGACCAGCCGGAGCAAATGCTGGCCGACGCCATCGCAAAACATTTCGCCGAAGAACGTCGGGACGTACGCGGCTTCTACCACGGCTATGTCGACAACTTCCTGAACGTAACCCCGGAATATGGGCACTTTCTTTACCAGTGCGCACGCGCGAGCAAGGCAACGCGGATCGTCGAGTTTGGGACATCGATGGGCGTATCCACCGTGTATCTGGCAGCAGCATTGCGTGACAACGGCGGCGGCCATTTGATCGGGAGTGAACTGGAACCCAGCAAAGCGGAACGCGCGCGCGCCCACCTCGCAGCGGCAGGCCTCGTCGAGATGGTCGACATCCGCGTGGGCGATGCTCGTCAAACGCTCGCCGATGTGCAGGGCGAGGTCGATCTATTGCTGCTGGACGGGGCATTTAGCCTCTACCTGCCAGTGTTGAGGTTGCTCGAACCGCATTTGAAAAACGGCGCGCTGATTCTGGCGGAGAACGCGTTCGATCATGAGAACCCTTACCTCGAGTACGTCCGCGATCCGGCGAACGGCTATCTGTCGCAACCCATCCCGATCAGCCCAGGCCGGGGTAACGAATTCACCGTCGTCACGCGATGAATCGGCGCGCATTCGACTTCAGCGGGCAAAATCACGATTACCGGCACGAGCCGAATGACCGCGCCGTTGCGCGCTGAACGTCCGCTTTGAATAAATGCAAAGGATTGCTCATGGTCGGGCAATCCCACACCTTTGGGTCAAGGCCGGCTACGTAAGGATCAGTCAATCCCCACGAATAGCACGCCGCCTGTCGGCAGGCTCATCCATACGCGATCAAGAACACGATTCCTCGCCACGACGAACGCTAAGTGCGCGACTTACCGGCAAGCACGATCGCGATACCACCAAGAATCGCAACCGAAGCCGCAGCCAGACGCGGCGTGATCGCTTCCGACAGGAACGCCACTCCGCCAAACGCAGCGATCAACGGCACCGACAGCTGTACCGTCGCGGCCCGCATGGCCGTAAGCCGGCCCAGCGCTGCATACCAGATGCAATACCCGATGCCGGACGTGAGCGCACCGGACGCAACCGCCAGGGCAACCCCGACCCCGCTCGCACGAGCACGGGCGCTGATGATGAAAACCACGCTCGACAAGCAAGCCAGCGGCGCCGCCCGCGCGAAATTACCCGCCGTCGCTGCGAGCGGGTCGGCCACGCCGCGGCCGCGCAACGAATACACGCCCCATGCGACGCCCGCGATCGCCATCAACGCGGCACCGACGAGCGGCGGCGCCGCGATACCCGGCGACACCAGGTAAACCAGCCCGGCGACCGCCAGTGCGAGCCCGACCCACGCGACCGATCCGAACGTCTCACCGGCGCGCAAACCCACGCTGAACATCGTCAATTGAACGGCGCCGAACAGAACCAACGCACCCGTGCCGGCGGACAAGCTTGAATAGGCGAAAGAGAAGAACGCGACATAAACAAACAGCATGGCAGCGGCGAGCCAGTCGGCGCGCCCGGGTACGTGCGGCCCAGACCTTAACCGCACGATAGCGGCCAGCACGACCGCACCCGAAACCAATCTGATGCCGGCGAAGCTGGCCGGATCGATTTCCCCGCGCAGCAACGCGAGCCGACACAGCAACGAATTTGCCGCGAACGCGAGCATCGCCACCGCAGTGAAGACGGTCGTCCGCAAGCTGACCAAGCCGCCGCGCGCTTCATGCATGGGTCAAAACCATCACGAATGACCACGACAAAAGCGCCACGCCGAGGGGCGCGCTAAGACGCCGCCCCCAGGAAACGTTCTTCTCGATCGCCATCACGGCGGCAAGCAGGAGCATCCAGCCGAGGCTGCCGGTACCGAGCGCGAACATCAGCAACATCAACGCCCAGCAGCAGCCCACGCAGAACAGGCCATGCTGCGCGCCCAGCGCAAACGCGTTCCGGGCCTGCGCATGCCCGCGCCAGTGCTCGACGACGAAGCTCAAGGGCGTACGACACTTTTCGAGGCACCGATACTTGAGCCTGCTGAACTGAAATACGCCGGCCAACGCAATGACCGCGACGCCGATCAGCCAGCCGTGCCAGGCCAGCGAGGGCATGCTCCCGACCAGGGCCAGCACCGCACTATGAAGCGCATGCGCCAACAGTCCGAAGATTCCCCACACCGTCACGTAACCCAGGCCGAGCAGCATGAGCAGCCACCCATGATCGGGGCGCCCCGCCGTCAACCGGTCGAATGCATTGAACAACGGCAAGGTGGTCGGCAGCATCATGGCTACCGTCATAAGAATCCATGCGACAGCGTAGAGCACCACGGGCACGACCACGTCACCCGCGGGAACGACCCGGCACAGAAATGCCGCCGGTCCCGACGCTGTCCAGTCGCCGTGTTCGATGTAGCGCCCGTAGGGACTGCGCGCCCACGCCCACAACACCACCCACGCGAGCGCGACCAGCGCAATCACGACCGGCAGGAACACATGAGCATGGCGCGAGGCGTGAGCCGGCGGCGGGCCGGCCATCGGATTCATGCGTCGAAGACGAACGTGCTCTGCAATGCGTTGTGGTTTTTGAGGTCGAGGTCGACACCGAGCGCCGGGTTCTTCGATCGATAGGTCGGGGCCTTGCCGACATACACGGGCGCGCCGGGCACGGTCGAGAACACGGTGTCGGACAGCGTGGTCTGGCCACCGGTTGCGCCGAGATAGGGTTCGAGCTCGGCGTAGTAGTTCGTACCGATCTCGAGTTCGCCCTTGCCTGCCACCACGGTGAAACGGATCGGCGCGCGCTCCACGGATACGACCTGGCCGATGAGCTTGGCGAGATCGGCGACCGGCCCGCCGGCCTGCCCTGTGTAGACCTTCAGCAGCGCCTCTTCCTGCGCCTGCGAGGCCTGATCGTCGATATAGATCGCGGCGGTCCAGTTGCCTTGCAGGATGTTGCCGGGTACATGGGCGACGGCCGCGATGGTGTTGCCGGCCACGTCGACGCCGTCGACCGTCCCCTTGTCGATATGCCACGCGACGATGGTGTCGCAGGTGCCGTTGTCAGGATCCTCGCCGATCCAGCAGGGGCAAAGCACCTTGCAGTTGCAAACTTCGAGGAGACGACCTTCCAGGTGATAACTCATACGAACCTCCATTGACGGCAGGCGAACACCACCGACTTGACGCCGCAGAACGCGACTGCAAGGACTCTTAATCTTTTCGCCGCCGGTTGCGGAAAGTCAAGGTCATTGATGGTCGCGCAGGTCGATAACGATCAGGCCGTCGGTGATGCGCGATCATTACGTCGTACAACTCGAATGATGAGATGGCGCTTCGAGATCCGCGGGCGGTCGCATCATCGAAAGACGGGTTTTGTCTGCGTATAGATTTTAGAGTCAGGTAACCTGCACCCACGATGATCGCTAAAACTCAATTTGCGCCGCTGATCCGGTGCGGGTGCCTACAGCATGAGTGGATCGGACAGCGCCAGGCGGAAGCCAGCCAGAGACAGTCGGCAAGCATATTTCCTCAACCGACCGCTCCGTAGGCTTTATGTTGCCCTTTTCAGCAGGACTACCGATCAGTCGCTCTTTGTACTGAGCAGCCGGCCGGCCATCAGAAGCAGTCGCTGTGTATCGTTACCGAGTTTTACTTGTCGACGGATAGCTCAGGGTCGTGATGCACCGGCAACACGGTGCTTTTTTGAACTTCCGCTTACTGCTTGCGCAAGCTTCTTGATCAAGGGACCAAGCGCGGTGTCGTGGGAGCACCGGCGATCGAAACTCGGAATCCACGTTGGGTGAGATTTTCGAACACCTTTGACAGATTGACCTTACTGAAAAACGGCAAGTTCTGCTTTAGCGTCGCACTGCCCTCGCCCAAGATCAGGAAAACAATCTCATAGTCAGTGCTTCTGAGGTTGTCCAAGGGAACGAGATCACGTGCGGCGGGATTTACATTGCGCAATACCGTTCGCGCCTTCTTGCGGAATGCTTTGTCGCCAAGCATGATTTCAGCGGCCACATCGCCCTGAGCAAA
>NZ_JAAGNW010000026.1:47197-49363 GCF_010645215.1 Burkholderia multivorans | reverse complement strand
CCAACGCCAAGCAGTCCTCCGCATCCTGATCGTGATCACCTTCGCTATAATCCATTGACCGCGCAACACCACCTTCCAGACTGATCACGTTCGCCGGAACGGCTGATCACCATCACCGAAATCCGCAAACGAAACTGCTCAAGTTGATGAGAAGCTGGAATGCTTCCTGTGTTCTGGAGATGTTGTGCAGCAAGCCTCTCAGACGAGCGACGTTAGCCGCTTCGTGTTGCTGTGAGTTGCAGGTACACTCAGTTCTAGCCATGATTCACCTCTCGGAAGGTGGGTTGTGGTCAGGCCCGTCTTGGTGTTGGTGCACCTTGGCGGGCCGCTTGCTGCGTTGTCCGGGCCTCGCATTGCATTCGCCCCTATCTCCGCAACGCGTGCGGCTAGTGGCGAAAGCGGCTTGTCAGATGGTGGCCCCGCTGCCTGAGGAGTAACGGCAACAGGGATGGCCGCACGTAACTCCCCGGTCTTCGAGTCCCACGTGAGTCCCGCGCCGGGAATGACTTCGACATGAGCGAATGCGTCCGAATCGTGCTCGCCGGTTTCCAGCGCCGCCTTGATCCGTGCGAGCCACTTGGAGAGACTCTTGGGTACATAGTCGACGACGATCGAACACGTCCCTTTTTCCGACACCACATCGAAGCGTTCACGTACAACATAGACAGTCGACTGCCTGAGCTTCCCCACTTTCTTCAGCAAATTTTCTGCCTCGAGGCGTGCCAATGCTTTTTGTACAGTGGCAGATGCCAAACCCGTGACCGCCATGAGGCGTCGAACACCTGGATGGCCCCTCCCGGTGTTGAAGTCGGCATGCGACTTAATTGCGTTCAACACGTTCAACGCGTCCGACCCAAGTTTCCGAGCAAGGCCCGATCTGTAAAGGTCTTGCTGGACGGTGATAAAGGTCGTGTCAATGCGCCCTTGCATACCTTATTCCGCAAAGAGGTGTGCAACAGCAGCCGTCTTAAACAAGACACGCCGACCGATCTTGATCCGTGCCGGCAGCAGTTTTCGAGACACATCGTTGTCTCGTGTGAGCGTAACCCGCAGCCCCTCTGGACTACGATGCAATAACTCAGCCACTTGAGGAAGAGTCAGCAATGCTCCGTAACGCTCGATGATGTTTTCTTCCGTTGAAGTCACTTGAATAACTCCATGTTTTTGTCTTCAACGGAAGATTACGGATTAACCAGATTCCTCACAACACCACATCAATGTTGCAAAACTTAGTCCCATATTTTTGTACGCAACACCCAAAAACCAGTTAAATCAATACATTAGGAACAAGAAACTGATTCAGCGATAATACCTCCATCAATTTCGTATCTTTTTGTAACCAGAGCGTGTACACGCATTCGATTTTTCAAAAGGATACGTGTACACGCACTCGATATGGGCGACTGCAGTTTTTGGAGCGAAACGAAGCAAATCACCTCAATGCAATCAAGCGCGCCGAAGACTGTCGAGCCTCTGCACCAGGTCCTCAGCTCGCAGATGTGTATAGCGCTTAAGCATTTGCATCGACTTGTGCCCGCTGATCGAGGCTACTTCCTGATCGCTCAAGCCTGCTTCTACAAGCCGACTAACTGCCTCATGTCGTAGATCGTGGAAATGCAGGTCGGCCATCCCGAGGTCGCGAACGATGCCGGCCCAGAGCTTCTGGAACACATACGGCTTACGCTTTCCGTCTCGCCCTGGCTCGCCGAAGAACACGAGATCGGTGTCAATAGGCCGTATCGGATTGTCCAGGGCTGCACGGAGGACTTCGGCGGCCTCACGCGTCAGCGGGACCATACGACTGGAACCGTTCTTTGTATCCCTGAGAGTCACAACCCGTCGATCCAGATCTACTTGCGAGCGACACAAGCCCGTGATCTCGGACGATCGCATACCGGTTTCGACGGCAAGCCGCACGATCCAGCCGAGCATCGGGTTGCTGTGGGCGTCGGCCGTCGCGAAAAGGCGCTGCTGTTCGTCACGGCTCAATCGCCGGTCCCGGCCGGCACCGGGGCTCGGCTTGCGAACGTTGGCGACGGGATTGAACGTCAGGCCAATCCCCCACTCCTGAATCGCCATCCGAAAGAGATGCCCGAGCATTGCGAGCTCGAGACGAACCGTGTTGTTCGATTTGCCGGCCGCGAGGCGTTCATCGCGATACTTGGC
>NZ_JAAGNW010000026.1:38546-47187 GCF_010645215.1 Burkholderia multivorans | reverse complement strand
CGAGGTGCTTCGCGGAAAAGCTCTCGCTGCGCTGCGTGGTCGCCTTCTTGGTGGCCGACACCTCTTTCATGTACCGCTTCAGCGCGGCCGACACTGTGAGCTTTTCGGAAGGCGCACGCGACAGGTAGACACCCCGAACCATCTCATCTTCGGTCCGGCGCGCCCAATCCTCGGCGTCACGTTTGGTGCGGAAGGTCTTGGCCGTGGTCGGCCAACCGATCTTGCGGATGACTGCCTTCCACGTGCCGGAAGGCGTCTTGACGATGGTTGCCATGTACCTGTTCTGAGAGCTGACTGTACCGAAAATGTACTTTTCAGCGCCCAGAATGCACAAGGGGTTACGTGAAATTCACGTAACCCCTTGATTCTATTGGTGCCGGCTGCAGGACTCGAACCCGCCACCTGATGATTACAAATCAACTGCTCTACCAGATGAGCTAAGCCGGCGTAGCCGCGAATTCTACCTCATTTCACGATCTTGAGGCGAGGCCTGCCGCTCTTCGCGCCCTCGCCGTCGCCATCGGGCTCGGGCGGCTCATCGACGGGTTTGGCGGCCTCGTTGCCGGCCGCACTCTCCGCCGCACCGGCCTCCTCGACCGTCGCCCCTTCCTCCGCTTCCGACTCCAGCGGCGCGCCAGCACCTTCCGCGACCGCCTCGACCTGGAACGCCATGCCCTGCCCGTTCTCGCGCGCATAGATCGCGAGCACGTTGGCGACCGGCACCTCGATCTTGTGGGCCTTCCCGGAGAAGCGCGCGGTGAACTCGATCCATTCGTTGCCCATCTGCAGCTGGCTCGTCGCCTCGAAGCTGATGTTCAACACGATCTCGCCGTCGCGCACGAACTGGCGCGGCACGCGCGTCGAATTGTCGACGCGCACCGCGATATGCGGCGTATAGCCGTTATCCGTGCACCACTCGTACAGCGCGCGCAGCAAATAAGGCTTCGTGGAAATCTCTTGCATCAACCGTCCTCAAACGGGAGCGACGACGCGGCCCCCGCCGCATCGCCGCTCCGCAACCAGACTCAACGACGCATGACCTTTTCGGACGGCGTCAGCGCTTCGATATACGCCGGGCGGCTGAAGATCCGCTCCGCGTACTTCATCAGCGGCGCCGCGTTCTTCGACAGCTCGATCCCGTAGTGATCGAGGCGCCACAGCAGCGGCGCGATCGCGACGTCGAGCATCGAGAACTCTTCACCCAGCATGTACTTGTTCTTCAGGAAGATCGGCGCGAGCTGCGTCAGGCGATCGCGGATCGCGAGGCGCGCCTTCTCGTGATTCTTCTCCGCCGCCTTGCCCTTCTCGTTCTCGAGCGTGCTCACGTGCACGAACAGTTCCTTCTCGAAGTTGAGCAGGAACAGCCGCGCGCGCGCGCGCTGCACCGGGTCGGCCGGCATCAGCTGCGGGTGCGGGAAGCGTTCGTCGATGTACTCGTTGATGATGTTCGATTCGTACAGAATCAGATCCCGCTCGACGAGAATCGGCACCTGACCGTACGGATTCATCACGGCGATATCTTCCGGCTTGTTGAACAAGTCGACAGCGCGAATCTCGAAGTCCATGCCCTTTTCGAACAGCACCAGCCGGCAACGCTGGGAGAACGGACAAGTCGTGCCGGAATACAGAACCATCATAATTGCGTTTCCTCAAAAAGCCGAAGGCCAGCACGCAGAAAGCCCATCCCGCAGGCTTTTCCTTGCGCCGGCCCCACGCCGCTCACGGCGTGATTACTTGATATCTTTCCAGTAGGCGGCATTGAGCCGCCATGCGAAAAAGGTCAGGACGCCGAGAAACAGCATCACCCACACGCCAAGCCGCTTGCGGGTCTGCTGCGCGGGCTCCGACATCCAGTTCAGGTACGCCACCAGGTCGGCCACGGCAGAATCATAATCCACCGGCGACAGCGTCCCCGGCGTCACCTGCTCGAAGCCGACGAGCTTGCGCACCTTCTCGCCCGTCTCCTCGTCCGTCTTTTCTTCGAATTTCGCCGTGCGCTGCCCCTGCAACTGCCACAGGACATGGGGCATGCCGACGTTCTCGAATACCGCGTTGTTCCAGCCGGTCGGACGCGTGTCGTCGCGGTAGAAGCTGCGCAGGTATGTATACAGCCAGTCACGGCTGCGCGCCCGGGCCTCGACCGACAGATCGGGCGGCGTGGCGCCGAACCAGCTCTTCGCATCGTCGGGCCGCATCGCGACCGACATCGTATTGCCGACCTTGTCGGTCGTGAACAGGAGATTCTTTTCGATCTCCTTCTGCGAGATGCCGAGATCCGTCAGACGGTTGTAGCGCATCAGGTTCGCGCTATGGCAGTTCAGGCAATAGTTTACAAACAATTGCGCGCCGTGCTGCAAGGACACGAGATTTTCCGTGTTATCCGGTGCGCGGTCGAGCGGAAAATTACCTTCATCCGCCCGAACCGGCGCCGCCAGCAGCGCACACGCCGTCGCGCCGATCAGCGCAAGCGTCGAAAGCAGTTTCTTCATGTCGTGTTCTCCTCGCTCGCTTAGTGGGGCTTGAACGTCACGCGCTCAGGCGGCTGCTTGAACCTGCCAAGCGGCGTCCAGAACGGCATGCCGAGGAAGAACGCGAAGTACACGAGCGCGCAGATCTGGGCGATCAGCGTCGCCGCGGGCGAAGGCGGCCGCGTGCCGAGGAACGCGAGCGTCAGGAACACCAGCACGAAGATGCCGTAGAACACCTTGTGGAACAGCGGCCGGTAGCGGATCGACTTCACCGGGCTGCGGTCGAGCCAGGGCAGGAAGAACAGCGACACGACGGCCGCGCCCATCACCACCACGCCCCAGAACTTCGCCTCTGTCACGTACATGAAGACGACCACGGCAGCGGCCAGCACCGGCAGCCCGATCTTCCACTTGCCGCGCGCGCGGATCAGCGCGAGCACGCCGAGCGCCGCGATCACGATCATCAGCACGATCTTGAACGGGTCGGTGGTCGCGCGCAGCATCGCGTAGAACGCGGTGAAGTACCAGACGGGCGCGATCTCGGGCGGCGTCTGCAGCGGGTTCGCCGGCACGAAGTTGTTCGCCTCCAGGAAGTAGCCGCCCATCTCCGGCGCGAAGAACACGATCAGCGCGAACACCATCAGGAACACGCACACGCCGAGGAAGTCGTGCACCGAGTAGTACGGGTGGAACGGGATGCCGTCGAGCGGGATGCCGTTCTCGTCCTTCTTCGCCTTGATCTCGATGCCGTCCGGATTGTTCGACCCCACTTCGTGCAGCGCGACCAGGTGGGCGACCACGAGCCCGACCAGCACCAGCGGGATCGCGATCACGTGGAACGCGAAGAAGCGGTTCAGCGTGACGTCCGACACCACGTAGTCGCCGCGGATCCACAGCGACAGGTCCGGGCCGACGAACGGGATCGCCGAGAACAGGTTCACGATCACCTGCGCGCCCCAGAACGACATCTGGCCCCACGGCAGCAGGTAGCCGAAGAACGCCTCGGCCATCAGGCACAGGAAGATCGCGCAGCCGAAGATCCACACCAGTTCGCGCGGCTTGCGGTAAGACCCGTACAGCAGCCCGCGAAACATGTGCAGGTAGACGACCACGAAGAACATCGACGCACCCGTCGAGTGCATGTAGCGGATCAGCCAGCCCCACGGCACCTCGCGCATGATGTACTCGACCGAGGCGAACGCAAGGGTCGCATCGGGCTTGTAGTTCATCGTGAGGAAGATGCCGGTGACGATCTGGTTCACCAGCACCAGCAGCGCGAGCGACCCGAAGAAGTACCAGAAGTTGAAGTTCTTCGGCGCGTAGTACTCGGAAACGTGCTTCTTCCAGGTGGAAGTGAGCGGGAAGCGTTGGTCGACCCAGCCCATGAAACCTGTCGTGGAAACTTCCTTGTTATCCGTCGCCATTTACGCTTCTCCTTTCTCGTCCCTGCCGATCACGAGGGTGTTGGCCGACGTGAACATGTAGGGCGGAACATCGAGATTCTGCGGTGCGGGCTTGTTCTTGAAGACGCGGCCGGCCAGGTCGTAGGTCGAACCATGGCAGGGGCACAGGAAGCCGCCCGGCCAATCGTCCGGCAGGTTCGGCTGCGGCCCCGGCGTGAAGCGCTGGGTCGGGGTGCAGCCCAGGTGGGTGCATACCGCGACCACGACGAGGATGTTCTTGCGATCGGCCCGCGAGCGATATTCATTCACGCAATACGCGGGCAACGGCATGGTATACGGGGTCTTCGACTGCGGATCGGCCACTTCCTTGTCGGCCTTGGAGACGTCGGTCAGCATCGCATCGGTGCGATTCAGGATCCAGACCGGCTTGCCGCGCCATGCCACGGTGAGCATCTCGCCCGGCTTCAGCTCGCTGATATCGACCTCGACCGGCGCGCCGGCCGCTTTCGCCTTCGCGGACGGCGCGAGCGACGCCGCGAATGGTATTACGGTGGCAACGCCTCCTACGCCACCTGCTACGGATGTCGCAATCAGCCAGGTACGGCGGCCGCTGTCGACGCGTTTCTCTTCTTTGTCTCGCATCACACGCCCCACTTCTGAGTTGGATTTTCCGTCACGACTTTTCATACCGCCGCTAGTGTGCGGGAATGGAGTCGCCATTTACAAGGCCCGGATGCGAAATACTGCTTGAAGCCCTTGATTGATAAGGGTTTCCACGCACTATCGAAGCGATTATTTCAATCGCTTGTTAAGCGTTCACTACATTCGATTTCCTGGATGCAACGCACCAAATCGAGCCCTCAAACCGGATTGTGGATGTCGATGAAAAGGTGCTCGAGATCGAATTTCTCCGACAAATGGCGACCGAGCGCCTGGATTCCGTAGCGCTCGGTCGCATGGTGCCCTGCCGCAACGAACGCGACGCCGCTCTCGGCCGCGGCATGCGTGACGAATTCCGACGCCTCGCCGGTCAGGAACACGTCGGCGCCCGCCTCGAGGGCCGCGTCGAAGTAGCTCTGCGCGCCGCCCGTGCACCACGCGACGCGGCGCAGCTGCTGATCCGCGTCGCCGAGCACGAGCGGCGTGCGGCCGAGCGTCTGCTCGACCTTCGCGGTGAAATGCTCGAGCGTGACGGGCATCGGCAGCGTCGCCAGCCAGCCGAGGTCCTGGTCGCCGAAGCGCGCGTCGCCGAGCAGGCCGAGGCGCTCGCCCAGTTGCGCGTTGTTGCCGAGTTCGGGGTGCGCGTCGAGCGGCAGGTGGAACGCGAACAGGCTCAGGTCGTTTGCGAGCAGGCGCTTCAGGCGCTGGTGCTTGCGGCCCGTGATCGACGGCGCCTCGTTGCGCCAGAAGTAGCCGTGATGGACCAGCACCGCGTCGGCGCCCCACTCGAGCGCGCGGTCGAGAAACGCGACCGAAGCGGTCACGCCGGTCGCGATCTTCTCGATCCGGCGACGCCCTTCCACCTGCAGACCGTTGGGGCAATAGTCCTTGAAGCGGGCGGTTTCAAGGGTATTGTTCAAGTACAATTCAAGTTCGATCCGATCCATATAAACCTCTAATATCTTCAAATGCTTAGACGCTTCTGGCTGTTCTTCGCCCAAGCGGTGACGGTGCTGCTCGCGCTGATGTTCATCGTCGCGACGCTCAAGCCGCAATGGCTGCAGCGGCAGGGGCAGCTCGGCAAGCAGCTGGCAGCGCCGATCGTGGCGTTGCGCGAGGTGGCGCCCGGCGTCGGCGGCGCGCCGGCGCAGACGTCCTACGCGGACGCCGCGCAAAAGGCCATGCCCGCGGTCGTGAACGTGTTCTCGAGCAAGGACGGCTCGCTGCCGCCGGATCCGCGCGCGAAGGATCCATTGTTCCGGTATTTCTTCGGCGACCGCAATGCGCACAAGCAACAAGAGGAGCCGGCGGCGAATCTGGGCTCGGGCGTCATCGTGAGCTCGGAAGGTTACATTCTAACGAACCAGCATGTGGTCGACGGCGCCGACCAGATCGAGGTCGCGCTCGCCGACGGCCGCACCGCCACCGCCAAGGTGATCGGCAGCGATCCCGAGACCGATCTGGCCGTGCTCAAGATCAACATGACCAACCTGCCGACGATCACGCTCGGCCGCTCCGACCAGTCCCGCGTCGGCGACGTGGTGCTCGCGATCGGCAATCCGTTCGGCGTCGGCCAGACCGTCACGATGGGCATCATCAGCGCGCTCGGCCGCAACCATCTCGGCATCAACACCTTCGAGAACTTCATCCAGACCGATGCGCCGATCAATCCCGGCAATTCCGGCGGCGCGCTCGTCGACGTGAACGGCAACCTGCTCGGCATCAACACCGCGATCTACTCGCGCTCGGGCGGCTCGCTCGGGATCGGCTTCGCGATCCCCGTCTCCACCGCGCGCACCGTACTCGAGAGCATCATCACGACGGGCGGCGTCACGCGCGGCTGGATCGGCGTCGAGCCGCAGGACGTCACGCCGGAAATCGCCGAATCGTTCGGGCTCGAACAGAAGAGCGGCGCGATCGTCGCCGGCGTGCTGCAGGGCGGCCCGGCCGACAAGGCAGGCATCAAGCCCGGCGACATCCTCGTGTCGGTCAACGGCGAGACGATCTCCGACACCACGCGGCTCCTGAACGTCGTCGCGCAGATCAAGCCCGGCACGCCGACCAAGGTGCACGTCGTGCGCAAGGGCAAGGAGTTCGACCTGACGGTCGTGATCGGCAAGCGCCCGCCGCCGCCGAAGCAGGCGCTGAGCGACCAGGACGGCGACGACACGGAATGACGGGCGGCGCGCCGCGCGCGTTGCGCCGAGGCGCAGCGGCGCGGCCGGTTCGGGGCAGCCGGTTCGGGGCAGCCGATGACATGCGCGCCCGACCGATGACGCACCCGACAAAAAACCCCGCGCTGCGCAAGGCAGACGCGGGGTTTTTCATTCTGGCCGGCGGGTGAAGAGACCGGCCCGGCAAGGCGCGCAGGGCGTCGTAACAGCCGCCGACTTGATGGCCATGCACGATCGCGACGTGCGAGGCTTGCGGCAGAAGCGGACCCGCGAGGCCCGCCCCTGCGCTCACGACGCGGCTTCCGCTTCCTTTTCCTTCACCGGCGGCTTCACGAACAGCCGCGCCGCGATGATCCCGGCCTCGTACAACACCACGAGCGGCAACGCGAGCATCAGTTGCGAGAACACGTCGGGCGGCGTCACCACCGCGGCCACCACGAAGGCGCCGACGATCACGTACGGGCGGATCTCCTTGAGCTTCTGCACCGTCAGCACGCCCATCCGGACCAGCAGCACGACGACCACGGGCACCTCGAAGGTGACCCCGAACGCAACGAACATCCCGAGCACGAAGCTCAGGTAATTATCGATATCGGTCGTCATCTCCGCGCCGAGCGGCGCGTTGTAGTGCGCCATCACGCGGAAGATGGTCGGGAACACGATGAAGTACGCGAAGGCCATGCCGCACAGGAACAGCACGTAGCTGCTGCCGACGAGCGGCCCGACGAGCTTCTTCTCATGCTGGTAAAGGCCTGGCGCGACGAACGCCCAGATCTGGTACAGCACGATCGGCAGCGCGATCACGAGCGCGACCAGCATCGTCACCTTCATCGGCACGAAGAACGAGCCGGTGACGTCGGTAACGATCATCTTGCCGTCCTTCGGCAGGTTCTGCATCAGCGGGCGCGCGAGCAGCCGGAAGATGTCGGGCGCCCAGTAGACGAGCCCGAGGAACACGACGATGACCGCCGCGCCCGCCCGGATGATGCGGTCGCGCAGTTCGACGAGATGGGAAATGAAGGTTTCTTCCGGCGCGTCGTCCGGATTACGCTGGGGGTCGTTCACACCGGCCTTCGGTTGGAATGATGGGCGCGAATCATCGCTCAGAAGAAGCGCACGGGACGACGCAGGCTCGCCGGCTGGTGCCGGGCGACGCGCGCGGCGCCCGACTGCACGTGTGCGCGGCGCGCGGTCGCGCGCTTGTACCAGACGGGCGTCGCGGTCGTCTTCACGCGCCAGTTGCGACGCTTCGGCGCGGCAGCGACCGCGCTGCGCCACGAGGACGGCCCGGGCGCGCCGGCGTCAGCCGCGGCGGCCGTCGCCGCGGCGCTGTCCGGATCGACCGTCGAACGCCAGGCGTCGTTGAGATCGGTCTCGTGCTGCCGCATGTTGTCGTGAATCGTGGTTTCGACGTTGCGCGCGGCCGCCTCGAAATCCGTCTTCATCGTGCGCAGCCCAGCGAGTTCGATTTCGCGCGAGACTTCCGCCTTCACGTCGTTGATATAGCGCTGCGCGCGCCCGAACAGCGCGCCGGCCGTGCGCGCGACGCGCGGCAGCCGCTCGGGGCCGAGCACGACGAGCGCGACGACGCCGATCAGCGCCATCTTCGAAAGACCCAGATCGAGCATCGCGGCGATCCGCCAGCGCGCGGGCGTCAAGCCTTGTGGGAATCGGACGAACGCGCCGCTTCCTTCGCGTCGACGTCCACCGACCCCGTGCGCGGCAGCTGCTGCGCATCCGAGCCCTCGGACTCGCGCATGCCGTCCTTGAAGCCCTTCACTGCGCCGCCGAGGTCGCTGCCGATATTGCGCAGCTTCTTCGTGCCGAACACCAGCGCGACGATCAACAGCACGATCAGCCAGTGCCAAATACTCAGTCCACCCATGATGCCACTCTCCCAAGCGTCGCCGCGACGGCGGCGCAACATGCCGGCGAT
>NZ_JAAGNW010000026.1:31455-38536 GCF_010645215.1 Burkholderia multivorans | reverse complement strand
GTCACCCCATGCGATGCCACGGACGCGGCCCGGCCAGGATATGCGCGTGCAGGTGGTAGACCTCCTGCCCGCCGCCCGGCCCGGTGTTGATCACCGTCCGGAACCCGGTCTCGCCGCCCGTATACGTGCAGCCCAGCTGTTCGGCGAGGCGCGCGACGAGGATCATCATTCTACCAAGCAGCGGCGCGTCTTCCGCGCGCGCCGACGACAATGTCGGCAGATGCCGGCGCGGAATCACCAGCACGTGCGTCTCGGCCGCCGGGCGGATGTCGCGGAACGCGACGAACTCGTCGTCCTCGTGCACCTTCGCGCTCGGCACCTCGCCCGCCGCGATGCGACAGAACAGGCAGTTCGGATCGTGATCCATCGTGCTCCCCGCGTCCGCCCGCTCAGAACCACGCCTGAGGATCGAGCGTCTTGTTGTCGTACAGGAACAGCCAGCCCTTGATGATACGGTAGAGCGTCCAGAGCCAGACCGCGCCCAGCACCAGGAAACCGATCCCGACGAACAGCAGCACGGCCCCGACCAGATACGCGATCAGCGCGCGCCAGAAGGTGCGGATCTGCCATTCGAAATGGGCCTGGTATGCGGTGCCGACCACGTCATCGCGCTTCACGTAGTTGATGATGATCGCGAT
The DNA here is from genome assembly GCF_010645215.1 of Burkholderia multivorans. Classification (GTDB taxonomy): domain Bacteria; phylum Pseudomonadota; class Gammaproteobacteria; order Burkholderiales; family Burkholderiaceae; genus Burkholderia; species Burkholderia multivorans_A. The sequence continues at coordinate 37,898 of NZ_JAAGNW010000026.1, read as the reverse complement.
GATTCCGGTGATGCCGCCCGTCAACCAATGGACCGCGTACAGCGCGTACAGCACGTGCGTCAGGGTGCGCAACGAATTCTGCCGCTCGCTCTCGGACGCGCTCTGATACGAGGGCGGAAACTGACCCGGCGAATCTTGCATGATGTTACCCCCCAATTGATGACAGTTTTCCGGGACGCCCGGTCAGGGACGCCCGGTCAGGGACGCCCGGTCAGGGACGCCCGGGGTCAGGGGCGCGCAGCCCCCCAACCGGCGCTCAGCCGCCGTTTTCCTCGCGCTCGCGGCTCTTGCGCAGCGCTTTTTCCTCGAGGCCCGACAAGCCTTCGCGGCGTTCCAGCTCGGCCACCACGTCGGCCGGGCTCAGATCGAAATGCGACAGCATCACGAGGCAGTGGAACCACAGGTCCGCGACCTCGCCGACGAGCGCCGTCGGCGCGCCGCCCTGCCGCACGTCCTTGGCCGCGAGCACCACTTCGGTGGCTTCCTCGCCGATCTTCTTCAGCACCGCGTCGTCGCCCTTGTGGAACAGGCGCGACACGTACGACTGCTCGGGATCGCCGCCCTTGCGGCTGTCGATCACCGCGGCGAGGCGCAGCAGCGTGTCTTCGGTGGTTGACGTCATTTGTAGATATGCTCGGGATCTTTCAGCACCGGATCGACCGCGACCCATTCGCCGTCGTCGGCGCTGCCTTCGAATTTCTGGAAGAAGCACGAGTGCCGGCCGGTGTGGCATGCGATGCCCGACACCTGCTCGACCTTCAGCAGCACCACGTCCTCGTCGCAATCGAGCCGCACCTCGTGCACGTGCTGCACGTGGCCGGACTCCTCGCCCTTGAACCACAGGCGCTGGCGCGAGCGCGAGAAATACACGGCGCGCTTCGTCTCGATCGCGGTTCATCCACGCGAACATCAGCACGTCGTGGGTCGACGCCTCCTGCGCGATCACCGGCACGAGGCCGTTCGCATCCCAGCGCACCTTGTCGAGCCAGTTGCCCGTCGTTGCGGAATCGCTCATCACAGCCTCACCGGTATGCCCTGGTCGGCCATGAAGCGCTTCGCCTCGCCGACCGTGTGTTCGCCATAGTGGAAAATGCTCGCGGCCAGCACCGCGTCCGCGTGCCCGTCTTTGATGCCGTCGGCCAGATGCTGCAGCGAGCCCACGCCGCCCGACGCGATCACCGGCACCGGCACCGCGTCCGAGACGCCGCGCGTGAGCGCGAGATCGAAGCCCGCCTTGGTGCCGTCGCGGTCCATGCTGGTCAGCAGGATCTCGCCCGCGCCCAGCTCCGCCATCCGGCGCGCCCACTCGATCGCATCGAGGCCCGTGCCCTTGCGGCCGCCGTGCGTGAACACTTCCCAGCGCGCCGGCTCGCCGTCGGCGGACACCCGCTTCGCGTCGATCGCGACCACGATGCACTGCGAACCGTATTTGTCGGCCGCGTCGCGCACCAGCTGCGGATTCGCGACCGCCGACGAATTCATGCTGACCTTGTCCGCGCCGGCGTTCAGGAGGCGCCGCACGTCTTCCACCGCGCGCACGCCGCCGCCCACCGTCAGCGGGATGAACACCTGCGACGCCACCGCCTCGATGATCGGCAGGATCAGGTCGCGCTGGTCGGAGGTCGCGGTGATATCGAGGAAGGTGAGTTCGTCGGCGCCCTGCGCGTCGTAGCGCCGCGCGATCTCGACGGGATCGCCGGCGTCGCGCAGCTCGACGAAGTTGACGCCCTTGACGACGCGCCCGGCGGTGACGTCGAGGCAGGGGATGATGCGTTTAGCTAGAGCCATGATGTTGCGCAAATGCCGCGGTAAAGCCGCCCGGGCGGGCGGCGGTGGGACGGGGCGGCACGGGCCGCGCCCGCTCAGGCGTCGTCCAGCTCGCCGTTCAGTTCGTCCGCGCGGCGCTGCGCCGCGGCGAAATCGAGGTCGCCGGAATAGATCGCGCGACCGCAGATCACGCCCTCGACGCCATCCTCCTCCACTTCGCACAGTTGCTCGATATCGGTGAGGTTCGACAGGCCGCCGCTCGCGATCACCGGAATGCCGACCGCCTGCGCAAGCTTCACCGTCGCTTCGATATTGATGCCCTGCAGCATGCCGTCGCGGCCGATGTCGGTATAGATGATCGACTCGACGCCGTAATCCTCGAACTTGCGCGCGAGATCGACGACCTCGTGGCCGGTCAGCTTGCTCCAGCCGTCGGTCGCGACCTTGCCGTCCTTCGCGTCGAGCCCGACGATGATGCTGCCCGCGAACGCGCTGCACGCGTCCTGCAGGAAGCCCGGATCCTTCACGGCCGCGGTGCCGATGATCACGTACGAGAGGCCCGCGTCGAGATACTTCTCGATCGTCTCGAGGCTGCGGATGCCGCCGCCGAGCTGCACGGGCACCTCGTTGCCGACCTCGGCGAGGATCGCCTCGATCGCCTCGAGATTCCTGGGCTTGCCGGCGAAGGCGCCATCGAGATCGACGGGGTGCAGCCGTCGCGCACCGAGATCGACCCACTTGCGCGCCATCGCCGCGGGATCCTCGGAAAAAATCGTCGCCTGGTCCATATCGCCTTGTTTGAGGCGTACACACTGACCGTCTTTAAGATCGATGGCCGGAATCAGCAGCATAGCAATCGGGTGTTATCTGGGAAAAATGGGGGTTGAGACGCGCGCCGGCCCATCCGGCACCCTGTCGTCTCGCTAGTTTAGTACAACTCTTTCGGTAAATTCGTGCCTCACGCCCACCGGACGGGGCCGTTGCGCGTACCGGCGTGGCACGCGCGCCACGTTCACGGATTCCAGTGCACGAAGTTGCGGTACAGCCGCAGCCCGACTTCCGCGCTTTTCTCCGGGTGAAATTGGGTTGCGAAGAGATTGTCGCGCGCCACCGCCGACGTGAACGGCGCGCCGTACAGCGTCTCGCCGACCGTCAGCGCAGCCTCGGCCGGCGCCACGTAGTAGCTGTGCACGAAGTAGAAGTACGCGTCGTCGGGCACGCCGTCCCACAACGGGTGGGACCGGCTCTGGCGCACGCGGTTCCAGCCCATCTGCGGCACCTTGAAGCGCGAGCCGTCGTCCTGCAGCCGCCCGTCGAGTTCGAAGCGCAGCACCTTGCCCGGCATCAGGCCGAGCCCGTCGGTGCCGCCCTCGGCACTCCAGTCGAACAGCATCTGCTCGCCTACGCACACGCCCAGCAGCGGCTTGTTGCGCGCGGCTTCGAGCACGGCCTCCTGGAGGCCCGATGCGCCGAGGCAGCGCATGCAATCCGGCATCGCGCCCTGGCCCGGCAGCACCACGCGGTCGGCCGCGCGGATCGCCGCGGGCTGGTCGACGATCGCCACGTCCGCGGCCGGCTCGGCCTTCCTGAGCGCCTGCGCGACCGAGCGCAGGTTGCCCATCCCATAATCCACAATCGCAATCGAAGTTTTCATTTCAGAGCAGGCAACAAAGCCTTCAGTCCGTCGACGATGAATTCCACCGCCAGCGCCGACAGCATCAAACCCATCAGACGCGTGGCAATGTTGATGCCGGTGCGGCCGATCCAGTGCGCGATCGGCTCGGCGAGCCGCAGCGCGAGGAAGCACAGCAGCGCGAGGATCGCGCCGATCGCGACCAGCCCGAGCCGGTCGTACCAGTGCGTCGCGTTCGCCGCGTAGACGATCACCGTGCTGATCGAACCCGGGCCGGTCAGGAGCGGAATCGCGAGCGGCACCACCGCGATGCTGTTCTTCGATTCCGCCTCGTCGCGCTCCTCGGGCGTCGAGCGCGTATTGCCGATCTGCGCGTTCAGCATCGTGATCGCCATCAGCAGCATGATGATGCCGCCGCCGACCTCGAGCGAACCGACCGAGATCCCGAAGAAGCGGATGATCTGCTGGCCGAGCAGCGCCGTCACCGTGATCACGCAGAACACCGACATCGCGGCGATCCGGATCGTGTGGCGGCGTTCCATGTCCGTCTGCTGCGCCGTCAGGCTCAGGAAGAACGGGATCGCGCCGAGCGGATTGATCAGCGCGAGCAGCGAGATGAATGATTTGACCAGGTCCATCGCAAGCCGCCGCGCAGGCCGCGGCCAAGGGGGTGATCCGCGTCAGCGGAGAATCAGAGGCTGCCCTTCGTCGACGGGATCTGCCCGGCCGCGCGCTCGTCGAGCGTCACCGCCATGCGCAGCGCCCGGCCGAACGCCTTGAACACCGTTTCGAGCTGATGGTGTGCGTTGATGCCGCGCAGATTGTCGGTGTGCAGCGTGACACCCGCATGGTTCACGAAGCCGCGGAAGAACTCGATCGACAGATCGACGTCGAAGCTGCCGATCCGCGCGCGCGTGAACGGCACGTGGAATTCGAGCCCCGGCCGGCCGGAGAAATCGATCACGACGCGCGACAGCGCCTCGTCGAGCGGCACGTAGGAATGGCCGTAGCGGCAGATTCCCTTGCGCTCGCCGATCGCCTTCGCGACGGCCTGGCCGAGCGTGATGCCGACGTCCTCGACCGTATGGTGGTCGTCGATATGCGTGTCCCCATGCGCTTCGACCTCGAGGTCGACGAGCCCGTGGCGGGCGATCTGGTCGAGCATATGGTCGAGAAACGGCACGCCGGTGGCCAGCTTCTGCTGGCCGGTGCCGTCGAGATTGAGCTTCACTCGGATCTGCGTTTCGCTGGTGTTGCGAACGACTTCCGCCACACGCATGGGGATACCTCGGTTTGAACGGATGTAAATGGGGACTGCGAAGCGCGCTTGCCCGTCAGGGCAGCGCAAGTGCCAGGGCGGCCAGCAGGCGGGCGTTTTCCTCGGGAGACCCAACCGTCAAACGCACGCAATTGGCCAACAATGGATGCATTTTACTCACGTTTTTGATCAGGATCCGCTCGGTCAGCAGCCGCTCGAACACCGCCGCCGCATCCGGCACCCGCACCAGCAGGAAGTTGCCGGCGCTCGGGAACACAGTCGCGCCCGGCAGCGCGCCGACTGCCTGCGCGAGCCGGGTGCGCTCGGCGCGCAATTCGGCCGCCTGCGCATCGAGCACCTCGACGTGGTCGAGCAACAGCTCGGCCGCCGCCTGGGTCAGCACGTTGATGTTGTAGGGCGGGCGAACCTTGTCGAACTGCGTCAGCCACGCGGGCGAGCCGGCCAGGTAGCCGAGCCGGATCCCGGCGAGCCCGAGCTTCGACACCGTGCGCATCACGACCACGTTGTCGAACTCGGCCGCGCGCGGCATCCAGCTGCGCTGCGCGAACGGCTGGTAGGCCTCGTCGATCACGACGAGGCTCGAACGCGCCGCCGCGACGATGCGCTCAATGTCCTCGTCGGCGTACAGCGTGCCGGTCGGATTGTTCGGATACGCGAGGTAGACGAGCGCCGGCCGGTGCGTCTCGAGCGCCGCCAGCATCGCGTCGACGTCGAGCGTCAGGTCGGCCTTGAGCGGCACGCCGACGAATTCGAGCTGCGCGAGCTTCGCCGACATCTCGTACATGACGAAGCCCGGCACCGGCGCGAGCACCTTCGCGCCCGGCTTCGCACAGGCGACCGACATCAGGCTGATCAACTCGTCGGAACCGTTGCCGAGCATCAGTTCGCATTCGGCGGGCACCCGCATCGTCGCGCGCAGCTTGTCGAGCAGCGCGGCGGGCCGCGGCGCCGGATAGCGGTTCAGCGCGACCTGCGCGAGGCGTGCGCCCAGTTCGGCCGCGAGCGTGTCGGGCAGCGGGTACGGGTTCTCCAGCGCGTCGAGCTTCACGAAGCCCTGCGCGTCCGGAACCGGGTAGCTCGTCATCGCGAGCACATCGGGGCGGATGATGTCTTGTGGCGTGGTCATGGGTCGAGCGGCGTGCTTTGCGCCGGCGTGTAGTCGGCGGGGCGGCGAACCGCCCCGCGCGGTGGCGAAACCGATGCGGACGGCGTCAGCCGCCCTGCCTCATGCGGAACTCGGCGCTCTTCGCGTGCGCCTGCAGCCCTTCTCCGTAGGCGAGCTCCGACGCGATCTCGCCGAGCGTGTGCGCGCCTTCCGCGCTCACCTCGATCAGGCTCGAACGCTTGAAGAAGTCGTACACGCCGAGCGGCGACGAAAAGCGCGCGGTGCGCGAGGTCGGCAGCACGTGGTTCGGGCCCGCGCAGTAGTCGCCGAGGCTCTCGCTCGTATAACGGCCGAGGAAGATCGCGCCCGCATGGCGGATCTGCTTGCCCCATTGCTGCGGCTCGAGCGCGGAGATCTCCAGGTGCTCCGGCGCGATGTCGTTCGCGATCCGGCAGGCCTCCGCCATGTCGCGCACCTTGATCAGCGCGCCGCGCCCTTCGAGCGACGCGCGGATCACGTCCTGGCGCGGCATGGTCGGCAGCAGTTCGGCGATCGCCTTCTCGACGCGCGCGATGAAGGCCTCGTCGGGACACAGCAGGATCGACTGCGCCAGCTCGTCGTGCTCGGCCTGCGAGAACAGGTCCATCGCGACCCAGTGC
>NZ_JAAGNW010000026.1:10250-31445 GCF_010645215.1 Burkholderia multivorans | reverse complement strand
GCGATCATGTCGATGCCGACCGTGCCGAACACGCGCCGCTTCGCCGACGCGACGTAGGCATTGCCCGGCCCGCAGATCTTGTCGACGGCCGGCACCGTGCGGGTGCCGTACGCGAGCGCGCCGACCGCCTGCGCGCCGCCGATCGTGAACACGCGATCGACGCCGCCGAGGCTCGCCGCGGCGAGCACCAGTTCGTTCTTCACGCCGTCGGGCGTCGGCACCACCATCACGATCTCGCCGACGCCCGCGACCCGCGCGGGAATCGCGTTCATCAGCACCGACGACGGATAGGCCGCCTTGCCGCCCGGCACGTACAGGCCGACGCGGTCGAGCGGCGTGACCTTCTGGCCGAGCACCGTGCCGTCGGCCTCCGTGTACTGCCAGCTATGGCTGCCGCACTCGATCCGCTGCTTCTCGTGGTAGCCGCGCACGCGCGCGGCGGCTGCCTCGAGCGCCGCGCGGCGCTTCGGCTCCAGCGCCTCGAGCGCGGCCTCCAGCTCTTCCCGCGGCAGTTCGAGCGCGGCCACGCTGGGCGCGCTCAGGCGATCGAAGCGGTTCGTGTACTCGAGCACGGCGTCGTCGCCGCGCGACTTCACGTCCGCCAGGATCGACGCGACCGAGCGCTCGATCGCCTCGTCCTCGCTCGCCTCGAACGCAAGCACCGCGCGCAGCTCCGCATCGAAGCCGGCTTTCGTCGAATCGAGTTTGCGAATCTTGATAGACATGCTGTTATCCGTTCCGGTAATGCGCTGTTCACCGCCAGGCGGTCAGGCCCCGCTTCGCAGCGACGCGCGTTCGAACGCGTCGAGAAACGGTTTCAGCGCGGCGCGCCTGAGCTTCAGCGCAGCCTGATTCACGACGAGGCGCGACGAGATCGGCATGATCTCCTCCACCTCGACCAGGTTGTTTGCCCGCAGCGTGCCGCCCGAGCTGACCAGGTCGACGATCGCGTCGGCGAGGCCGACGAGCGGCGCAAGCTCCATCGAACCATACAGCTTGATCAGGTCGACGTGCACGCCCTTCGCGGCGAAATGTTCGCGCGCGGTGTTCAGGTACTTGGTCGCGACCCGCAGCCGCGCGCCTTGCCGCACCGCGTTCGCGTAGTCGAAGCCGGCCTGCACCGCCACCGACATCCGGCAGCGCGCGCCGTCGAGGTCGATCGGCTGGTACAGCCCGCCGCCGCCGTGCTCGATCAGCACGTCCTTGCCGGCCACGCCGAAGTCGGCCGCGCCGTACTCGACATAGGTCGGCACGTCGGACGCGCGCACGATGATCACCCGCAGGTTCGGATCGGTGGTCGGCAGGATCAGCTTGCGCGAGGTCTCCGGATCCTCGGCCACCTGCACGCCCGCGGCCGCGAGCAGCGGCACGGTTTCCTCGAAGATACGCCCTTTCGAGAGCGCCAGCGTCAACGGTGCGTTCATGATGCATCGCTCCCCAAATCCGGCGCACCTTCGCGCCGACGCCCGTCAGCTTCGCTTCCATCCGGTCGTAGCCGCGGTCGAGATGGTAGATGCGGTCGACGAGGGTCTCGCCTTCCGCGCACAGCCCGGCGATCACGAGGCTCGCCGACGCGCGCAGGTCGGTCGCCATCACCTTCGCGCCGGACAGCTGGTCGACGCCCGTCACGAGCGCGGTGTTGCCGTCGACCGTGATGTGCGCGCCGAGCCGGTTCAGTTCCTGCACGTGCATGAAACGGTTCTCGAAGATCGTCTCGACCACCTGCGCGGTGCCGCTCGCGATCGTGTTCAGCGCCATGAACTGCGCCTGCATGTCGGTCGGGAACGCCGGGTACTCGGAGGTGCGGATGGTCACCGCCGAGGGGCGGCGGTCCATCGTCACGCGCAGCCAGTCGCCGCCTTCCACGATCGTCACGCCGGCCTCGCGCAGCTTGTCGATCACCGCGTCGAGGATGGACGGGCGCACGCCCGTCAGCGTCACGTCGCCGCCCGCGGCCGCGACCGCGCACAGGAACGTGCCCGCCTCGATGCGGTCGGGGATCACCGCATGGCGCGCGCCGTGCAGCCGCTCCACGCCCTGGATCACGAGCCGGTCGGTGCCGATCCCGTCGATCCGCGCGCCCATCGCCACCAGCAGGTGCGCGAGGTCGCTGACCTCGGGCTCGCGCGCGGCGTTCTCGATCACCGTCTCGCCGTCGGCGAGGGTGGCGGCCATCAGCAGGTTCTCGGTGCCGGTCACCGTGATCATGTCGGTGACGATCCGCGCGCCCTTCAGGCGCGTCGCGCGCGCCTCGATGAAGCCGTGCTCGAGGCTGATCTCGGCGCCCATCGCCTGCAGGCCCTTGATGTGCTGGTCGACCGGACGCGCGCCGATCGCGCAGCCGCCCGGCAGCGACACCTTCGCTTCGCCGAAGCGCGCGAGGAGCGGGCCGAGCACCAGGATCGACGCACGCATCGTCTTGACCAGTTCGTACGGGGCGACCGGGCTGTCGACGCGCCCCGCGTCGAGCCGCACCCGCGCACCGTCCGTCTCGGTGCGCATGCCCATCTGGCCGAGCAGCTTGAGCGTGGTGCGCACGTCCTGCAGGTTCGGCACGTTGTCGAGTTCGACCGGCTCGGCGGACAGCAGCCCCGCGCACAGGATCGGCAGCGCCGCGTTCTTCGCGCCGGACACGGCGATCTCGCCGCTCAGACGCTGACCGCCTTCGATCACGAGCTTGTCCATTCCATCTCCCTGCGCTTCCCGATTGCCGGCCGGGCTTGCCGTGGCGACGCGCTCGACGGCGTCGTGTTCGTTGACGGTGACTTGCACTCAGTGAATTCCGGTTATGCGTTCTGCCATTCGGCGGGCGTCAGCGTCTTCATGCTGAGCGCGTGGATTTCCTGCTTCATGCGGTCGCCGAGCGCCGCGTAGACGAGCTGGTGCCGCTGGATCGGCCGCTTGCCCTCGAAGGCGGGCGAGACGATCGTCGCGAAGAAATGCTGGCCGTCGCCCTCGACTTCCAGATGGGTGCAGGCGAGCCCGCCTGCGATGTATTGCTTGACCTGTTCGGGAGTCGGCAACATGGAATGCTCCTGTCTATACGCTATGCGCGCCGGCCCGCCCGGCAGGCGGTACGGGCGGCGCGCTTCATCTCAATGACGCAGTTTGTAGCCGGTCGAGAGGAGCCGCATCGCGACGAGCGCGAGCAGCACGAAGAAACCGGCGACGATCGCGAGGCTCGCGAACGGCGTGACGTCGGCGATGCCGAAGAACCCGTAGCGGAAGCCGTCGATCATGTAGAAGAACGGGTTGAGCCGCGACACCTCGCGCCACACGGGCGGCAGCGAATGGGTCGAATAGAACACGCCCGACAGGAACGTGAGCGGCATGATCAGGAAGTTCTGGAACGCGGCGAGCTGGTCGAACTTCTCGGCCCAGATCCCGGCGATCAGGCCGAGCGTGCCGAGGATCGCCGAGCCGAGCAGCGCGAACGCGACGATGAAGAGCGGCGCGGCGAAGCTCATCGGGATGAACCACACCGTCACGACGAACACGCCCGCGCCCACCGCGAGGCCGCGCACGACCGAGGCGAGCACGTACGCGCCGAAGATGTCGGCGTACGACAGCGGCGGCAGCAGCATGAACACGAGGTTGCCGGTGATCTTCGACTGGATCAGCGACGACGAGCTGTTCGCGAACGCGTTCTGCAGCACGCTCATCATCACGAGGCCGGGCACGAGAAAGCTCACGTACTCGACGCCCGGATAGACGTCGACGCGGCCCGTCAGCGCGTGGCCGAAGATGGTCAGGTACAGCAGCGCGGTCACGACCGGCGCGAGCACGGTCTGGAACGACACCTTCCAGAACCGCAGGATTTCCTTGTAGAACAGCGTGCGAAACCCGCTCATGCCAATCCCTCGACGACTTCTGCCCCATTCATGACCTGCACGAACACATCCTCCAGGTCGGCCTTGCGGATCTCGATCTCGTCGAACGCGCAGCCGGCCGCGCGGCATTGCGCGAGGATCCGCTCGACCTCGTCGTAGCTCGTCAGGCGCAGCAGGTGCTCGCCCGGTTGCGCAGGCGCGCCGCCGGTGCCCGCGCCCGCATCGGCCTCGAGCGCGCGCAGCTCGGCGGGCAGCGCGCCCTGCGCGAGGCGCAGGAACAGCTGCAGCCCGGCGAAGCGCTGCAGCAGCGCCGCGGTGCGCTCGAGCGCGACCACCTCGCCGCGCCGCAGCATCGCGATGCGATCGCACAGCGCCTCGGCTTCTTCCAGGTAATGCGTGGTCAGCACGATCGTGTGGCCCTCGCGATTGAGGCGCGAGATGAATTTCCACAAGGTCTGGCGCAGCTCGACGTCGACGCCCGCGGTCGGCTCGTCGAGCACGATCACGGGCGGGCGGTGCACGAGCGCCTGCGCGACCAGCACGCGCCGCTTCATGCCGCCCGACAGCGCGCGCATGTTCGCATCGGCCTTGTCGGTGAGATCGAGGTTCGCCATCACCTCGTCGATCCAGTCGTCGTTGTGGCGCAGCCCGAAGTAGCCGGACTGGATCCGCAGCGTCTCGCGCACCGTGAAGAACGGATCGAACACGAGTTCCTGCGGCACGACGCCGAGCGCACGGCGCGCGGCGCGGAAGTCCTTGACGACATCGTGGCCGCGGACGGCGACGCTGCCTTCGTCGGCCCGCGCGAGGCCCGCGAGTATGCTGATGAGGGTGGTCTTGCCGGCGCCGTTGGGGCCGAGCAAGCCGAAGAATTCGCCTTCCTCGACCGACAGGCTGACGCCCTTGAGCGCCTGAAGCGCCTTGTAGCGCTTCTTGACGTGACGGATTTCTATGGCTGACATGACTGAGCGCGGCCCGGGCCGCGACGCCTTCTCTGTGCTGGAGCGAATGGGGAAAAACGGGGACCGGTCAGCCGGCCCGCAAACGTTCGATTATAGGCCAAACCGGGAGGGCGGGCCGGGCGCGAAAGCCGCACCCGCACCCCGACGCGGCGAGCGTCAATGTCGCTCGGCGGGCAGCGTGTCGATGCCGTAGGCCTGCGCGAGGCTCGCGAGCTTCGGCGGCAGATGGAGGATGTCGAGCGCGACGCCGCGCGCGCGCGCCGCGCGCTGCCAGGCGAGCAGCACCGCGAGCGCGGAGGAGTCGAATTGCGCGAGCGCCGCGCAGTCGACCGCGGTGGCGCCCGCGTCGATCTGCGCGAGCCCCTGCGCGAGCGCGGCCGTCGCGCTCGCGTGGGTCAGCATCGCGCCGGCATTGAAGGACTTCACGACGCCTTGCCCGCCGCCAGCTGCTCGTTGCGCTGGGTCAGGAACTGGATCAGGCCGTCCACGCCGCTTTGCTGGATCTTCTCGTTGAACTGCTGCTGGTAGGTCTGGATCAGCCACGCGCCGAGCACGTTCAGGTCATATACACGCCAGCCCTGCGGGCTCTTGTACAGGCGGTAGTCGATCTGGACCGGCTGGCCGTTGTTCATCGCGACCGTGCGCACCACGACGTCGGTGTCGGCCGGATCCGCGCGGAACGGCGGGTACTGGATCTGCTGGTCCGGCTTCAGTTGCGCGATCGCGCCCGAATAGGTGCGGATCAGCAGCATCTTGAACTGCTCGACGATCTGCTGCTGCTGCGCGGCCGTCGCGGTGCGCCAGTTGCGCCCCATCACGATCTGCGTGGTGCGGCGGAAGTCGGCGTACGGCAGGATGTCGCGATTGACGATCGCCGTCACGCGGCCGATGTCGCCCGGCTTGATCGCCTGGGTGCGCACTTCGTCGAGCACCTGCTGGGTCGCGGTCTTGATCAGGGCCTGCGGATTCGACTGGTCGACCTGCGCGTGGGCTGCGCTGCCGAACGCGAAGAACGCGGCAAACATGGGGATCAGAAAGATTTTCTTCATAGGATTGAGGTCCTGCGTCAATGAAGTCGGTGCGATGCTTGGAGCGGGCGGCGGCGTCGCAAGTTCGGCTCCGCCGCCCGCCAAATCGTTTCCGGCTGTAACGAATGTAAATCCCGCGCCGCTTCAGCGCAGGATGTTCGGCAGGCGCACGCCGCCCGGCGACGGCGGCACGAACTGCTGCGCCGGCACGTTGGTCGCGCTCGCCGGATTCGGCGAACCCGCGCCCGCCGCGGCGGGCGCGGAGCCGTCTTCCGGCAGGTCGTACTTCGGCAGCGCCTCGCTGCCGTAGTCCGGCACGTTCGAGCCCGAGATCAGGGCCTGGCGGCGCTGCAGGTAGGCGTTGCGGATGAACGAATACTTGTCGATGGCGGCCGCGTTCAGCACGTCGCCCGCGCCGAGCAGGTTCGCGCGCGTGTTCACGAGGTTCACGCCGAACAGCGCCCAGCTTACGCTGTCGGGCTTCACATAGGTGAGCGGGTTGCCGAGATAGTCGACCGCGAGGCCGGCCGTGTCGCGCACCGTGCTCGGGCCGAGCAGCGGCAGCATGAGGTACGGGCCGGACGGCACGCCGTAGTGGCCGAGCGTGGTGCCGAAATCGGCGTTGTGCTTCGGCAGCTTCGCCGCCGACGCGACGTCGAACAGGCCGCCGACGCCGAACACCGTGTTGATCACCACCCGCATGATGTCGCCGACGCCGTCGGCGATCTTCAGCTGCGCGGCGTTGTTCGCGGCGATGTAGACGTCACCCACGTTCGAGAAGACGTTCGCGATGCTCTCGCGCACCGGCTGCGGCACGACCCACGCATAACCCTGCGCGACCGGTTTGAGGGCGTAGGTGTCGATGGTGTCGTTGAACTTGTAGACCGACCGGTTGAAGCCCTCGAACGGGTCGCCCTTGGTCGGCGTCTGCACGGTCGCGCAGCCGCTCATCGCCGCGACGGCCGCCGTCGCGAGCAGTGCGTTTCTGATGCGCATCGTCTGCATGGTGGTTTCCCTCTTCTCTCTGTCGTTTATTGGCCGGCCGGCGCGGACGCGGCCGGTGCCGCGGATGCCGGTGCGGATTTGCCCGCGCCGGCGTCCGCCGCCTTGCTGTACAGGAACTGGCCGATCAGGTTCTCCAGCACGATCGCGGACTGGGTCATCGTGATCGTGTCGCCCGCCTTCAGCATTTCGGTGTCGCCGCCCGGCTCCAGGCCGATGTACTGCTCGCCGAGCAGGCCGGAGGTCAGGATCTTCGCGGACGAATCCTTCGGAAACGGATATTGCTGGAACAGGTCGATCGTCACGAGCGCCTGGTAGGTGTTGGTATCGAAGCCGATCGACCCGACCCGGCCGACCACCACGCCCGCGCTCTTCACCGCCGCGCGCGGCTTGAGGCCGCCGATATTGTCGAACTTCATCTTCACCGGATAGGTGGTCTGGAACGACAGCGAACTCATGTTGCCGACCTTCAGCGCGAGGAACAGCAGCGCAATGAAGCCCAACACCACGAACAGGCCGACCCAGAAGTCGAGAGCAGTCTTTTTCATCGTCATCCCAAAAAGGCTTTAGCTGAACATCAGCGCGGTCAGCAGGAAATCGAGGCCGAGTACGGCGAGCGACGCGTACACGACGGTCTTGGTCGTCGCGCGCGACACGCCTTCCGGCGTCGGCTTCGCTTCGTAACCTTGAAACAGCGCGATGAAGGTCACCGCGAAACCGAATACGACACTTTTCAGCACGCCGTTGCCGACGTCGCTCCAGACGTCGACGCCGCCCTGCATCTGCGACCAGAACGCGCCGGAATCGACGCCGATCAGGATCACGCCGACCACGTAGCCGCCCATCACGCCGACCGCGCTGAAGATCGCGGCCAGCAGCGGCATCGTGATGATCCCGGCCCACATGCGCGGCGCGATCACGGTCTTGAGCGGATCGACCGCCATCATCTCGAGCGCGGTCAGCTGCTCGCCCGCTTTCATCAGGCCGATCTCGGCCGTGAGCGAGGTGCCCGCGCGCCCGGCGAACAGCAGCGCGGTCACGACGGGGCCCAGCTCGCGCACGAGCGACAGCGCGACGAGCAGGCCGAGCGCCTGCTCGGAGCCGTAGCGGTTCAGCGTGTAGTAGCCCTGCAGGCCGAGCACGAAGCCGACGAACAGGCCCGACACGGCGATGATCACGAACGAATAATTACCGAGGAAATGAATCTGTTTCGTGACGAGCCGCGGCCGCCGCAGCAGCGGGAAGAACTCGAGCACGAGGCGCGCGAACATGCGGGCCGCGTAGCCTGCCTGGCCGAGGCCGCCGATCACGAAACGTCCGATCGCGCTGATCATTCCCGCCCTCCGCCAAGTCCGAAGTCAGCCGCGAGCGGCTGGCTCATGTAATGAAACCGGAACGGGCCGTCCGGCGTGCCGTCGATGAACTGGCGCACGCTCGGGTCGGTCGCTGCGCGCAGCTCGTCGGGCGTGCCCTGGGCGAGCACGCCGCCGTTCGCGAGGAAATAGACGTAGTCGGCGATCGCGAACGATTCCGGCACGTCGTGCGTGACGAGGATCGAGGTCGCGCCGAGCGCCTGGTTCAGCGTGCGGATCAGGTTCGCGGTGATGCCGAGCGAGATCGGATCGAGGCCCGCGAACGGCTCGTCGTACATCATCAGCTCGGGATCGAGCGCGATCGCGCGCGCAAGCGCCACGCGCCGCGCCATCCCGCCCGACACCTCGGACGGCATCAGGTCGCGCGCGCCGCGCAGCCCGACCGCGTTGAGCTTCATCAGCACCAGGTCGTGAATCAGCGCTTCCGGCAGGTCGGTATGCTCGCGCAGCGCGAACGCGACGTTCTCGTAGACCGACATGTCGGTGAACAGCGCGCCGAACTGGAACAGCATGCCCATCTTGCGGCGCAGCGCGTACAGGCCGTCGCGCGACTGCGCGCCGATGTCCGCGCCGCCGAACAGCACCTGCCCGCGGCGCGCGCGCACGAGCCCGCCGATCAGCCGCAGCACGGTCGTCTTGCCGCAGCCCGAGCCGCCCATGACCGCGACCACCTGGCCGCGTCCGAAGCGCATGTTCAGGTTCGACAGGACAAGACGGTCGCCGTAGCCGAAATCGACGTCGCGAAGCTCAAGCAGGGTCTCGGGGGAAGGGCTCACGGAATGGGCATTCCTTTTACGCAGAACGCCGAATTATAGGGCCTGCCTTGGAATGATGTCGCGACGCACGAATCGGGGTCTCAGTCAGAGAGTGTCAAATTGTGACGGTGTGACTGTTGCGTTGCAACAACATTGCGCCTGCATGGCGGCGACGGCCGCCCGATAGTCCGCCGCGCCCGTCACCGCGCTGACCACCGCGACGCCGCCGACGCCCGTCGCCAGGACCGCCGGCAGGGTGTCGGGGCCGATCCCGCCGATCGCGACGAGCGGCGCCCGGCCGCCCGCGAAGCGCGCGTAGCGGGCGATCCGGGCCAGGCCTTGCGGCGGTGCGGCAACGGCCTTGGTGGCGGTCGCGAATACCGGCCCGAGCGCCAGGTAGCTCGGCCGCACGCTCAGCGCGACCAGCATCTCGTAGTAGCCGTGGCTCGACAGGCCGAGCCGCACGCCCGCGGCCGCGAGCGCGCCGAGGTCGGCCGTCCCGAGGTCTTCCTGGCCCAGGTGGACGCCGTATGCGCCCGCCTCCAGCGCCAGTTGCCAATGATCGTTGATGAACACCCGGGCGTCCGGATAGCGCCGCCCCGCCGCCACCGCCCGCGCGATCTCCGCGCGCAGCACGGCCGGCTCGGCCTCCTTCACGCGCAGCTGAACCGTGCGCACCCCGCATTCGAGCACCCGCTCGACCCAGTCGGCGCTCGGCAGCACCGGATACAGGCCGAGCCGCGCCGGGCAAGGCGCGAAGCCCGGGCCCGGCGGCGCCGCGTCCGCCGCGGCGCGCGGGAAACGGTCGGGCTCGACGGGCCAGGCGTCGGCGCCGGCCGCCTCGTCGCCGTCGCGCCACGCCAGCGCGAGCACCAGCGCATCGGGCGGCGCGAAGCCGCAGTCGAGGAACGCCGCGAACGCGGCCAGCCAGTCGTCCGCGAGCGGCGCGGCGGCGTCGAGCGGATAGCGGGCCGCGCCCCAGTACAGCACCGCCGCGCGTTCCGCGAACGTGATCACGGCCGCGCCCGAGGCCGCGAGCCGGGCCGCGTCGGCGGGCGCGCAATCGGCCGCGGGCGTCACCAGCAGGTCGCCCGCGCCGGCCTGCGCCGGCCGTGCGACACACAGCCGCAGCGGCACGGCGGGCGCGGGCCACGCGCCGAGCGCCGGGCGGATCCGCCCGGCCGCCTCGGCCAGTTCGTCGGCGGGCGGCCAGAACACGGCCGGAAACGCGAGACTCACGCCCCACCCCCGTCCTGGTGCCAGAACGGCATGCCGACCACCGGCGTGCTCGCATGCGCGATCTCGCGCGCGTCCATCGGGCCGGCGAGATACGCGGCGCGGCCGGCCTCGACGCCCTGCGCGAACGCGCGCGCCATGATCTCCGGATGGGTGGCCTGCGATACGGCGGTGTTGAGCAGCACGCCGTCGAAACCCCATTCCATCACCTGGCACGCGTGCGACGGCACGCCGAGCCCCGCGTCGACGATCAGCGGCACGTCCGGCAGGCGCTCGCGCAGCACGCGCAGCCCGTACGGGTTGAGCACGCCCTTGCCGGTGCCGATCGGCGCGCCCCACGGCATCAGCGCCTCGCAGCCCGCGTCGAGCAGGCGCCGGCCGATCACGAGATCCTCGGTGCAGTACGGCAGCACCTTGAAACCGTCCTTCACGAGCAGTGCCGCGGCCTCGATCAGCCCGACCGGATCCGGCTGCAGCGTGTAGTCGTCGCCGATCAGCTCCAGCTTGATCCAGTCGGTCTCGAACACCTCGCGCGCCATCTGCGCGGTGGTGACCGCCTCCGCGACCGTCTGGCAGCCGGCCGTGTTCGGCAACAGCGGCACCGCGTGGCGCTTGAGCAGTTCGAAGAAGCCGGTCTCGCCGGCGCCCGCGTTCATCTGGCGGCGCAGCGCGACCGTCACCATGCCGGGCCGCGACGCGGCGATCGAGTCGGACAGCGACTGCAGGGATGGATAGCGCGACGTGCCGATCAGCACGCGGCTCGCGAAGGTTTCGCCGTACAGCGTGAGCGCGTCGGCGGAAGGAAGGGACGTCATCGAGGAATCCTGGTTGGGCCGGAAGCGGAGGCGTCAGCCGCCCGCCACCGGGTGCACGACATCGAGCCGGTCGCCGCCGGCGAGCGCACGCACCGCGTGCTGGGTGCGCGCGACGAACGCGCCGTTCAGGGCCACCGCGAACGGCGGCGCCGCGCCGTACGCCGCGAGGGCGTCGGCAACCGTCGCGCCTTCGGGCAGGGTCAGCATCTGTTGATTGATCTGGATGTCCATCATGCGAAAAGTCGGTATCGGCTCGGCGGCGCTCACGCGGGCTCGCGCACCTCGCCCAGTTGCAACAGCGCCGGCCAGCGGGCGTCGGCGCGCCAGGCGGCAAACGTATCGGCATCCGTCACCCGGCGCTCGAGCAGCGCGCGCGCAAAACGCGCCGCCTGCTCCGCCACCTCCGGCGCGATCATGAAGCCGTGGCGGTACAGGCCGTTGACGGCGAGCCGCGCGCCGCCGTCCCAGACCAGCGCCGGGCGATGGTCGGGCAGCGTCGGCCGGCATTGCGCATTGAGTTCGAGAATGCGCGCCTCGCCGAAGGCCGGATGCACGGAGAACGCGGCGCTCAGCAGTTCGAGCGCCGAACGCACGCTGACGGGCGACATGTCCTCGCCCTCCACTTCGGTCGCGCCGATCACGTACAGGTCATGCTCCTTCGGCGCGATGTAGAGCGGGTAGCGCGGATGCAGCAGCCGCACCGGACGGCTCAGGCCGATGCCCGGCGCGTGCACGCGCGCCACCTCGCCGCGGATCCCGCGCAGCGTCGGGAACACCTGCTTCGCGCCCAGCCCGCGGCAGTCGATCGTGACGCGCGCGGCCGGCGCGGTCGCGAGATCGACCACGGTATTCCAGTGCGTCTCGACGCCGCGCTCGGCCAGGCCGGCGGCGAAGGCGTGCAAGGTCTGGCGATTGTCGAGCTGGCCCTCGCGCGGCAGCAGCAGGCCGCGTGCGAAGCGGCCGCCGAGCGCGGGCTCGGCCGCGTCGACCTGCGCGCCGGCGAGCGGCACGAAGCCGCCGTCGAACAGCGCCGCCGGCGCGTTCGCGCGCACCCGGCGCTCGAACAGCGGGGCCTCGGCGCGATCCGCGTGATGCCAGACCACGAGCGTGCCGTTGCGCTGGAAGAACACCGGCTCCGGCAGCTCGGCGAGCCATGCGGGCCAGCTTTCGAGCGACGCGGCGCCCAGTTCGGTGATCAGCAGCTCCGCGCTCGCCGCCTCGGCGAGCGGCGCGAGCATCGCGGCGGCCACCCAGGCGGCCGCGCCCGACCCGGCCGCGTCGCCGCGCTCGACGAGCACGACGCGATGGCCCTCGCCCGCCAGCCGCCATGCGACCAGCCGGCCGACCAGGCCGCCGCCCAGCACCGCGAAATCGGCCTGCGATCCGAGCGGCGTCATGAGCGCACCCCCGCCCGCGCAACGGCGCGACAGCAGGACCACGGGAAACAAACACATGAAGAATGAACGGTCATCGAATCCTTCCGCAACACGCGGCGCGCGTACCCAAAAGGACGAAACCGGCAGCCAGGGCCGGCCGGGCGTGGGAGGCGCTGGCGAAATGGGAATGACGGCCAGCGCGGCCCGGCGGGATCGGAAACTTCCCGCGCCGGTATTACCCGGATCGGGTGCGAAGGGTCTCTCTCAGCCTCGTCGCGCCACGCCCGTCGCCGGGCGGCTGGCGTGCAAAGCACCCCTGTTTCGTCGGCGGTCATTAGACCATAAAAGCGGAAACGGCCGCAAACCGGAGCCTGCGGCAAATTCGCCCGACGCCCCGCCGCGCTGGCACAATGCCCGATGACCGGGTCGGGTCCGGTCGCGCCCGGCCCGCGCGTTAAGGGCCGTTTAAGCCGCGCCTCACACAATCGGCGCACGCCCGCCGCCATGCGGCACTGTTTTCAGCCGCGCCGTGCGCGGCGCGGTATCCGGCCCACTCATCAGGACGCCCATGAGCCAATCGCCCCCCTCCGCCCGCCCCGATGATCCGCACGACCCCGCCGCGTCCTCGCGCGACGTGTCGGCCTGGCGCCTCATCAAGCCCTACTGGGTTTCGTCCGAATGGAAGATCGCCTGGACGCTGTTCATCACGATCATCGTGATCAACCTGCTGGTGGTCGCGATCAACGTCAAGATCAACAACTGGAGCGCGCAGTTCTACAACGCGCTGGAATCGAAGGACACCCACGACTTCCCGCACCTGCTGCTCGTGTTCAGCGGGCTCGCCTTCGCGTACATCATCCTGTTCGTCTACGGCCGCTACCTGCGGCAGATGCTCGGCTTCCGCTGGCGGCAGTGGCTCACCGAGCGCTTCCTGGAGGAATGGCTCGGCGCGCGCGCGTTCTACCGGATCGAACGCGACCGCCTCGCCGACAACCCCGACCAGCGGATCAGCGACGATCTCGCGTCGTTCGCCACCACCACGCTCGCGCTGACCCTCGACCTGCTGTCGACGGTCGTCACGCTCGTGTCGTTCGTGACCATCCTCTGGTCGCTCGCGGGCGCGCTCACCATCACGCTCGGCGGCTCGCCGGTCACGATCCCCGGCTACATGGTGTGGGCCGCCGCGCTGTACGCGGTGTTCGGCTCGCTGATGACGCACTGGTTCGGCCACCAGCTCGTGCCGCTCAACTACCAGCAGCAGCGGGTGGAAGCCGACTTCCGCTTCGGCCTGATCCGGATCCGCGAGAACGCCGAGCAGATCGCGTTCTACGACGGCGAACGCAGGGAGCGCGACAACGTCAACGGCGTGTTCGCGCACATCAAGGACAACTGGTGGCGCATCATGCGCTACACCAAGCGGCTCTCGTTCGTGCTCAGCTTCTACGGCCAGATCGCGATCATCTTCCCGCTCGTGGTCGCCGCGCCGCGCTACTTCGCGGGCGCGTTCTCGTTCGGCGTGCTGATGCAGATCCGCTCCGCGTTCGACACCGTCAGCGATTCGTTCTCGTGGTTCATCAACAGCTACGGCACGCTCGTCGAATGGCGCGCGACCGTCAACCGTCTGCGCGAATTCAAGCGCGTCGCGCATGCGTCGCACCATGAGCATGCCGACGCCACGGCCCACGGCCACGGCGGCATCGCGCTGCGTCAGGTCGACGCCGACCGGGTCGCGACGGCCGGCCTGCGGCTCGCGCTGCCCGATGGCCAGCCGCTCGCGACGATCGGCGACGGCGCGATCCGCCCCGGCTCGCGCTGGCTCGTGCGCGGCGCCTCCGGGGCCGGCAAGAGCACGCTGATGCGCGCGCTGGCCGGCCTGTGGCCGTTCGGCGACGGCGCGATCGACGCGCCGTCCGGCGCGCGCATGATGTTCGTCCCGCAGCAGAGCTACCTGCCGATCGGCACGCTGAAGGCGGCGCTCGCGTATCCGTCGGGCGCCGACGCCTTCAGCGACGAGGCCTGCCGCGACGCGCTGCGCGCCTGCCATCTCGACGGCTATGCCGAGCGCCTCGCCGAGACCGGCCACTGGACCCGCATCCTGTCGCCGGGCGAGCAGCAGCGTCTCGCGGGCGCCCGCGTGCTGCTGCACAAGCCCGACTACCTGTTCCTCGACGAAGCGACGAGCGCGCTCGACGCCGACAACGAGGCGCGCCTCTATCACGTGCTCGACGAGCGCCTGCCGAAAGCCGCGATCGTGAGCGTCGCGCACCGCGAATCGCTCGCGAGCTTCCACCACGAGACGCTCGACGTGCAGCGCGCCGACCGGAAGCTCGCCGCGTAGCGCCGTCGCCGGCGCGCCTCGCGCGCGCCGGTTCGCGCCGGCGGTCTCCGGCCGATGGCGGGACGCCGGGCGCCTCGCGGCTGTCCGTCGCCAGCGCCGTCGTCGGCCCGGCTCCCGGCCCGCCCCTCGCGCATTCCGAGCGCCGCTTCTTTTTTGCTCCGCCGCCCCGCCGCTTACAATAGCCCGCGACCTCCACGACACCGGGAGCAACGGCGCGCATGCAGGCATTCCAGTGGTTCCACGAGCTGTCGACGCGCGAGCGCCGCACGCTCTATGCCGGCTTCGGCGGCTACGGGGTCGACGCGTTCGACTTCATGATCTACTCGTTCCTGATCCCGACGCTGATCGCATCGTGGGGCATGACGCGCAGCGAGGCGGGCCTGATCGCGACCAGTTCGCTGGTGTCGTCGGCGCTCGGCGGCTGGCTCGCCGGCATCCTCGCCGACCGCTACGGCCGCGTGCGCGTGCTGCAATGGACGATCGCGACCTTCGCGCTGTTCACCTGCCTGTCCGGCTTCACGAACTCGTTCGGGCAGTTGCTCGCGACCCGCACGCTGCAGGGCCTCGGCTTCGGCGGCGAATGGTCGGTGGTGACGATCATGATGGCGGAGACGATCCGCTCGCCCCAGCATCGCGCGAAGGCGGTCGGCACCCTGCAGAGCAGCTGGTCGGTCGGCTGGGCGCTGGCCGCGCTGCTGTACTGGGCGTTCTTCGCGCTGCTGCCCGAACCGTATGCGTGGCGCGCGTGCTTCTGGATCGGCCTCGCGCCCGCGCTGTGGATCCTCTACATCCGCCGTCACGTGCGCGACCCGGATCTGTACGTCGCCGTGCGCCGCGCCCGCGAAGCCCGCGGCGAGCGCACGCCGTTCCTGCGGATCTTCGCCCCCGCGCACCTGAAGGCGACCTGCTTCGGCAGCCTGCTGTGCACCGGCATGCTGGGCGGCTACTACGCGATCACGATCTGGCTGCCCACCTACCTGAAAACCGTCCGGCATCTATCCGTGTTCAACACCAGCGGCTACCTGATCGTGCTGATCAGCGGCTCGTTCTTCGGCTACCTGGTCGGCGCGATCCTGTCCGACCGGATCGGACGGCGCGCGTCGTTCATCCTGTTCGCGATCGGTTCGTTCGCGCTCGGCATGGCCTACACCATGCTGCCCATCACCGACAACGCCATGCTGCTGCTCGGCTTCCCGCTCGGCATCGTCGTGCAGGGCGTGTTCGCGGGCATCGGCGCGTATCTGTCGGAACTCTATCCCGGCGCGATCCGCGGCTCCGGCCAGGGCTTCTGCTACAACCTCGGCCGCGGTCTCGGCTCGCTGTTCCCGATCGCGGTCGGCGCGCTGTCGCAGTCGCTGTCGCTCGTGCAGGCGATCGGCTACGTCGCAGGCGGCGGCTACCTGCTCGTCGTGATCGCCGCGCTCGTGCTGCCCGAAACCCGCGGCAAGTCGCTCGTGGAAGCCGGCGCGGGCGCGGGCTGAGGCACGCTGCCCTGCCATGCAGGCGATCGTGCCCGGCGCAGGCGCGGCGGTCACGGCCGGACACGCGCCGGAGGATCGACCGGCCTGACGCTCGCACGCTGCGGCCGAGTCTGCGATGGCCGGGGGATAACGCCCGGCGCGTAGAGAGATGATCGAAAAAATCGCTTCGACGCCGGCCGCCCGCCGCCCGCCGCCGCGCCGTACTACGTCAACCCGACGGCCGCGATCGGCCGATGCTCCGCGCCCGCGGGCAACAGCAGGCTCTCGTACAGCACGAGCGACGCGAAGCGCACGTCGACCTCATCGGTCAGCGAAGTCGAAGCAGGCGCACCGCGCCCAACCTCGCGCGCGAACCGCGCGAGCGTGACATGCGGCCGGAACGCGCGGCGCTCGAGGGCGAGGCCCAGCGCCGCCAGCGCATCGCGCACCCGCGCCGGCCGCTCCATGAGCACGGCCGGCCGCGCCAGCTCGGCGACCACGAGCCGCGCCCGCGCGCCGCCCGGCCAATGCGCCAGCCGCTCGACCGCGAGCGGCGGCAGCGCCGCGCCGGCCGCCAGCGCCGGCAAGCGCGCGGCGATCCGCCCGGCCGTCGCGCGCTCGATCTCGCCGATGAACGCGAGCGTCAGATGCAGCTGCGCGCGCGGCGTGCGCCGCGCGCCGGCCGCGACCGGCAACGCCGCCAGCGCCTCGCGCGAATCCGCATCGGGATCCAGCGCGACGAAGCAGCGCGGCCGGCCGGCGTCCATGCTCAGCGCGTGGCCGCCGCCGCGCGTGCACCGGCCGACTCGCGCGCCGCGCCGAGCCGCTCGCCCTGCGGCAGCGGGCCATGCTCGCCCCACACGTCGGTGGGCAGCACCTTGTCCAGCTCGGGGATCGTCTTGCGCGTGAATACCGGATCGGCGATGCCGGCCGCACGTTGCCGCTGGTAATCGCGCCACGCGGCATGCGCATACTTGCCGAGCGCGAGGATCGCGAGCAGATTGATGAGCGCCATCAGGCCCATGCTGGTGTCGGCCATCGCCCATACGGGCGGCAGCTGGCCGACGCTGCCGAACATCACCATCCCGAGCACCGCGAGCCGGAACACCAGGACCGTGCCGCGCCGCTTGGTGATGAACTCGACATTGCCTTCCGCATACGCGTAGTTGCCGATCACCGAGGAAAACGCGAGGAAGAAGATCGCGACCGCCATGTAGATCCCGCCCCAGTCGCCGACATGGCTCGAGATCGCGCGCTGCGTGAGCGCCGCGCCTTCCATCGCGGTGCCGACCTCGTACTGGCCCGACAGCAGGATCACGAACGCGGTTGCGCTGCAGATCACGATCGTGTCGACGAACACGCCGAGCATCTGGATCAGGCCCTGCGTGACCGGATGGCGCGTGCTGGCCGTCGCGGCCGCGTTCGGCGCGCTGCCCATCCCCGCTTCGTTCGAGAACAGCCCGCGCTTGACGCCGATCGCCACCGCCTGGCTCACCGCGTAGCCCGTCAGGCCGCCCGCCGCCTGCTCGAGGCCGAATGCGCTCTTCACGATCAGCATGATCATCTCCGGCACCATCGCGACGTGCGGCGCCACCGCGTAGACCGCGAGCGCGAGATAGCCGATCGCCATCACCGGCACGATCACCTGCGCGACGTTCGCGATCCGGCGGATCCCGCCGAAGATGATCGGCGCGGTCAGCAGCACGAGGCCCAGCCCGACCGCCGCGCGGCTCCAGCCGAACGACGCGTTGAAGGCCTCGGCGATCGCGTTGGCCTGCACCGCGTTGAACACGAAACCGAAGGCCAGGATCAGCGACAGCGAGAACAGCACGCCGAAGCCGCGCGAACGCAGCCCGATCTGAATATAGTACGCGGGCCCCCCACGGTAGGTGCCGTCATGGTGCGAGACCTTGAAGATCTGCGCGAGCGTCGCCTCGACGAAGGCCGACGACATCCCGACGAGCGCCGTCATCCACATCCAGAAGATCGCACCCGGGCCGCCGACGGTCAGCGCGACCGCCACGCCGGCGATGTTGCCGGTGCCGACCCGGCTCGCGAGGCCGGTCGCGAATGCCTGGAACGACGAGATGCTGCCCGGTTCGCCCTTGCTGCCGACCAGCTTCATGCTGAGCAGCAGCGCCCGCAACTGGATCATCCTGAAGCGCAACGTGAACCACAGGCCAGCGCCGAGCAGCAACGCGATCAGCACGTAGCTCCAAAGAATGCCGTTGATGCCGTCGATCAACGCATGCACAAATCCTTCCATCCACTAGCCTCCTGATTGGGGTCAGATAATTCTTGCTCCAGGTCATGACCGGGCAAGGGGCGTCATGATATGACAGGTTTATCGAACTCTTACGAAAACGTAATATTTGTGATGATTGTGAAAGCATCCGAAGCGCTGCGCAAAAGCGCGCGCCCATAAAAAAACCGGGCGTCTCGCGACGCCCGGTTGCCGGTGCGAACCTGCCTGAGCCGCTCAGCGCGGCAGCTCGGAATGCCCCATCAGGAACGCATCGACCGCGCGCGCGCACTGGCGTCCCTCGCGGATCGCCCACACCACGAGCGACTGGCCGCGCCGCATGTCACCCGCCGTGAACACCTTGTCCACCGAGGTGTGATACGCGCGCTCGCCGTCGGTCGCCGCGCGCACGTTGCCGCGCCCGTCCTTGGCGACGCCGAACGCGTCGAGCACCGGCGCGACCGGCTGCGTGAAGCCCATCGCGAGCAGCACGAGGTCGGTCTTGATCTCGAATTCGGAGCCGGCGACCTCCTGCATCTTGCCGTCCTTCCATTCGACGCGCACCGCGATCAGCTTGTCGACCTTGCCGTTCTTGCCCTCGAAGCGCTTGGTCGCGACCGCCCAGTCGCGCTCGCAGCCCTCGTCGTGCGACGAGGACGTGCGCAGCTTGATCGGCCAGTACGGCCACACGAGCGCCTTGTTCTCCTGCTCGGGCGGCTGCGGCAGCAATTCGAACTGCACGACCTGCTTCGCGCCATGGCGGTTCGACGTGCCGACGCAGTCGGAGCCGGTATCGCCGCCGCCGATCACGACCACGTGCTTGCCCTTCGCGAGCAGCTGGTTGACCAGCTTGTCGCCGGCGTTGACCTTGTTCTGCTGGGGCAGGAAATCCATCGCGAAATGGATCCCGGCCAGCTCGCGGCCCGGCACCGGCAGATCGCGCGGCGTTTCCGAACCGCCCGCGATCACCACGGCGTCGTACTCGTCGCGCAGCGTCTCGGGCGAGATGGTGTCCTTCGCCATGTTGCCGATCTCGGCGGGCAGCGGCTCCTTGCCGATGAACACGCTGGTGCGGAACGTCACGCCTTCCGCCTCCATCTGGCGCATGCGCCGGTCGATCAGCCACTTCTCGAGCTTGAAGTCGGGGATCCCGTAGCGCAACAGGCCGCCGATCCGGTCGTTCTTCTCGAACACCGTCACGTCGTGGCCCGCGCGCGCGAGCTGCTGCGCGGCCGCGAGGCCCGCCGGGCCGGAGCCGACCACCGCGACCTTCTTGCCGGTCTTGCGCGCGCTCGGCTGCGGCTCGACCCAGCCTTCCGCCCAGGCCTTGTCGCTGATCGCGTGCTCGATCGACTTGATGCCGACCGGGTCGTCGTTGATGCCGAGCGTGCAGGCCGCCTCGCACGGCGCCGGGCAGATCCGGCCCGTGAACTCCGGGAAGTTGTTGGTCGAGTGCAGCACCTCGATCGCGGTGCGCCAGTCCTGGCGGAACACCAGGTCGTTGAAGTCCGGGATGACGTTGTTGACGGGACAGCCGTTGTTGCAGAACGGAATCCCGCAATCCATGCAGCGCGCGCCCTGGACCTTCGCGTCGTCGTCGGACAGCGCCGCGACGAATTCCTTGTAGTGCTTCACGCGCGTGAGCGGTGCTTCGTACGCCTCGTGGCGGCGTTCGAACTCCAGAAAACCGGTTGCCTTGCCCATAAGGTTCTCGTCTGAATCTGTGTATCGGGTGAGGGGAGCCGCACCCGCCCTTCACGGGCGGGCGCTGTCGCTATGCGTTCGGGTGCGGGGCGCTCAGGCGGCGAGGACTTCCTTCGCCGCCTTCTTCGCGCCGAGTTCGCCGAGTGCGCGCTTGTATTCCTGCGGGAATACCTTCACGAACTGGCGGCGCGCCGCATCCCAGTTTTCCAGCAGCGACTTCGCGCGCGGCGAACCCGTGAACTGGAAGTGACGCTCGACGAGCCCCTTGAGCAGCGCCTCGTCGGTGGCGCCCGCGTGCCACAGCGCGCGGTCGACCGTGCGCTCCTGCTCCGCCTGCTGCAGCACCGGATCGAGCGCGACCATCGCCTTGTTGCACTTGCCGGCGAACGCGCCGTCCGGGTCGTACACGTAGGCGACGCCGCCCGACATGCCCGCCGCGAAATTGCGCCCCGTCTCGCCCAGCACCACCACCGTGCCGCCCGTCATGTACTCGCAGCCGTGGTCGCCCGTGCCCTCGACGACCGCGGTCGCGCCCGAGTTGCGCACGCAGAAGCGCTCGCCCGCGACGCCGCGGAAGAACGCCTCGCCTTCGAGCGCGCCGTACATCACGGTGTTGCCGCAGATGATGTTTTCCTCGGACTTGCCGCGGAAATCATTGGTCGGACGGATGATGATGCGGCCGCCCGACAGCCCCTTGCCGACGTAGTCGTTGCCGTCGCCGACGAGATCGAGCGTCACGCCCTTCGCGAGGAACGCACCGAAGCTCTGCCCCGCCGTGCCCTTGAGCTGGATGTGGATCGCATCGTCGGCGAGGCCGTCGTGGCCGTGCTTCTTCGCGATCGCGCCGGACAGCATCGCGCCGACCGTGCGGTTCACGTTGCGCACCGGCTGGATGAACGACACGTGCTCGCCGCTGTCGATCGCCGCCTTCGCCTTCTCGATCAGCGTGTGGTCGAGCGCGCGCTCGAGGCCGTGCTCCTGGCTCTCGACATGGCGGCGCGCCACTTCCTCGCAGCCTTCCGGCTGGTAGAACACGCGCGCGAAATCGAGGCCCTTCGCCTTCCAGTGCTCGAT
>NZ_JAAGNW010000026.1:8450-10240 GCF_010645215.1 Burkholderia multivorans | reverse complement strand
CACTTCCTCGGCGATGAAGAAGAAGAAGTTGACCACGTGCTCCGGCTGACCCGAGAACTTCGCGCGCAGCACCGGATCCTGAGTCGCAACGCCGACCGGGCAGGTGTTCAGGTGGCACTTGCGCATCATGATGCAGCCCTCGACGACGAGCGGCGCGGTCGCGAAACCGAATTCGTCCGCGCCGAGCAGCGCGCCGATCACGACGTCGCGGCCGGTCTTCATCTGGCCGTCGGCCTGCACGCGGATGCGGCCGCGCAGGCGGTTCAGCACCAGGGTCTGCTGGGTTTCCGCGAGGCCGAGCTCCCACGGCGTGCCCGCGTGCTTGACCGACGACAGCGGCGACGCGCCCGTGCCGCCGTCATGGCCGGCGACCACGACGTGGTCCGCCTTCGCCTTCGCGACGCCCGCCGCGACCGTACCGACGCCCACTTCCGACACGAGCTTCACCGAGATGCTCGCGACCGGGTTCACGTTCTTCAGGTCGTGGATCAGCTGCGCGAGATCCTCGATCGAATAGATGTCGTGGTGCGGCGGCGGCGAGATCAGGCCGACGCCCGGCACCGAGTAGCGCAGCTTGCCGATGTACTCGGACACCTTGTGCCCCGGCAGCTGGCCGCCCTCGCCGGGCTTCGCGCCCTGCGCCATCTTGATCTGGATCTGGTCGGCCGAGGCCAGGTACTCCGCCGTCACGCCGAAGCGGCCCGACGCGACCTGCTTGATGCGCGAGCGCAGCGAATCGCCGTCCTTGAGCGCGATGTCGCGCACGATCTCGTCGCCGATGATCGACTTCAGCGTGTCGCCGTTCTTGATCGGAATCCCGCGCAGCTCGTTGCGATAGCGGTTCTCGTCCTCGCCGCCCTCGCCGGTGTTCGACTTGCCGCCGATCCGGTTCATCGCGATCGCGAGCGTCGTATGCGCCTCGGTGCTGATCGAGCCGAGCGACATCGCCCCCGTCGCGAAGCGCTTGACGATCTCCTTGGCGGATTCCACCTCGTCGATCGGGATCGCCTTCGCCGGATTGACCTTGAACTCGAACAGCCCGCGGAAGGTCATGTGCCGCCGGGTCTGGTCGTTGATCAGGT
Source organism: Burkholderia multivorans (assembly GCF_010645215.1). Classification (GTDB taxonomy): domain Bacteria; phylum Pseudomonadota; class Gammaproteobacteria; order Burkholderiales; family Burkholderiaceae; genus Burkholderia; species Burkholderia multivorans_A. The sequence goes on along the minus strand of NZ_JAAGNW010000026.1, from coordinate 9,158 downwards.
TCGCGTATTCCTTGTAGGTCTGGTAGGAATTGCTGCGCGTCGAATGCTGCAGCTTCGCGATCGTGTCGGGCGTCCACATGTGATCCTCGCCGCGCACGCGGTACGCGTACTCGCCGCCCGCGTCGAGCATGTCGCGCAGGACCGGATCGTCGCCGAACGCGTCGCGGTGCAGGCGGATCGCCTCCTCCGCCACCTCGAACAGGCCGATGCCGCCGACCTTCGACGCCGTGCCCTTGAAGTACTTCTCGACGAGGTCGGTCGACAGGCCGAGCGCCTCGAAGATCTGCGCGCCGGTATAGGACATGTAGGTGGAGATGCCCATCTTCGACATCACCTTCAGCAGCCCCTTGCCCACCGCCTTCGTGAAGTTGTAGATCGCCTTGTCTGCCGACAGGTCGCCCGGCAGCCCTTCCGCGAGCTTGGCCAGGGTCTCCATCGCGAGGTACGGGTGCACGGCTTCCGCGCCGTAGCCCGCGAGCAGCGCGAAATGGTGCGTCTCGCGCGCCGAGCCGGTCTCGACGACGAGCCCGGTGCTGGTGCGCAGCCCCTGCTGGACCAGATGCGTGTGGATCGCCGAGGTCGCGAGCAGCGCGGGAATCGCGACATGCTCGGCGTCGGTCTTGCGGTCGGACACGATCAGGATGTTGTAGCCGGACTTCACCGCGTCGACGGCCTCCGCGCACAGCGACGCGAGGCGCGCCTCGACGC
>NZ_JAAGNW010000026.1:0-8440 GCF_010645215.1 Burkholderia multivorans | reverse complement strand
CGGATCTTCGCGATGTCCCGGAAGTCGAGCACCGGCTGCGACACTTCGAGCCGCATCGGCGGGTTGATGTTGTTGGTGTCGAGCAGGTTCGGCTTCGGGCCGATGAACGACACGAGCGACATCACCATGTTCTCGCGGATCGGGTCGATCGGCGGGTTCGTCACCTGCGCGAACAGCTGCTTGAAGTAGTGGTAGAGCGTCTTGTTCTTGTTCGACATCACCGCGAGCGGCGAGTCGTTGCCCATCGAGCCGACCGCCTCCTCGCCCTGCTGGGCCATCGGCGCCATCAGGAACTTGAGGTCTTCCTGGGTGTAGCCGAACGCCTGCTGGCGATCGAGCAGCGCCGCGCCCTCGCTGCGCCCGGCCGCGACGTCCTCCTCCTTCGGCTCGATCTCGTCGAGCTTGATGCGCACCGCGTCGATCCAGCTCTTGTACGGCTTCGCGTTGGCGAGGTTGTCCTTGAGTTCCTTGTCGTCGATGATGCGGCCGTGCTCCATGTCGATCAGGAACATCTTGCCCGGCTGCAGGCGCCACTTCTTGACGATCTTCGACTCGGGAATCGGCAGCACGCCCGATTCCGACGCCATGATCACGAGATCGTCGTCGGTGATCACGTAACGCGCCGGACGCAGGCCGTTGCGATCGAGCGTCGCGCCGATCTGGCGGCCGTCGGTGAACGCGATCGCGGCGGGGCCGTCCCACGGCTCCATCATCGCGGCGTGGTATTCGTAGAACGCGCGGCGGCTGTCGTCCATCAGCGTGTGCTGCTCCCACGCCTCCGGAATCATCATCATCACCGCGTGGACGAGCGGATAGCCCGCCATCACGAGCAGTTCGAGACAGTTGTCGAACGATGCGGTGTCGGACTGGCCCGGATAGATGAGCGGCCACAGCTTCGGCAGGTCGTCGCCGAGCACGTGCGACGCGATCGCGCCGGTGCGCGCGTTCAGCCAGTTGACGTTGCCCTTCACGGTGTTGATCTCGCCGTTGTGCGCGATCATCCGGTACGGGTGGGCCAGCTCCCAGGCCGGGAAGGTGTTGGTCGAGAAGCGCTGGTGCACGAGCGCGAGCGCCGACACCACGCGCACGTCCTGCAGGTCGCGGTAGTACACGCCGACCTGGCCCGCGAGCAGCAGCCCCTTGTAGACCACCGTGCGCGCCGACATCGACGGCACGAAGTATTCCTTGCCGTGCTTGAGCTTGAGCGCCTGGATCCGGTGGCTCGCGGTCTTGCGGATCACGTACAGCTTCCGCTCGAGCGCGTCGGTCACCATGATGTCCCTGCCGCGGCCGATGAAGATCTGCCGGATGATCGGCTCGGTCGACTTCACGGTCGGCGAGATCGGCATCGTCGCGTCGACGGGCACGTCGCGCCAGCCGAGCACCACCTGCCCCTCGGCCTTCACCGTACGCTCCAGTTCCTGCTCGCACGCGATCCGCGATGCGTTCTCCTTCGGCAGGAAGATCATGCCGACCCCATATTCGCCGGCGGGCGGCAGCTGCACGCCCTGCCTGGCCATTTCCTCGCGATAGAACGCGTCGGGAATCTGGATCAGGATGCCCGCGCCGTCGCCCATCAGCGGATCGGCACCGACCGCGCCGCGGTGATCGAGGTTCTCCAGGATCTTCAGGCCCTGCTCGATGATCTCGTGGCTTTTCTTGCCCTTGATGTGAGCGACGAAACCGACGCCGCAGGCGTCGTGCTCGTTGTGCGGGTCATACAGACCTTGCTCGGCGGGAACCGCGCAGTGCGGCTGCTGGTGGTCGTTCATGGGGACACCGTCTGTAAGGGGCCTGAAGGCCGTTAAACCATTTTCTTGTCGGCTGCCGCCCTGCGGCGGTGCGGCTGGCCAAGGGCGGGCGGACCTACGCCCGGGACCGCCGGAATTCGGAATATACGCGACGAATCAAGGGAATAGCAAATAAAGCACGATGATTGAACCCCAATTATCATCATGGTGCACGATTTATCGTTTTTATTGGGGCCGCATCAAAATGGGGCAAAACGAAGCGGCATCCGGGGATGCCGCTCCGCGTGCCGCCCGACGGCTCACTGCTGGACAGGCGGGGTGTTCTCGCGTACTTTTCGCGGCCGTCCGCGCGGCAGCGGCGACACGCGCCGGTTCGCGGTGCGCGCCGCCCACTCGCGGTAGGTGTCGCCGCCGAGCACCCAGCCCTTCAGCGTCGCCTGCTGCAGCTGGTCGGCCTGGCGCTCGTCGAGCGGCTGCTCGCACAGATCCTTGTAGGCGCGCTGCCGCTCGAACGGCGTGTTGCCGAGCGCCCAGTAGAGCGGATGGTCGGTGATCAGGCTGTCGACGGTGACGCCGACGTGATGCCGATAGCTCGACCAGCGGTACGCGTCCGGCGCCGCCACCAGCTGCGCGCGCACCGGGCTCAGTTCGACGACGCGGCTCGCAAGCAGGAAGTAGCGCTCGCCCTCGATCACGGTCGCGCGGTAGCGACCTTCCCAGAGCGTGCCGCGCCGCGCGTAGCGGCGGTTGAAGTGGGCGACGTAGCGCCTGCCGACCGCCTGCATCGCTTTCGGCAGGCTGGCCTCGTCGCTCGGCGTGACGAGCAGTTGCACCTGGCGCGGCAGCAGCACGTACGCATGCACCCCGAGGTGATGATCGCGCGCCGCCGCCTTCAGGCAATCAATGAAGAGTTCGTAATCCTGGTCGTCGACGAACGCCGGTTGCTGGTCCAGGCCGCGCAAAATCACGTGCTGCGGCTGATCGGGAACATAGAGTCGTGCTAGCCGTGCCATGCTGAATGTCCGTTTGATCGCGTTAGGAAATACCCGAAGGCCCGATTTGGTGCACTCGCGCAAAGCCCAGCGCGGTGCGGGAAACAAGTACGGTCGTGCGAATCCTAGGGAGAAAGCTCTAACTTACAACGCTGTTCTGTTTGAAACGTCGTGTTCATAATGGGCACGCCTTTACCGGAGGAGACAAGGGATGAAACAAAAACTGGCCATTACGGGGGCTGTTGCTCTGTCGTTCATGCTCGCAGGAACGGCCGCACATGCGCAATCGGCAGGCACTACTTACATCAGCACGGGCTGGCTCCATCTCGCCCCCCAGGACAGCAGCGATCCGTTGTTCGTCTACAACGTCGGCGGTTCGCCCGTCAACCGGTCGGTTCCCAACACCGGCGCCGGCATCAACGACTCCGACACGTTCGGCCTCGCGGTCGGCTATTTCATCACCGATCACATCTCCACCGAGTTCATCGCCGGGATTCCGCCGAAGTTCGACATCACCGGCAAGGGTCAGTTCTCTCAGTTTGGCGTATTGGGGCGCGCATACCAGTGGAGCCCCACGATGCTGCTCCGCTACCACTTCAACAGCGCCGAATCGCGGTTCCGCCCGTACGTCGGCGTCGGCGCGACCTACACCTGGTTCACCGGCGCGAAGATCACGAACGGCGCGTTCGAGCAGGGTGTGCTCGGCGGCCCGACCAGCGCCACCACCAGCAACCAGTGGGCGCCCGTCTTCAACGCCGGCTTCAGCTACGCCTTCACGAAGCACTGGTTCGGCGGCCTGTCGATCTCGTACATCCCGATCAGCGTCACCGCGACGTTCACGACCGCGCGGCAGTCCCCGGTCGGCACGTTGACGGAAACGTCGAAGGCGAAGATCTCGCTGAACCCGATCGTCACCTACGTGAACATCGGCTACCGCTTCTAAGCGTAGTCGAATATTTGGGGAATGGTTAATTCCGCTGCAATTTGTAGCGGAATTTTCCCAAGGTTACGAGACGGTCAATATTTCCTGCCCCGGCATCGCGCCGGTGGCACAGCTTCGTGCGCATTTTGCGCGCACGACAGCAGATTCATGCGCGCGCGCCGAAAAAATCCGCGGGCATCAAGTCGATCCGGTCGGTACAGATCAGGTCGACGCCCCAGCGCGCGAGCGTGAGTGCCCGCTCAGGGTCGTTCACCGTATAGACGAGGATCCGCAGCCCGGCCGCGTGGATCGCCTGCACCAGCGCCTCGTCGAACTGGGCGTGGTGCGCATGCAACGACACGCAGCCCAGCGCCTCGACCGCCTCCTCGCGCCAGTGGGCCGGCACGGCCTCGTAGAGCATGCCGCGCGGCAAGCCGGGCGCCGCCTCGCGCGCCGCCTCCAGCGCGGTCCGCGAGAACGATGACAGCAGCGGCGGCACCGCCGCGTCGCGCCAGCGCAACGCAGCCTCGGCCGCGACCACCCGGCCGGTCTCGCGCTCCCGGCCCGGGCACGGCTTGATCTCGACATTGGCCAGCAGGCCGAGCGACGCGCAGCGCGCGGCCGCCTGCTCGAGCGTCGGCATCCGCTCGCCGGCGAAGCGCGCGTCGAACCAGCACCCCGCATCGAGCGCGGCCAGTTCCGCATAACGCAGCCGCGCCGCCGGGCCGGCGCCGTCCGAGGTACGTTCCAGCGTGTCGTCGTGTAGCAGAAACGCAACATCGTCCAACGCCAGCTTCGCGTCGAATTCCACCATCCGGTAACCGCGCCGCGCGCCCTCGTCGAGCGCGGCAAGCGTGTTCTCGGGCGCCAGCGCACCGCCGCCGCGGTGCGCGACGAGGCGCGGATAAGGCCAGGCGGTCGGTGTCGTCATGGTCATCCTGGGTTCGGTCAGCCGGCGCGCCGGCCGGTATCGGGGTCGAAGAAGTGCAGGCGGTGCGCCGGCAGCGCAACCGGCAGCGTCGCGCCGTTCGCCGGACGATCCGCGTGCGGCAGCCGCACCGCGACATCGTGCGCGCCCCAGCGCCCATGCGCGAGATTATCCGCGCCGAGCAGCTCGCACGAATCGACGACGAGCGGCGCCTGCGCGAGGCCCGGCTGCGGCGTCATGTGCTCCGGCCGCACGCCGAGGATCCATTCGCGGCCGGCCGCGACGCCCGCGCCGACCCCGGGCGCGCCCGCCACCGGCAAGCGCGGGCCGCCGCCCGCGACCTCGAAGCTCGCGCCGTCCTCCGCCAGCCGGCCGTGCAGCAGGTTCAGCGCCGGCGAGCCGATGAAGCCCGCGACGAAGGTCGTCGCAGGCTGCTCGTAGACGTCGACCGGCGCGCCGATCTGCTCCGCGTGGCCGCGGTTCATCACGATCACGCGCTGCGCGAGCGTCATCGCCTCGATCTGATCGTGCGTCACGTACACGCTCGTCGTCGCGAGCCGCGCGTGCAGGCGCTGGATCTCGAGCCGCATCTGCACGCGCAGCTTGGCGTCGAGATTCGACAGCGGTTCGTCGAACAGGAATACCGACGGCTCGCGCACGATCGCGCGCCCCATCGCGACGCGCTGCCGCTGGCCGCCCGACAGCTCGCGCGGCCGGCGCTGCAGCAACGGCTCCAGTTCGAGGATCTTCGCGGCCGCCGCGACGCGCGCGTCGATCTCCGCGCGCGCGAGGCCGCGGATCCGCAGCCCGTAGCCCATGTTCTGCGCGACCGTCATGTGCGGATACAGCGCATAGTTCTGGAACACCATCGCGACGTCGCGATCTTTCGGTTCCAGCGCGTTCACCACCCGCCCGCCGATCGCGATCTCGCCGTCCGATACCGATTCGAGCCCCGCGATCATGCGCAGCAGCGTCGACTTGCCGCAGCCGGACGGACCGACCAGCACGACGAACTCGCCGTCCGCGATCTCGACGTCGATCCCGTGCAGCACCGGCTGCCGGCCGTCATAGGTCTTCTTCACGCCCTTCAAGCTCAGCGCAGCCATACGTCGTCCATCTCCAGGTAAACAGTCATTTTTCCGCATCCACGAGGCCGCGCACGAACCAGCGCTGCATCGCGAGCACCACCACGAGCGGCGGCAGCATCGCGAGCAGCGTCGCCGCCATCACGCGATGCCATTCGGTCGCGGTGTCGCCGCTGCCGATCATCGCCTTGATGCCGACCACCGCCGTCGACATCGACGCGTCGCTCGCGATCAGGATCGGCCACAGATACTGGTTCCAGCCGTAGATGAAGGTGATCACGAACAGCGCGGCGATGCTCGTCTTCGACAGCGGCAGCACGACGTCCCAGAAGAACCGCAGCGCGCCCGCGCCGTGGATGCGGGCGGCGTCCATCAGCTCGTCGGGCAGCGTCATGAAGAACTGGCGGAACAGGAAGGTCGCGGTGGCCGAGGCCATCAGCGGCAGCGTGAGCCCCGCGTAGGTATTGGTCAGGTGCAGCGTCGACGCGACCTGCACGGTCGGGAAGATCCGCACTTCGACCGGCAGCATCAGCGTGACGAAGATCAGCCAGAACGCGGTATTGCGGAACGGAAAGCGGAAATACACGATCGCGTATGCGGACAGGATCGACACCGCGATCTTGCCGAGCGCGATCGCGAGCGCCATCGCGAAGCTGTTCAGCAGCAGCACGCCGAACGGCGTCGACGCCGCGCCGCTGCCGTGGCGCAGCACGTCGCCGAGGTTCTCGAGCAGATGGGTGCTCGGCACCAGCGACATCGGCACCGAGAACACCTGCTGCGCATTCATGGTCGCCGCGCACAGCCCCACGTACACCGGAAACACGATCAGCGCGACGCCCGCGATCAGCACCGCGTGGCAGAACAAATCGAAGCCCTTGCGATTCTCGATCATGCGTATTGCACCTTGCGTTCGACGAAGCGGAACTGCACGACCGTGAGCCCGACCACGATCACCATCAGGATCACCGACTGCGCGCCGGAGCTGCCGATGTCGAGCCCCTGGAAGCCCTCCGCGTAGATCTTGTAGATCAGCGTGCGGGTGCTCTGCGCGGGGCCGCCCTGGGTCGCGGCGTCGATCACCGGGAAGGTGTCGAAGAATGCGTAGACGAGGTTCACGACGAGCAGGAAGAAGCTGGTCGGCGACAGCGGCGGCAGCGCGATGTCGAGGAAGCGTCGCACCGGCCCCGCGCCGTCGATCGCGGCCGCCTCGATCAGCGAGCGCGGGATCGCCTGCAGGCCCGCGTAGAAGAACAGGAAGTTGTAGCTGACCTGCTTCCACACCGACGCCGCCACGACGAGGAACATCGCCTGCCCGCCGTTCAGCGCGTGGTTCCAGACGATCCCGAACTTGCCGAGCCCGTACGCGACGATGCCGATGCTCGGGTTGAACAGGAACGACCACAGCACCGCGGCGATGGTCGGCGCCACCGCGTACGGCCAGATCAGCAGGGTGCGGTACCACCGCGCGCCGCGGATCACGCGGTCCGCGCACGCGGCGAGCACGAGCGAGATCAGCAATCCGGATACGGTGACGAGCGTGCTGAACACGAGCGTCGTGCGAAACGAGTCGAGATACAGCGGATCGGCGAGCAGGCGCGTGAAATTCTCGGCGCCGACGAATACGCTGGACGTGCCGAACGCGTCCTGCGACTGCGTCGACTGCCACAGCGCCTCGCCCGCGGGCCACAGGAAGAACATCACGGTGAGCGCGAGCTGCGGCGCGACCAGCAGATACGGCAGCAGGCTCGCGCCGAAGCGGGAACGGGAACGGGATTGCATCGACGGGACTCCGGGCGACGTCGAACCGGGTGAAGACGGCGCACCGCAACGCGCGGCGCGCCGCCCGGGCTCAGCTGCCCGACTTCTCGAAACGGCGCAGCAGTTCGTCGCCGCGCGCGACCGACGCATCGAGCGCGTCCTGCGGCGTCTTCTTCTGCGCCCACACCTGCTCCAGCTCCTCGTCGACGATGGTGCGGATCTGCGGCATGTTGCCGAGGCGCAGCCCCTTCGTGTACGGCAGCGGCGGCTTGTTCATCATCTGCCGCATCGCGGTGTCGGCGCCCGGGTTCTTCGCGTAGAAGCCCTGCGCGCGCGTCAGGTCGTAGGCCGCCGTCGTCACGGGCAGGTAGCCCGTGTCCTGGTGCCACTTCGCGGCCACCTCGGGCTGGCTCAGGAACGCGAGGAACTTCGCGACGCCCTTGTAGGTGGCCGGGTCCTTGCCCGCCAGCACCCACAGGCTCGCGCCGCCGATGATCGCGTTCTGCGGCGCGCCCTTCACGTTCGCGTCGTACGGCAGCATGCCCGTGCCCAGCTCGAACTTCGCGTACTTGCGGATCGTCGCGAGCGCCGCCGACGAACCCGTCATGATCGCGCAGTCGCCGCTGTAGAACTTCGACGACGCCTCGTCCTTGCGGCCCACGTAGGTGAAGGTGCCCTCCTTCGCCATGTCCTGCAGGAACTGGATGTGCGCGATCTGCTGCGGCTTGTTGAATTCGAGCACGGCGTCGGCGCCGTCGAAGCCGTTGTTGCGGCTCGCGAACGGCAGGCCCTGCCAGGCGCTGTAGTTCTCGAGCTGGATCCAGCCCTGCCAGCCGGTCGTGTAGCCGCACGCCTGGCCCGCGGCGCGCAGCTTCGCGGCGTCGGCGCGGACGTCCGCCCAGGTCTTCGGCGGCTGGTTCGGATCGAGGCCCGCCTTGCGGAACGCATCCTTGTTGTAGTACAGCACGGGCGTCGAGCTGTTGAACGGCATCGACACCAGGCGG
>NZ_JAAGNW010000259.1 GCF_010645215.1 Burkholderia multivorans | reverse complement strand
GTCGCGCTGCCCGGCGTGATCGCGATGTTCGGGATCATCATGCGCAACTCGGTGATCCTCGTCGACCAGATCGAGCAGGACATCGCGGCCGGCCACGGCCGCTTCGACGCGATCATCGGCGCGACCGTGCGGCGCTTCCGGCCGATCACGCTGACGGCCGCCGCCGCCGTGCTCGCGCTGATCCCGCTGTTGCGCTCGAACTTCTTCGGGCCGATGGCGACCGCGCTGATGGGCGGCATCACCAGCGCCACGGTGCTGACCCTCTTCTATCTGCCGGCGCTGTACGCCGCGTGGTTCCGGGTGAAATCGGGCGAACGCGATCCGGCGCCGCCGCACGCCCCCACGGGAGCCTGACCATGCGCGACACGACTTTCCCGTTTCCGCGCGCGACGCGCACGGCCTGCGCGGCCGGCGTGCTTGCGCTCCTCGCCGGCTGCTCGCTGTTCGGCCCGAGCGGCGAGGCGCCTGCGTCGCCGTCGCCCGCGCATTACGGCGTGCAGCCCCTGCCGCCCGAAACCGTGGCCGCGCATGGCGTCGCGCAACGTTTCGAGGTGGGCGCGCAACCCGTGCCCGACTGGTGGACGCTGTATCGCAGCCCGGCGCTCGACGCGCTCGTCGACGAGGGGCTGCGCCACAGTCCGACGCTGGCCGCCGCCGAGCGCAGCCTGACCGCCGCGCGCGAGCAGCTGCGCGGCCAGATCGGCAGCTCGCTGTTGCCGACGATCGACGCGGGCGGCCAGGCGACCCGCCAGCGCGCGCTCGGGGTGCCGGCCTTCGGTCCGCAAACCGTGCTGTACAAGGTGTTCGCGGGGCAGTTGCAGGCGAACTACACGCTCGACCTGTTCGGCGCGGCGCGCTTCGCGAACCGCGCGCTCGCGCAGCGGGTCGACGTCACCGCGTTCCAGCTCGATGCCGCACGGCGCGCGCTCGCAGCCAACATCGTGACCGCGGCGATCACCGCGTCGGCACTGCATGCGCAGCTCGACACGACCGAGCGGCTCGTCGCGCTGGCCGGCCTGCAGGCCGACGACGCGACGAGCCGCCACCGCCTGGGCGCGGTGGCGCGCACCGACCAGCTCGGCGCGCAGCAGAGCGCCGCAGCGCTCGCCGCGAGCCTGCCCGCGCTGCGCCAGCAGTGGCAAAGCGCGCGCCACGCGCTTGCCGTGCTGCTCGGCCGCACGCCGGACCAGGCGCCCGACGACCTCGCGCTCGATGCGCTCGCCTTGCCCGAGCAGGTGCCGGTCGTGGTGCCGTCCGAACTGCTGAAGACGCGGCCCGACATCCAGGCCGCCGACGCCGCGTTGAAAGCGGCGGCGGCCGAGGTCGGCGTCGCGACCGCGCAGATGTTTCCGCAGTTGTCGCTGACCGCGTCGATGGGCCAGGCCGGCTTCAGCTGGCCGGCGATGCTGTCGGGCGCGGGCGCGATCTGGAGCGTCGGCGCGTCGCTGACGCAGCCTCTGTTCCATGGCGGCGCGCTGCTCGCGCAGCGGCGCGCGGCGCAGGCGAGCTACGACGCGGCGGTCGAGCAGTACAAGCAGACCGTGCTCAGCGCGTTCCAGAACGTCGCGGACTCGCTGGCCGCGCTCGACAACGACGCGCAATCGCTCGACGCGTCGAGCCGCGCGGCGCTCGCCGCGCGCGGCGCGTTCGACGACACGGCGGCACGCGCGCGGCTCGGCGCGCTGCCGCCGTCCGCCGCGCGCGCAAGCGAAGAGCAGTACCGCAACGCGCGGCTCGACGAGATCCGCGCGACGGGCACCCGGCTCGCCGATACGGCGCGCTTGTTCCAGGCGCTGGGCACCCCGCCCGCCCCGGGCACGGTGGCCGACGCACCGCGCGCCGCGCAGCCGTAAGCGGGTCGGGCGTCGGTCGATACGCCGCGCGCCGGAGCGGTTGCCCGACTCCGGCGCGCGGCCGTGTTTCCTGTCCTGCCGCGACCCCGGTCGCGGCCGCCCCCGTCAACGACGATCGAGCGAGTACTTCCCCGGCCCCGTCAGCGCGAGCAGCAGCAGGCCGCCCGCGATCGCGACGTTCTTGTAGAAGTGGATCATGTTGTCGTACTGCGCGAGGCCCGTCATGCTCCAGTAGCGATGGCCGATCGCCGCCGTGCCGAGCGTGTAGAGCGCGAGCAGCAGCGCGAGCGGCCGCGTATAGAAGCCCGCCGCGAGCAGCAGCCCGACCGCCAGCTCCATCACCACCGCGATCACAGCCGCGAGCGCGGGCAGCGGTGCGCCCGTCGACGCCATGTAGGCCACCGCGTCGTGAAAGCCGACGAGCTTTTGCCAGCCGAACAGCACGAACAACACCATCATCATCACCCGGGCGACCAGCAGGCCCCCGTCCCGATACCGATCCAGCGCAAGATATTGCATGGTCTTCACTCCTGTATTTCGTCTTGGTTCAGGCGCGGCCTGCGCCGTCGAGCGGGCGCAGGTCGAACACCAGCACTTCGGCCTCCCGGCCGTTCGCGAGCGTGAGCGCCGCTGCGTCGCGGATCCGCGCGCCATCGCCCTCGTCCAACCTTACGCCGTTCACCTCCAGGCTGCCACGCGCGACATGCACGTACACGTGACGCCGGCCCGTCAGCGCGAGGCGCGCGCTTTCAGCGCCGTCGAACCGGCCCGCGTAGATCCGCGCGTCCTGGCGAATCGCCAGCGCGCCGTCCGCGCCTTCCGGCGACACGATCAGCCGCAGCGCGCCGCGCGTATCCGCGTCGGGCACCTTCGCCTGCTGATAGCGCGGCGGCAGGCCCGCCACCGACGGCCGGATCCAGATCTGCAGGAAGTGCACCGGCTCGCCGCGCGAATGGTTGAATTCGCTGTGCGCGACGCCCGTGCCGGCGCTCATCAGCTGCACGTCGCCGGGCACGATCACCGAGCCCGTGCCCATCGAATCCTTGTGTTCGAGCGCGCCGTCGAGCACGTACGACAGGATTTCCATGTCGCGGTGCGGATGCGTGCCGAAGCCGCGCGCCGGGGCGACGCGGTCATCGTTGATCACGAGCAGGTCCGAGAAGCCCTGCTGGGCCGGATCGTAGTAGTCGGCGAACGAAAAGGTATGACGCGAGTTGAGCCAGCCGTGGTCGGCGTGGCCGCGTTGATCCGCGTGTCGGATGTCGATCATGAGTTTCTCCGGTTGATCGGCGGGCCCCCGGACGGTGGCGTTGCGCCGATCGATGACGTAAGCTTACGTCAACTCTCTTGATCCAAAAACCTCACAAAACCGATACACCGTCACATTCAAGTGGACAATCATGCAACTCGATGACCTCCGGATCTTCGTCGCGACCGTCGATTCCGGCAGCCTCACCGCGGCGGCCGACCGGCTCCAGTTGTCGAAGCAGTTCGTCAGCCGGCGCATGATGGCGCTCGAGGCGTCGCTCGGCGTGCGGCTGCTGTTGCGCAACACCCGCAAGCTCGCGGTCACCGATCTCGGGCACGCGCTCTACGCGCATGCGCAGCGCATCCTCGCCGACGTCGCCGCCGCCGAGCAGGCGATGGCCGAGCAGCACGCCGCGCTGCACGGTTCGCTGAAGGTCAGCGCGCCGATGTCGTACGGCACCCGTCACCTGTCGCCGCTCCTTGCCGCGTTCCTCGCCGCGCATCCGGCGCTGCGCATGCAGGTCGAACTGAGCGACCGCCTGGTCGACCTGATCGGCGAGGGTTTCGACCTCGCGCTGCGGATCGGCGCGCTGCCCGATTCGACGCTCGTCGCGCGCCCGCTCGGCACGCTGCGCATGATCGCGTGCTGCAGTCCCGCCTACCTGCGCGCGCACGGCGAACCGGCGAGCCCGGCCGAACTGCATCGCCACGCCTGCCTGCTGTACGGCCAGGAAGGCCGCACCGGCTGGGAATTCAGCGTCGACGGCGTGCCGCGCACCTTCGACGTGCACGGGCCGCTCGTCGCCAACAACGGCGAGGTGGTCCGCGACGCCGCCAGCGCGGACCTCGGCGTCGCGCTGCTGCCCGACTTCATCGTCGCGCCGACGCTCGCATCGGGGGCGCTGGTGCCGATCCTCGCCGCCTACGCGCCGCCGCCGCTGCCCCTGCACGTGGTGTATCCGCAGCACCGGCAGGGATCGTCGGCGATCCGCGCGCTGGTCGCATTCCTCGAGGAACGGCTCGCGCACGCCGACGCTTGACCCTCACGCTACGTGAGGCCGCAGTCTTCATCCCGCACGGAAAACGGAGGCAATCGATGTTGTTGAAAGTGGGCGAATTGGCGAAACACAGCGGCCTGACGGTCCGGACGCTGCACCACTACGACGCGATCGGCCTGCTCCGGCCTTCCGCGCGTTCCGAGGCCGGCTACCGGCTGTACGACCGGCGCGACGTCGCGCGGCTGCACCAGATTCAGGCGCTGCGCCGCTTCGGTCTTGCGCTGGCCGAGATCGGAACCTGTCTCGCCGGCCCCGGCGCTCCGCTCGTGCCGCTCGTCGAGCGGCAGATCCACGCGCTCGACGCGCAGATCGGACAGGCCGCGCAACTGCGCGACCGGCTCGCCCGGCTGCACGCGTCGCTGCGCGACGGCGCGGAGCCCGAGCTTGGCGACTGGCTCACCACACTGGAGATGATGACCGTGTACGACCGTTATTTTTCAAGCGAAGAACTGACCCGCCTGCCGCTCAACCAGCTCGACAAGGCGCGGGAAACCGAATGGGCGACGCTCGTCGCCGACGTGGATGCGCTGCGTACGGCGGACGTGCCCGCGGAGCATGCGGACGCGCAAGCGCTCGCGTTGCGCTGGATGACGATGCTGAAAGCGGATACGAACGGCGATCCGCGCCTGCTCGCGAAGCTGAACCTGATGCACGATCGCGAGCCCGCGGTACGGCAGCAGACGGGCATCACGCCCGACGTGCTCGCCTACGTGCTGCGCGCCTTCTCCGAGAGCCGGCTCGTGATCTACGCGAAATACCTGACGGCCGACGAGATGCGCTTCACGCGCGCGCATTTCGGCCAGCATCCCTTCGAGTGGCCGCAATTGATCGGCGAGGTGCGCGACGCGCTCGACCAGGGCGTCGCACCGGATGCGCCCGCCGGACGCGCGCTCGCGGCGCGCTGGCATGCGCTGTTCCGCGCCTTCGCCGGCGACGATCCGGACACCCATCGCAAGTTCCACCAGGCTCACCTGGACGAGCCGGGCCTGATGATCGGCTCGTGGGCCGACGATGCGGTGGTCGGGTTCATCCGCGCCGCGAGCGCGCCAGCGAACTGAGCTGGCGGCGCATCGGCCTCCGCCTGCGCGCGCACAACCCGCGCCTCGACGCTGTCATCGCCTGGAACAAGGCGAGCACGGTTCGGAGCGACAGGACGTACGTTCTGCGGGAAGTGGGCCAAGGCAACCGCGCAGGCGGTCGCCTTGGCTGTCCAGGGCGTCATTTCCAGGGCGTCAGATCCAGGGCATCAGGCGTAGCGTCGATACTCAGCCCATCGGGCCGGCCGGTCAGGACCGGATTGGCAGCGACAGGGCTGGAATCGCTTGCGAGACCAGTGGCGCCGACAGGGCCACTGGCGCCGCGTGGGCACTCAGCTGTCGTGCGATTGGCACGGCAGCCGGTGGCGCCGTTGCAGGTGGCACACCCAGCATTGGCACCGCGCTGCCCGCGAGGATCGCCGAGGCTTCGCTCAAGCGTTCCACGACTGGCGCCAACGATGTGTGGATCTGCGACAACTTCTCATCGTCTATCTTTCCCATAGCTTCATCACCTCCTTTATTTGTCAACGGACAAATAGTGGCGCACCCGACGGGACTCGAACCCGCATTCCCCAGCCCCCAAAACTGGTACTTTTGAAACCTAGGCTCCACGGCCCTCGGCCCGGCCCTCCGCGCCACATTGACGCCCTGGAGAGCTGCGGATCGGTATTGCCGGGCGTACTTCCGCTTCGCGGTCGATTCCATTGTCCGATTAAGCTACAGGTGCAATGCTTGAATCCTTCGCATTCCTCACAGCCTGAGCAACTGCTTCAGGCTGTTGATCAACCGGTCGACATCCTCCGGGCCGTTGTAGCCCTGCACCGAGATCCGCACGCGCGGCCGGCCCTCGAAGCGGTCCACCGACACATCGATCTGGTGTTCGTAGCGCAACGCGTTCATCAGCCACACGTCGTCGGTCTCGGGCGGCAGCGGCACGCACACCATCTGGCCGTGCCACTCGCGCGCGCCCGGCGGATGATAGAGCGGCTGCCGAGTCAGGGCGGCGACCTCTTTCTGCGCATCGCTCGCGAGCGCGATGCAGCGCCTGCGCACGCCGTCCCAGTCGTGTTCCGCCTGGAAGGCCAGCGCGCTCGGCACGCTGAGGAACGGCGAGATGTCGCGGCTGCCCTGCCATTCGTGATACTCGACGAACTTCGACGGCCCCGGATTCTTCGGCTCCCACCCCCAGCTGACGACGAGCGGATCGAGCAGCAGCTGGACCTCGGGGCGCGCATACAGGAACGCGCTGCCCTTCGGCGCGCACACCCATTTGTGCAGGATGCCGACGAAGAAGTCCGGATCCATCGTGCGCAGCGACAGCGGCAACTGCCCCGGCACGTGCGAGCCGTCGACCACGGTGAGAATGCCGCGCGCCCGCGCCCGCGCGCAGATCTCGGCGACCGGAAACACCAGCGCGGTCGGCGACGTCAACTGGCTGATCAGGATCACGCGCGTTCGCGGCGTCACGGCCGCCCAGAAATCGTCGACGAACTGCGCATGCGTGGTCACCGGCAGCGGCACGTGATGGCGGACGATCTCGAAGCCGCGCTTCTGCGCCATGTAGCGCCACAGCCGGTCGATCCCGCCGTGTTCGTGATTGGTGGTGAGCAGTTCGTCGCCCGGCCCGAGCGGGATGCTGCGCGCGATGATGTTGACGCCCGTGGTGCCGTTGCTGACATATACTAGGTTGTCGCGTTCGGTGTCCACGTAGTCGGCCAGCACGGCGCGCGCATGCGCCAGTCGCTCGGTGAAGCGGCGCGACAGGAAGTCGACCGGCTCGCGTTCGAGTTCGTACTGCCACTGCACATGACGCTCGAATACCGGCCTCGGCGTCGCGCCGTAGGCCCCGTGATTGAGATACGTCACGTCCGGGTCGAGCAGAAAATACGCCTTCAGTCGCTGTGTCATGATCCGATCCCGCATCCGATGAACATCGCGAAAACATGGCTGCGTCCGCCAACCGGCTGTTGAACGCGTGGCGCCGCGGCGGCCCCGGGCTCGCGCTCCGGGTCGTGTTCGACCGGCTGGTCGACGCGACGCTCGAACGGCGGTTGCGCATCCGCACCCGCGGCCTGGTGCCGATCGAATCGCTCGTCGACGAATGGCACGGCTGCCACGACTACTACCCGTCGTCGATCCGCGCGTTCAATCGCGTGCTGCGCGATCTCGAGGTCACGCGACAGGACGTGTTCGTCGATTACGGTTCCGGCATGGGCCGCGCGATCGTGCTCGCGTCGCGCTTCCCGTTCCGCGAACTGATCGGCGTCGAGGCGTCGGGCCGGCTCCATCACACCGCCCTGGCCAACGTCGGCCGCGCACTGCCCCATGCCGAGCGGCAGCGCATCCGCCTGCAGCACGGCGACGCACGCGCGTTCCGGTTGCCCGAGACGGCCACGGTGCTGTACTTCTACAACCCGTTTCATGGCGACATCCTCCGCTCCGTATTTGCCGACATCGAACGCTCCCT
>NZ_JAAGNW010000258.1:6464-7752 GCF_010645215.1 Burkholderia multivorans | reverse complement strand
AGCCGACTTCGATGAAATCGGCGACGCCTTGCAGACTGCGCATGAAACGCAGCGGAACGGCGGGCGTCGTGTCGGCGTAGCGGGACACGACCAGCATGACGTCGCGCGCCAGTTCGCTCGCGCCGGCGGACACCATCTGCCAGTGGTTCCGCACCTGCGCGACGGTGATCAGCCCGACCGGCTGGCCGTCCAGCATGACGACGAAGCGCCATTCGCCGCTCGCGCGCGCGCTGGCCGCGAGGCTGCCGCCGCTCAGGAGCGTCCGGGGATCGAGCAGATTGACCTGGAATCCATAGCCGATCGAGGCGCGCTGCAGGTCTGCGTAGCGGCTTACCGCCATGATCCGTGGCGCGTTGCCTGTCTGGGGCAGCGAGGCGAGGCGCCGGGCGAGGGTGAGCAACCCTTGCTTCGCGGCCGCGCGGGGCGCTGCTTCCTCGTTCGAGACGGTGCGGTCGGAGACGGGTGGCGCAGCGGCCGCGACATGCTGGCCGAAGAGGGCGGCACTCGTCAGGACAAGGGCGTGTAGCAAGGCATGACATGCTCGGCGTGTTCGCATGACAGATCCTCGATGGCGGGGAGGCGACGCGCGGCTTCGGCGCGTCGATCGGACAAGATCGGTGTACTACGCGTCATGCGGACGACGGCGTGTCGCATGGCAGGTGACGTTGGTTATATGGGGTTTTTGGAGGAAGTAAAACTATTAAAAATAGGAGGGCGGCGCATCGCGGCAAGCAGTCGTCCGGCGGCCGTCGCGGCCGAGCGTCTGGATGCTCGCCATGCATCCTGGCTCGACCTGCAACGCGCCGATATCCTTGGTCGAGGTGTTCAAACGCCCGCAAGCGTGGGCAGTCGAATGAAGGTTCGCGAACCGCGTCTGACGCCCGTGTCGCTGCTGCTGATCGAGCCGGTTCAACGGTTCGCCTGGGCACGCAAACTGTCTTCCGACTTACGTTTGTTTCAGTTGCTATTTGCCTAGCGCGTCCTAGTATTTGCCTGGGTGCCCAGGACGTCGCTCAGCTCGGCGAGCGCAGCAGCTTGCTCACTATCCACGCTCGGTACCTGATAGCGGTTGATACGGCACAGGTCGGCGAAGTGATGCCCCGCATTATCGACGGCTGCATCATAGCTGCCGGGCGTGCCTTCCTGAAGGCAAGAGTGGCCGCACGATGCGGCGTGCATCGAGTCGATATTTTTGTATTCCTAAATATATTGAATTCGACTGCACAGCTCCAGAAGATTCTGACCGGAGGGTGGCGGAGGGTGGCGGAGGGGGCTTTTCATCGCTACG
>NZ_JAAGNW010000258.1:2884-6454 GCF_010645215.1 Burkholderia multivorans | reverse complement strand
CGCGCAATCCAGATTCCGGAGGGGAAATGAATGCGATCTTTCGTTTCAGACGGACGCCCGGCCTGTATCTGGCAGGGATGCTGCTCGCTGGCTTGAACACGTCGGCCCAGGCGTGGACCGACGACAATCCAGGCAACGCCAGCCAATGCGCCGTCGTGGATATCAACGACGCGGGCACGGTCATCTCGAATTGCGCGGTCGGCAACGCCTCCGTGGCCTACGTCACGGTTTCGGGCACCGAGACCCAGTTGTCGTCGCTGCCGACCACACTGGGCGGCGTACCGTGTATCGGTCAGGCGGTCAACAATGCGTCCGCCGGCAAAGAAACCATCATCGGCGCCTGTCAGGATGGAAGCGAAATATGGCAGGCCGTATCGTGGGTGTCCGGCTCGCCGGGCTCACCCAGGCAACTGATGCCGTATCCCGGCGTATTGGGGATCCTGGACGCCGGCGTACGGACCCGTGCGATCGATGTCAACGTGCAAGGCGTCACGGTCGGGTTGAGCGTGGACGGCAACGACACGGTGCTTCCGGTGTACTGGTCGGGCAGCACGACCGCCACGCCATTCAATTCGCCCTTGCTTTCGCCGCAGGCCAATTGCGCGCCGGCCAGCATCAACGACGCTGCGAGCCCGTCGGTGGTTGGGAACTGCCCCGCGGGTAGCAACGGAAAGTCGGTCGCGGTGTTGTGGGCGACACTGACATCGAGCTACGCCAGCTTGCCGGTGCCGAGCGGGGCAAGCTACTGCGCGGCACGCGAGATCAATCTGGTCGGCCAGATCCTGGGCGAATGCATTTACGGAACCGACGCGCGCCATGCGGTGCAGTGGGGGCCCGGTGGGACGGGGCCGACGGTATTGATGACCGTTGACGGTAGCTCGGCCCTGCGAACGACCGGCATCGCCCAGAACGACGCGGGCACGGTGGTGGTCAGCTTCCTGGCGAGCGGATCCCGGTCGGGGTTTTCGGAACCTGCGCTCTGGAATCCGGCGGGCGGCAACGCCAATGCAAGCGCGATTACGCTGCCGTCTGTGGCGATCCACGGGAGCATCGGCGCAATCGGAAACAACGGCAAGCTGGTCGGCGATTTCGAAACCCCGGGGGGCGATACGCATCCGATGCACGTTGAAGCCGGGAGCCTGGTCGCCGTGGACGACGGCTCACCCGAGGGTGGGCCCAATGCGGTGGTGACCGCTTTGTCGAAGTCGGGGACGCTGGAGGGCGGCGTCGGCGAAAACACCGGCGAAGCGGCCCAGGCGATTCATCAACCCGTCCCCTGATCGGTGCGCTCTTCGTTGGCCTATCGGTGGCAGAGGGCAGATCCGCTATGCACGTGAACCAACGGTGGCGCGCCTGTCCGTCGGGTTCCAGGTTCCCGGGTTGCCGCGCATCAGGATGAGGCTTTGCCCACCGGCGCATCCGGTTGCCGGGCCGAGCGAGTCGATCGATGGCGCATCAGGAGACATTGATGGTATTGACATCGAGGGTATTGTTGGTTGGCGTCGCACTGACGATGACACTCGCGACATACAGCGAATTGGCCGCACCGGCTCCGCTTGTAATCGACGCTGAAAACTATCAACGCGGGATGGACAGTTGGCAGCAATCAAATAACGCGCGGGCGAAGGCGATCATGGATGCCGACTACGAGGCGTGGCAGCGAGGCGAGAAGATGCGCACGGCGGGGTGCGTCCTCACCAGAGAGGAAGCCATGTCCGCTATCGAGAGCTATATGTCGAATCTGGGCCGGTATGGCATGAATTCGTTTAGTTCGCACAGTGCGCGTTTTCTCCGGTCCAAGCCGGAGTGCGCGGACTTCTTTTGACGGCGTGCGACTACGCCAGCGCGTGCTCGCGAAAGCAGACAGCGCGCGCAGGGCCGAATCGCTCCTGCGAACTTCCGGCTGACGATTGCCCGCCTGCTCGGGTGGCTTGCACTCCTGCTTGGGTCTCACGCATTAGTTGCGTGCGCATCATCCATGGATTGCAACGGCTGCGCGTTCGTCATCAAACCGCGATAGCACGCTTTCAGATGCCGGAACCATGCCTCATGGATTCATCCCATTTCGCGAGCCTTCCTTTGACCGCCCACGCGCGCGGGCATTTCTAACAAATTCATTACTAAAATTATAAAAAATATAAGTTTATGCGCATAAATAGCGCGCGCCGCCCGGCGGCCGATCCATCGGCATTCGAAATAGATCGCCGCGTGAAATATCATCAATCGAGAACGGTCATTTCGGCGCGCGGCGCGGATCGTCTCCCTATAATCGACCGGCAAGTCTCGCCCGCGATCGCACGACGCCTGCGCGACGCCGCTTCCTCGATTCTCTACCGGAGACCCGCATGCCCGTCGGCCCTTCTGTTGCCTCGCCCGCCTTGTCTTCCGTTCCGCTCGACCCGCTCGTCGCGTTGCCGGCGCATGCGCTGTCGGAGGCGATCCGTCGCAAGACGGTGTCGTGCGTCGAGACGATGCGCGCCTATCTTGACCATATCGAGCGCGTGAACGGCGCGGTCAATGCGATCGTCGCGCTGCGCGAGCGCGCGACCCTGCTCGACGAGGCCGCGCAGGCGGATGCCGCGCTCGCGCGCGGCGAGGCGGCCGGCTGGCTGCACGGCGTGCCGCAGGCGCCCAAGGATCTCGTGATGACGCGCGGCATCGTGACGACGATGGGCTCGCCGATCTTCCGCACCATGGTGCCGTCGGCCGACGGCGTCGGCGCGGCGCGCCTGCGCGCGGCGGGCGCGCTGTTCGTCGGCAAGACCAATACGCCGGAGTTCGGGCTCGGCTCGCACACCTTCAACGAGGTGTACGGCGCGACCCGCAACCCCTACGACCTGTCGAAGAGCGCGGGCGGCAGCAGCGGCGGCGCGGCCGCGGCGCTCGCGGCGCGCCTGCTGCCGGTCGCCGACGGCAGCGATTTCGGCGGCTCGCTGCGCAATCCGGCCGCGTTCTGCAATATCTACGGCTTCCGGCCGTCGCAGGGGCGCGTGCCGCGCTGGCCGGGCTTCGACGTGTTCATGCAGCAGCTCGGCACCGAGGGGCCGATGGGCCGCACCGTCACCGATGTGGCGCAGCTGCTGGCGATCCAGGCGGGTTACGACCGGCACGATCCGCTGTCGATCGACGAGGATCCGCGCCGCTTCGCGCAGTCGCTCGACGCCGACCTGCGCGGCAAGCGGATCGCGTGGGTAGGGGACTGGAACGGCTACCTCGCGACGGAGCCGGGCGTGCTCGCGCTGTGCGAATCGAGTTTCGACACGCTGCGCGCGATCGGCTGCGACGTCGATGCGGCGCTGCCGGCGTTCCAGCCGGAACGGATCTGGCGCACCTGGCTCGCGCATCGGCATCTGCTGTCGGGCGGCAACCTGCTCATGCACTATCGCGAGCCGGCGCGGCGCGCGCTGTTGAAGCCCGAGGCGGTGTACGAGGTGGAAGGCATGCTCGCGTTGAGCGCGCCCGAGGTGTATCAGGCGAGCGTGGAGCGCACCGCGTGGTATCAGGCGGTGAACGCTTTTTTCGAGCGCTACGACTACATTGCCGCGCCGGCCGCGCAGGTGTTTCCGTTCG
>NZ_JAAGNW010000258.1:0-2874 GCF_010645215.1 Burkholderia multivorans | reverse complement strand
CGCCGGTCGCGAGATGGACACCTATCACCGCTGGATGGAAACCGTCGTGCCGTGGACGCTCGCGGGCTGCCCGGTGATGTGCGTGCCGGTGGGGTTCAACGCGGCGGGCCTGCCGATGGGGATGCAGCTGATCGGCCGGCCGCGCGACGATTTCGGCGTGCTGCAGCTCGCGCGCGCCTATGAGCAGGCGAACGATTGGGTAGGGGCGAAGCCGCCCGCGTGGCTCGGCGTGTAGATAGCGGGTCGGCCGCGCGGCCGGTCGGTCGTTTCGGCATGCCGGCGCGCCAGCCGGGTTGATTCGAACTCCGGATCAAATCGAGGCGCGGCGTCGGCAAGCCCGGGCCGCCCGATGTCGGCCGGGCGTACGCCACGCGCCGCGGGCGCGTGACGCGGCGCAACGAAGCACACCGCAACAAACTTACCGTTTGCCGTCAAGAAAAATACAGAAGTACTGCAAACGATCGGCGCATTCCGCCCGAACCCACGCACAGCGGCCGCCTGACGCCGCCCGGCCGGCATCGTGAAGCACGCCGCGACGTTCGCTCTCCCTCCCGGCAATACGTATCGGTATGTATCCGAGGTTGCCCCGGACCCTGCGCCCCGCCG
Source organism: Burkholderia multivorans (assembly GCF_010645215.1). Taxonomy (GTDB): domain Bacteria; phylum Pseudomonadota; class Gammaproteobacteria; order Burkholderiales; family Burkholderiaceae; genus Burkholderia; species Burkholderia multivorans_A. Next base: position 2,268 of record NZ_JAAGNW010000258.1, on the reverse strand, counting down.
ACAATTTCGGGCACGGAGTTTCACAGGGAGAGCATGACCATGACGACCCGCACGCTCGCGATGTGCTGCGTGTCGGTGGCGCTGGCGGCCGGGATGCTGGCGGGCGGCGCGGCCGGCGCGCAGACTCCCGGCGCGTCGGTTGCCGGCGCACGGCAGGCGGCGCCCGATGCGCAGGCCGCGTTGCGCGCGTATCTCGATGCCAACCATCTGCTGTTCGCAGGCCAGGCCGACCTCGCGCGTGCGCTCGGCTTGACGGGCGCGGCCGCGCAGGCGCAACAGGCGGCCGGATCGCTCGACGCCGGCGGCTGGCCGCCGGCGCCCGCCGCGTTGGCCCGGGCGGGCGGCGCGCAGCAGTCGGTCGCGCTGGCGTTGTCGCAGGCGTTCGCGAGCGACGATGCGAGCCCGGCGCCCGCCGATGCGGCGGCATTCGGCGAGGGCTTGACGCTGTTGGCGCGCGGCGTCGACGGTCTCGCGCCGCTCCAGGCGGGACTCGACGCGGCCGCGTCGAGCGAACGGAATGCGCGCGCGCTGGCGGTTGCCGCGCGCAACGCGCCCGATCAGCGCGACACCGGCGTCGCGACCTTGCGCGACGCGATCCGCTTCGCGACGCGCCACGGGATCGCGGTGCCGGCGAGCGCGGCGGCGACGCTCGCGAGGACGCCGTGAGGCGTGAGCGATCGCGCGCGGGGTGCTAAGGTAGCGGCTCGCGATTCACACTGAGGCGCACGCATGCGCGACGCATTCGATCTCCCCGCTTATTTCGACCGTATCGGCTACGACGGCCCCGCCGAGCCGACGCTTGCGGTGCTGCGCCGCCTGCATCTGCTGCATCCGCAGGCGATTCCCTTCGAGAACCTGTCGCCGTACACCGGCGCGCGCGTCGAGCTGGGGCTCGATGCGGTCGTGCGCAAGCTCGTCGTCGCGCGACGCGGCGGCTATTGTTTCGAGCACAACAAGTTGTTCCACGCGGCGCTCGCCGCGCTGGGCTTTCGCGTGACGCCGCTGATCGCGCGCGTGATGTGGCAGCAGGCGCCCGACGCGCCGGCGGCGCAATCGCACATGCTGCTGCGTGTCGATCTCGACGGCGAGGTGTGGTTCGCCGATGTCGGCTTCGGCTCGGTCACGCAGACGCAGCCGTTGCGCCATCGGCCCGACGAGGCGCAGGAAACCCGGCACGGCGCGTTCCGTCTGACCGGGTCCGGCGCGCCGGACGAGTGGCGCAGCGAGTTCCTGACCGCGTCGGGCTGGTCGCCGATCTATCGCTTCGTGTTGCGGCCCGTCGAATGGATCGACTACGAGGTCGGGAACTGGTACACGTCGACCCATCCTGAATCGTTCTTCCTGCGCGAGCTGATCGTGTGCCGGGTGCTGCCGGAGGGCAGCGCGAACCTGTTCAACGACCTGCTGACGGTGCGCGGTCCCGACGGCGTCGCGCGGGCCGAGCGGCTGCCCGATGCGCAAGCCTGGGCCGCGTGCGTGCGCGAGCGCTTCGGACTGACGCTGGACGGTTTCGATGCCGACGCGCTGTTTGCCCGGGCGCGGGCGCGCGGCGACGTGCTGGCCGCGGCGGACGGAGACGGCGCGCGCGCCTGACGCCAAGCGTCAGGCCTGTTTTGGTGCCGCGGCGTCGCCGCGCGGTTCGGGCTCCCGCGCATCGCACCACAGGCGGCCGCCCGTCGCCCAATGTTCGCGTTTCACCTCGCTGAGCACGATATCGACCGCGCCGGGTTCGCAGTCGAGCGTCTCGCAGGTGACGCGCGTGATCGCTTCGACGAAGCGGCGTTTCTGGTCGAGCGAGCGACCTTCGAACAATTCGATGTGGAACGTCGGCATGGCGGGATTCCTGTCGGGTCGGTGAGGATCAGTAGCGGTACGAAGGATCGAGCCGGTCGAGCTTGCGCAGCAGCGCCGGCCATTCGAGTTCGCCCTCGGGGGTGGCGTCGGCGCGCAGCTGCGCGGCCGCGCGGCGCGCGACCTCGGGATCGGGCAGCACGAGCGGCCCGCCGCCCGCCTGGGCGAGCAGCTGGATTTCACAGGCCTTGACGAGCGTGGCCATCAGTACGTAGGCCTCGGCGATCGTGCGGCCCACGGTCAGCGTGCCGTGATTGCGCAGCAGCAATGCAGGCCGGCCGCCGAGCCGCTCGACCAGCCGCGCGCCCTCGGCCGGCGTGAACGCGAGCCCTTCATAAGCATGACATGCGAGCACCCCATGAAAGCGCAGCGCGTGCTGCGACGCGGGCAACAGGCCGTCGCGCTGGACCGATACGG
>NZ_JAAGNW010000257.1:3113-7867 GCF_010645215.1 Burkholderia multivorans | reverse complement strand
AGACGGGAGGAGGAGACCCGCTGTCGCAGTGCTGCGTGCTGGACAGTGCGGACGAGCGGCTGTTGAGGTGGGTGGACGAGAGCGGGCTGTCGGTGCTGGCGGCGGACAACCACGCGGTGGAGGAGCGACCGAAGGGGACGGAGGCGAAGGCGGCGCGAGGGGCGGCGATGCCGTTGCACGAGCTGTGCCTGTTCAAGCTGGGGATCCACCTGGGGGAGCTGTGGCACCTGACGCCGCTGGCGACGTGGTTGCGCGGGAAGGGTCGCAACCGGTTCCTGCTGACCGCGCCGCCGTTGCACATCCGCGGGCTGGTGGGGTCTCCCGTCAATCCGGTCGCCACCGTCTGAGCGAGCAGGCTTGCGGGCGGCGTCAGCCGCCCGCAAGTTTTTAGTCGACCAATGGACAGGAATTTCGCTGCGCTTCACGTGCGGCGGACACAATATTCATATAAAAAAGCCTATTCTAATCGGCTATATCAATAATTTATTTTCGTCAAGATTGGACTATTCTTGTGCGTTGCACTAAATATCAGGTATTTCTTGTTCCGAAATTCGGAACACGGGATCGGTACCTAATCTGTTTGGTGGATGATCGCAATCATGAATCTACGTTCGATCGACTTGAATTTACTGGTGATCCTCGACGCGCTGCTGACGGAGCGCCAGGTCACGCGGGCCGGCCAGAAGGTGGGGCTGACCCAGCCTGCCGTGAGCAACGCGCTGGCGCGGCTGCGCTATGTGTTCAAGGACGAGATCCTGGTGCGCACCGCGCTCGGCATGGAACTCACGCCGCGCGCCAAAGCTCTGGTTACGCCTATTCGACAAGTCATGAAACAAATCGAGGAACTATTTGAATTGGATTATCAATTCAGCCCTTTTACCTCGGAGCGACATTTCACGGTCAGAATGTCGGATCTGATTGAATTGTTGATATTGCCGAATCTGCTGAGGCATATTCGCGACACCGCGCCGCGCATCGGCATGGACATCGTGCACCTGAGCGCGGCGAAGACCGCCGAGGCGCTCGAATCCGGCCGGCTCGACCTCGCGATCAGCGCGGGCCTCGAACACTCGGGCGGTCTCGCTTCGCAGACGGTGTTCCAGGACCGGCTCGTCTGCGTCGTGAGCCGCACCCATCCCGAGGCGGACCGGCCGCTCACGCTGGAGCGCTTCGTCGCGCTCGATTTCCTCAACGTGTCGATCAATCCCGTCGACCACGGGCTGGTCGACACGATGCTCGCGAACCTGAGCTGTACGCGGCGGATCGCGCTCAACGTGCCGCACTGGCTCGTCGTGCCGAACATGCTCGATGCGCTGCCCTACGCGGTCATCATGTCCGAGCGGCACGCGCAGAGCCTCGGCGACGCGCGCCTCGTGATCCGCGAGCTGCCGCTGCCGGTGGAGCCCGTCACCTGGTCGCTGTACTGGCATCGCCGGCACGATGCGAGCAACGCGCACGCGTGGCTGCGCAACTGCATCGCCGAGGTCGCGGAAGCGCTCGAGGCGCGCGTCCCCGACGTCGCATGCCTCGCCTGAGCGGCGCAGCTCAGGCGATCACCAGCCGCGGCGGCAGCGTCGAGACATCGGGCTGCGCGTCGAGCCGCCACAGATAATCGAGCGCCGCGCGGATCTGCTCGGGGCGCCAGTGACGCCGGCAGTTCTTCGTGAACTTCGCCTCGTAGTCGGCGCGCTGCATCGGTCGGCTCGGCGAACCGGGCAAGTCCTCCACTTCCTTCGTGTAGCGCGCGCCGTCGTCGCAGATCGCGGTCACCCGGTTGCCTGCGTGAGCGGGATAGCGCGCGCTCAGCGCCGGATCGGCGTGCACCGTGATCGTGCGGATCAGCGCAAGCATCGTCGGATCGCGGCGCGCGGCCGACGAATAGCTTTCGGTCGTGATGTCGCCGTCGAGCATCGCGCGCGCGACGATGTACGGCAGGCTGTGGTCGGCCGTCTCGTGCGTGGTGGGCGCCCATTTCTCGGGGTCGCGCCCGGCCGTCACGTAGCCGACCTCGGTCGTGTGCACCTCGATCGCGCGGATCCGCCGCAGGTCGCCGACCTGCGCGGCGACGTCGAGCGCGGCCGGGATCGCGGTCTGGGTGAGGCCCTGCGCCGGGTAGTACTTGACGAAGCAGCGCTCGATCCGAAAACCGCCGCTGCGCCCGCCGAACGCGCGCGTATCGACGGCGAACGGGCCGGACACCTGCGGAAAGAAGCCCGCGAGCCCTTCGAAGATCGGGGCGGGGCCGGTGAGGCCCGCGCGCGCCAGCTGGGTCGAGAACACCGCGTTGCGCGCCGCGTCGGCATCGGCGAGCGCCTTCCAGTTCGACAACTGCTGCACGCGCGTCTGGTTCAGCGCGAGATGGCTGTTGATCGACAGGTTGACCGCCTGCACCAGTTGCGGCGTCGGCAGGCGCATCAGCTTGCCGGCCGCGAGCGCGACCGCGGGCAGGCTGTAGCAGGTGTGGTCCCAGCCGCGCGGGCTGATCGCGGCCGCATCCATGAGCCGGCAGGCGATCTCGTAGGCGATCGCGATCGACAGGATCAGGTCGCGGCCGCTCGCGCGCTGCGCTTCCGCGACCGCGAGGCAGGCGGCCACGTTGTCGCTCGGGTGGCCGGTTTCCTTGCCGGCGTAGGCATCGTTGAAGTCGAAGTAGCGCAGCGCCGTGCCGGTCGCGAAGGTGGCGAGGTCGGGGCTCGTGCGGCGGTTCGTGCCGAGCACGGTCGCGGTGCCGCCCGCCGAGGCGAGCGCGGCGTCGCGCGCGATCCGCACCGGGCCTTCGTCGTAGGCGGCGATCGCGCAGCCGAGCGCGTCGATCAGATGCGCCTTGATGGTCTCGACGGTCGCGGCGTCGAGATCCGCGTATTGCAGGCCGGCCGCGTAGTCGGCGAGCTGCTGCGCGAGATCCGGGCCGGCCGCGGCTGCGGCGTCGGGCGGGGCGTCGGCGGCGAGGGCGTGCGTGAGCGGCAGCAGGGCGACGCTGCCCGAGAGCGCGGCAAGGAAGTGACGGCGGTTCATGTGGAGGGCTCCAAGATTTCCGGGGATGGTCAGAACAGCTTGCGCAGGCCGAGCGCGACGCCCGCGCTGCCGGTGCGGTCGGCGGCGAGCGAGTAATGCAGGAAGTTGTAGTTGTAGTTGTCGAAGTCGAGCGCCGCACGATGCGCATAGCCGCCCGCGAAATACAGCGTGACGGTCTTCGACAGGAAGTAGTTGAGCTGCAGCGTGACCTGCTGCGGGTTGCTCGGCTGTGCACTCGCGCCGGTGCTGCCCGGATTCTGCTTGTCGATGTGCTCGTAGTAGGCCGCGCCGATCACCTGCAGCACGTCGGACACGCTGTAGCGCACGCCGGCCCACCAGAGCGTGAAGTTCGTCACGACCGACGCGGTGTTGATGTTGCTTTGCCCGTGCGCCACGCCGCCGATCAGTTGCGCGCGATCAAGGTAGACGATCGCCGATGCCGCGTAGCGCCGGAAGTGCGCGAAGCCGCCCGGCTGCGGCGTGTGGACGTCGTCGAACGCGGCGGCGGCCGAGAACGGGCCGCCCGAGTAATCGAAGCCCGCGCCGTAGGCCGCGCCGGACTGGAATGCGCCAGCGGTGTTGCTGAACGCGTAGTGCGCTTCGACCGTCAGCGGGCCGAGCTTGGCCAGGTACTTGGCGACGTTGTTCTCGCGGTAGTTCAGGCCCACGATCGCGCCGTCCGGTTCGTAGATCGTCGAGTACGCGCCCGTCGGCGAGTAGCGTTCCATGATGTCGAACAGTGTGGTGTACTGCCGGCCGAGCCGCAGCGCGCCCCATTGCGGGTGCTGCAGCGCGACCCACGCGCCGCGGTCGAAGCCGCCCGCGCCAACGCCCGTGCCGTTGTTCATGTTGATGCTGCTTTCGAGTCGGAATGCGGCTTGCCAGCCGCCGCCGAGATCCTCCACACCCTTCAGCCCCCAGCGCGAGCCGCTCTTGCCGCCCGACGCCATGCGCACCAGCGTGGCGGCGCTGCCGCCCGGGCCGGCCTGGCCCGTCAGGAATTCGGTGTAGACGTCGGCGACGCCGTACAGCGTCAGGTTGGCCTGCGCGCAGGCGCCGGCCGAAACGAATCCCAGCCCGCAGAGCGCGGTCATCCGCTTGCCCATTGTTTGTCTCCGGTTTGATTTTGTTGTGTGTCGCGCGATGCGGACGGCGCTTGGGGAGGCGCGCCGCCCGCGCCGTCATCCGGGGCGCAGGGCGAACAGGCGGCGACGCGCGCGCGTCGCGGGGCGGAACGGGTTCATCGGGCGCCGCGCGCGTCGAGGCGCGCGCGCACCGCCGCGTCGCGCGCGAGGATGCGGCGCGCGCGGGCGACGCCGGGCGCATCGACCATCTTGCCGTCGATGCGCAGCGCGCCCCGGCCGTCGGCGCGCGCGCCCTCGTAGGCGGCGAGCAGCGCGCGCGCGTCGCGCACGGCGGCCTCGTCCGGCCGGAACGCGCGGTTGAGCGCGTCGACCTGGAGCGGGTGGATGCAGGTCGCGCCCGCGTAGCCGAGTTCGGCGGAGGCGCGCGCGATGCGCTCGAATGCGTCGAGGTCGCGCAGCTCGTCGAGCCCGCCGAGCAGGCCGAGCGGCTGGATCCCGGCCGCGCGCGCGGCGATCACCAGCAGCTGCTTCGGCACGCGCAGCACCTCGGCGCTGGCGGCGCTCTCGCAGTTCAGCGCGAAGTCGCCGCCGCCCAGCATCATCGCGGCCACGCGCGGCGACGCGCATGCGATGCGCTCCATCGCCTGGAAGGCG
>NZ_JAAGNW010000257.1:0-3103 GCF_010645215.1 Burkholderia multivorans | reverse complement strand
TTCGCTGATGGCGATGATGCGGGTCGCGCCCGGCGTCGCGCCGGCCGTCTCTTCGAGCGAATCGAGCAACGCGTCGATCGCCTCGAGATGCGAGGCGCCGCGCACCTTGGGCAGCACGACCCCGTGCACGCCGGCCTCGACCGCCGCGCGCAGGTCCGGCACCAGCAGGTCGAGCGGATCGTTCACGCGCACCAGCACGTCGTGGCCGGCGGCGGCGAAGAGCGGCACGCTCGCCGCCAGCGTCGCGCGCGCCGCCTCCTTCTGCGCAGGCGGGACGCTGTCCTCGAGATCGAGGATCAGCGCGTCGGCCGCGCTGCCCGCGGCCTTGTCGACGAAACGGGGTACGTGGGCGGGCACGTAGAGCATCGAACGCCAAACGGGTTGGGTCGGTACAGTCATCGTGTTTCCAAAAAATGAAAGTCACTTTTATTTTTGTGGGTGATGGGGCAATTCGTCAAGGCTATGGTTAACGCCTAGAATTAGCGGGGAGATGCGCGAAGTTGGCAGGGCTTGCCCGGATGCGGTCAAGGTTGCCGATCCAAAGCTTCTGCGTATAATGAAAGTGACTTTTATTTTTACGGTGCTCCGGGCGAGGCCTCGACAGCGTCGTCCGGCCCCGGAAGAGGTGGACATGAGTAAAGAGCCAGAAGGCGGCGTGGCTGCCGTCAACCGTGCGCTGACCGCGCTGCTCGCGTTCGGCGACGCCCCCAACGGGCTGATGCTCGCGCAGGTCAGCGAGGCGACCGGCCTGAACATGAGCACGCTGCTGCGGATGTTCGAATCGCTCGAGCAGTTCCGTTTCATCAAGCGCCTGCCGGACGGGCGCTACGTGCTGGGGCCCGCCGTGTTCCAGCTGGGCATGATGTACCGCGAGTCGTTCCAGCTGCGCGAACACGTCGCGCCGATCCTGTCGCGCCTGTCGGCGCAGACGGGCGAGACGGCCGCGTACTACGTGCGCGAGGGCGACCAGCGGGTCTGCCTGTTCCGCTTCCAGGCGCAGCGCGCGGTGCGCACGCATCTGCGCGAGGGCGACCGCTTTCCGCTGGAGGTCGGCGCGGCGGGGCGCGTGCTGCTCGCGTTTTCCGGCGCGCGCGGCGGCGATCACGACAAGACGGTCGAGCAGGGTTACGCCGTGTCGCAGGGCGAGCGCGACCCGGAAAGCGCGGCGATCGCGTGCCCGGCGTTCGGCGTCGGCCGGCTGCTGAGCGGCGTGATCTCGCTGGGCGTGCCGCTGTTTCGCTTCAACAAGAAGGTGCTGGCGGAATACCTGCCGCTCGTGCAGGCGGCCGCGCAGGAATTGACGCACGTGCTCGGCGGCGACTTGCCCGCGGGCGCGGGCAGCGCCGCCGCCGACGCGCTCGGCGCGCTGCAGGAGTAGCGGCGCGCCGGGCGGCGGACCTTACCCACACTCACAACCAGGAGACATCGATGTTCGTTCCAGAGACGCAAGCCGCGCAGGCGGCAGGCGGGCGCCGTCACGCGCCTGCCGGTCCGATTCACCTGAAGCGCTTCGACCCGGACGCGCAGGGGCCGCTCGCCGGCGTGCGCGTGGTGGACTTGTCGCGATTGATGGCGGGCAACATGCTGAGTGTGCAGCTCGCGGATTTCGGCGCGGACGTGGTGAAGGTCGAGAGCGAGCGCGGCGATACGCTGCGCGCGGTCGGCGCGGGCGGCATCAGCACCAACTGGAAGGTTTACGGGCGCAACAAGCGCAGCGTGTGCGTCGACCTGCGCACGCCCGAGGGGCGCGAGATCGTGCGCCGCCTGGCGCGCGACGCCGACGTGTTCATCGAAAGCTTCAAGCCCGGCGTCGCAGAGCAGATGGGCCTCGGTCCGGACGATCTGTTCGCGGTGCAGCCGTCGCTCGTGATCGCGCGGATTTCCGGCTGGGGGCAGACGGGGCCGTACCGCCACAAGCCGGGCTTCGGCACGCTCGCGGAAGGCTATGCGGGTTTTGCGGCGATCAACGGCTTCGCGGATCGTGAGCCGGTGCTGCCGCCGATGTTCCTCGGCGACATGACGGCGGGGCTGTCCGGCGCGATCGCGGTGCTGGTCGCGCTGCACGCGCGCGACGTGCAGCATGCGGCCGGGCAGGTGATCGACGTGTCGCTGTTCGAGCCGCTGCTGTCGATTCTCGGGCCGGCGGCGGCGAACTACGTGATGACGGGCAAGATCAAGGCGCGCACCGGCAGCCGTTCGTCGAACACCGCGCCGCGCAATGCCTACCGCACCCGCGACGACAAGTGGCTGTGCCTGTCGAGTTCGACGCAGGCGTCGGCGGAACGCCTGTTCCGCGCGATCGGCCGCGCCGATCTGATCGACGATCCGCGCTATGCCACCAACGTGCAGCGTGTGCAGCATGCGGACGCGCTCGATGCGATCGTCGGCGACTTCATCGCCGCGCGCGACCTCGCCGAGAACCTCGCATTCTTCGAGGCGGCGGGCGTGACGGTCGGCCCGATCCAGGATATTGCCCAGATCGTTCAGGATCACTATGTGATCGAGCGCGAGGCGCTGGTCGAGTTGCCCGACGACGAGGTGGGCAGCCTGCCGATGCACAACATCGCGCCGCGCCTGTCGGAGACGCCCGGCACCTTCCGGCGTCCCGCGCCGGGCCTGGGCGAGCACAACCGCGAGATCCTGCTGCCGCTGCTCGGCGAGGACGAATATGCGCGGCTCGTCGAGCAGAAGGTGATTCGCGCGGCGTAGCGGGCGGCGCGTCGACGTATCCGTGCGACGCGGCCGCGATGGACGGCCGTGCGCGCGCTCATGCGAACGAAACCAATTGGAGGAGACACGATGGGAGCACGCTGGACACACCGGCCGCCGGGTTCGAACTGGGGGGATTTCGGACCGGACGATCAGAAGGGGCGCTTGAACTGGCTGACGCCGGAGAAGGTGCGCGAGGGGGCGGCGGAAGTGCGGGAGGGCTTGACGTTCTCGCTGAGCCTGCCGCTGGACGTGCCGCGCGGAGGCGGACTGAACGCGCGCAGGAAGCCGCCGGCGATCATGCCGGCGCTGCTGAACGAGCGGCCGTACTTCGGTTACAGGGCGGAGGAGCAGATCGCGAACGCGACGGACGTGGTGTGCGACGACGCGTTCT
>NZ_JAAGNW010000256.1 GCF_010645215.1 Burkholderia multivorans | reverse complement strand
CCTCAACCCACCGCCCGCCGCAGCGCCTGCTCCAGCAGCGCCAGGCCGAGATCGACCTCCTCCTCGCTGACCGTCAGCGGCGGCGCGATGCGGAACACGCCGCCCATCCCGGGCAACTGCACGATATTCATGCTGAGCCCGAGGTTCATGCATTCGCGCGTGATGCGCGCACCGAGCCCGTCCGCCGGCTCCTTCGAGCGCCGATCCTTGACGATCTCCACCCCCAGCAGCAGGCCGCGCCCCCGCACGTCGCCGATGCAGTCGAAGCGTTCCATCAGATCGAGCAAGCCGCGCCTGAGCCGCGCCCCCATCACATTCGCGCGCTCGACCAGCCCGTCGCGCCGCACCACGTCGAGCACGCGCAGCCCGACCGCCGCCGGCAAGGGATCGGACACATGCGTCGTATAGAACAGATACCCGCGCTCGTGCGCCTGCTCCTCGATCGCGGCCGACGTCACGACGGCCGCCAGCGGCAGCCCGGCGCCCAGCGTCTTCGACAGCGTGAGGAGATCGGGCGTCACCCCCTCCCGCTCGCAGGCGAACATCAGGCCCGTACGCCCCACGCCGGTCTGCGCCTCGTCGAGGATCAGCAGCATGCCGCGCGCCTCGCAGTGACGCTTGAGCGCCGCCATATAACCGTCCGGCAGTTCGATGATGCCGCCCGAACTGAGAATCGGCTCGGCGCTGAACGCCGCGAGATTGCCGCTCGACTGACGATCGACGAGGTCGAACGCATAGTCGAGTTCCGCACGCCAATCGGCCTGGCCGCCGCGCTCGAAGCGCGGCCGGTAGGCGGACGGCGCGGGAATCGCGAACGAACCGACGGCGGCGGGCCCCACCCCCTTGCGGCCGGCGCTGTAGGTCGCCGACGCCGCGCCGCCCGTCATCCCGTGCCACGACTGCGCGAAGCCGACGATCTCGTACTTGCCGGTGACGAGCTTCGCCATGCGGATCGCGGCTTCGTTCGACTCGGCGCCGGTGCTCAGCAACAGCGCGCGATCGAGCCCGTCGGGCGTGATCTCGGCGAGCCGGGTGGCGAGATCGACCACCGGCCGCGACAGCATGCCGCTGAACAGATGGTCCAGCTTGCCCGCGTATTCGTGGATGACCGACACGATCTCCGGATGGCTGTGCCCGAGTACCGCGCTCATCTGTCCCGACGTGAAATCGAGGATCGCCCGGCCATCGGCGTCGTAGACGAAGCTGCCCTGCGCGCGTTCGACGATCATCGGCTCGAACGCGCCGCCGTAGCGGATCAGATGCTGCCTGGCGCGCTGCCAGAAGGTGGCGTCGAGATTGCGGGACATGGCGCGGCTCCGGGCGGGGATGAACATGACTTGCAGTCTAGGAGCGCCTCTGGTTTTATAGAATCGAATAGTTCTTATGCAAGGTAGAAAGGAGACTGATACCTTGGGACGTCCACTCGAAATCGACCTGCTCCGCTCGTTCGTCGTCATCGCCGAGGTGCGCGCGCTGAGCCGCGCTGCGGCCCGGATCGGCCGCACCCAGTCCGCGCTGAGCCAGCAGATGAAGCGGCTGGAGGAAATCGTCGACCAGCCGCTGTTCCAGCGCACCGGGCGCGGCGTGGTGCTGACGAATCCCGGCGAGCGGCTGCTGATCCACGCCCAGCGGATCCTGCGCCAGCACGACGAGGCGCTGGCCGACCTGGGCGGCAAGGGCCTGTCCGGCACCATCCGCTTCGGCTGCCCGGACGACTACGCGGCCGCCTTCCTGCCCGCGCTGCTGCGCGCGTTCTCGCGCCGGCATCCGCACGCGCTCGTCGAGGTCGTGAGCGGCCCGACGCCGCGCCTCCTCGAACACCTGGAGCAGCGCGCGGTCGACCTCGCGCTGATCTCGCTGCCGGAAGACAGCGCGGACGACGACCTGATCCGCCGCGAGCCACTGGTGTGGATCGGCTACCCCGGCGTGGAGCCCGGGCGCTTCGCGCCGCTGCCGCTCGCGCTCTCCGATCCGGACACGCTCGACCATCTCGCGGCGTGCGACGCCCTGCGGCGCGCCGGCCGCGACTTCCGCATCGCGTATGCGAGCAGCAGCCTGTCCGGGCTCACCGCGCTGGTGCGGTCCGGGCAGGCGTTCGCCGTCATGACGCAGACCGCCGTGCCGGCGGACCTCGCGATCCTCAACGGCGATCCGGCGCTGCCGGCCTTGCCTGCCGTCGGCCTCACCGTGCGCTTCGGGCGGAAGCGTCCTGCACATCTCGTCGCGGCCTTCGCGGACCACATCCGGCTCACGCTGCCGCTGCTGTGAGGAGCGACGCGGCGCGCCCCGTCGCCGATCCGCGCCGCCGTCGGCGCTATCCGCCGCGCGGTCCGCGCGTCGGCCCCGCGCCGGCCCCCTTGCTATCCTCCGCGCTATCTCCCGCGCTATCTCCCGCGCTATCCGCCGGCGCTATTCGCCGGCGCTATCCGCCGCGCCGCGCTGCGCGCGGCCCCTTGCCGTCAGGTTTCGCAAACATTTTCATGTCGCGCAGGATGCAGCCGAGCAGGGTGTCCGCGGCCACGCCTAGCGGCCGCCCCGTCTTCACCAGCACGCGCGCCTTGGCGGAATCGAACAGCGGATGCGCGATCGGCAGCGCGACGAGTTCCCCGATCTCCAGTTCGCGATAGGCCGCGAACGCGCCGATCAGCGTGACGCCGTCGTGCCGCTTGACGAAGTGGCGCAGCACCGCGAGCGAATTGGTGGTGAGCGTCGGGCGCAGCGACAGGTTCTCCGCATAGGCGAGCATCTGCACGACCTGCCCGAGACCGAACGCGGGCGGCATCAGCGCGAGCGGATACTCGGTCAGCTCGTGCGCCGCGACCGCGCCGCCGCGCACGGCGAGCGGATGCCCGGCATGCACGAGCACCACCACCGGCTGCGCCGACGTCACGAGATAGTCGACCTCCGGATGCGCGGGCGGGTTGTACGCGAGGCCGATATGCGCGCGGCTCTCGGCCACCTCCTGCAGCACGTTGTTGACCGGCAGCACGTCGACGATCACGTCGAGCTTCGGATAGCGCATGCAGAAATCGGTCAGCACCTCGTCCATCAGCACCTCGACGTAGCCTTCGCTGGTCACGATCCGGACCTGGCCCGATTGCAGCCGGCGCAGCGCCTGCAGGCGCTCCTCGAACAATTCCTGCTGGGAACGGCAGCCGCGCCAGTATTCGAGCAGGTGCGCGGCGGCCTCGGTCGGGCGCACGCCGCGCGCCTGGCGCTCGAACAGCACGGCGCCGACCTCGTCCTCGAGCAGGCGGATCTGCCGCGTGATGACGGACGGCGAAGTATTGATGCTGTCGGCTGCGCCGCGGATGGAGCCGTGCGTGAGGACCTCGTGGAAGTAACGCAGGCGGCGCTGGTTCAGTTCGCGCATGTGGGATTCCCGCTTTTTATGTAGGGTGTTGCCACGCAAGCAACATTAAATCACTTAAGTTGCTCTTGCTCTGACTTTTCGTCTCTCCGACGATGGGACGACCAGACAAGACCGACAAGACGCACACGCCCGTGCCCACGCCACTGGAGAGAGACATGTCCGCCGTTCCGTCGCCCAGCCATCCCGCCGCCCCGGACAGCCCGGCCCTGCAGGCCCTGTACCGCAAGCTGGACTGGCGCCTGCTGCCGTTCCTGCTGCTGTGCTACACGTTCGCCTACCTCGACCGCGTGAACATCGGCTTCGCGAAGCTGCACATGCAGAGCGCGCTCGGGTTCTCCGACGCGGCCTACGGGCTCGGCGCGGGCATCTTCTTCCTCGGCTACGTGCTGTTCGAGATTCCCAGCAACCTGATGCTGCCCAGGATCGGCGCGCGCCGGACCATCAGCCGGATCATGGTGCTGTGGGGGCTGACGTCGGCGGGCATGATGTTCGTGCGCGACGAGACCACGTTCTACCTGCTGCGCTTCCTGCTCGGTGTGTTCGAGGCCGGCTTCGCGCCCGGCATGATCTTCTACCTGACCTACTGGTACGGCCCGCGCCGCATGGCGGGCGTGATGGCCATCGTGATGCTGGCCGGCCCGATCGGCGGCATCGTCGGCTCGCCGCTGTCCACCTGGCTGATGACCGCGTTCGACGGCGCGCACGGTCTCGCGGGCTGGCAATGGATGTTCGTGGTCGAAGGCCTGCCGTGCGCGCTGCTCGGCCTGTTCGTGTTCAAGGTGCTGGCCGACCGGCCGGCCGACGCGAGCTGGCTCAGCGAGCAGGAGAAACGCCTGCTCGCCGCCGAGCTGCGCGCGCCCGACGCCGGCCATCATTCGTTCGGGCAGGTGGCGCGCGATCCGCGCGTCTACCTGCTGGCGTTCTCGTACTTCACGATCATCTGCGGGATCTATGCGGTGAGCTTCTGGCTGCCGTCGATCCTCAAGGCCAACGGCGTGGCCGACACCATGCAGATCGGCTTCTACTCGATGATTCCCTACATCGGCGCGGCGTTCGCGATGCTCGTCATCGGCCGCCGCTCGGACCGGCGCGGCGAACGCCGCTTCCACAGCGCGGTGCCGGCGCTCGTCGGCGCGCTCGCGCTCGGCGCCGCCACCTTCGCGGGCGGCCATCTCGCGTTCTCGCTGATCTGCATGACGATCGCCACGGCCATGGTCTGGGCGGCCTACACCGTGTTCTGGGCGATCCCGTCGCAATACCTGAAGGGCGACGCGGCCGCGGGCGGCATCGCGCTCATCAACTCGGTCGGCCTGATCGGCGGCTTCCTGAGCCCGACCCTCATCGGCGAGATCCGCACCGCGACCGGCAGCATGCAGGCCGGCCTGCTGGTGATGGTGGCGCTGCTGATCGCGGGCGCGGCGGTGCTGGTCCTGAACCGCCGGCCCACGCAGGGCCCGGCGACGGGCCAGGCCTGATGCCGCCGGCCCGTCCCGATCGCGACACCGACACCCTGCACGCGCGGCCGCCGGCCGCGCGGACGACTTCAACCATGACGCATCCCGCGCGCTTCCTGGAATCTGTCTCATGACCACACGCATCCTGATTGCCGGTTTCCAACACGAAACCAATACCTTCGCGCCCTCGAAGGCCGCTTATGCGAACTTCGAGCGCGGCGAGGGCTTTCCCGCGATGGCGCGCGGCGCGGACGTGCTCGCGCTGCGCGACGTCAACATCCCGGCCGGCGGCTTCATCGCCGCGGCGGCGCGGCGCGGCTGGACGCTGCTGCCGGTGATCTGGGCGGGCGCGAGCCCGTCGGCCCACGTGACCGAGGACGCGTTCGAGCGGATCGCAGGCGAAATCGTCGACGCGGTGCGGCGCGGCGGCTACGACGCGATCTATCTCGATCTGCACGGCGCGATGGTCGCCGAGCATACCGACGACGGCGAAGGCACGCTGCTGGAACGCGTGCGCGCGGCGGTCGGGCCGGGCATGCCGGTGGTCGCCTCGCTCGACCTGCACGCCAACGTGACCGGCCGCATGCTCGACGCGGCCGATGCGCTGGTGGCCTTCCGCACCTACCCGCACGTCGACATGGCCGAGACCGGCGAACGCGCGGCCGTGCTGCTGCAGCGCCTGCTCGACCGGCGCGCGCAGGGCGGCCGCCCGCTGCATCGCGACGCGCGCCGGCTGCCGTTCCTGATTCCGATCAACGGCATGTGCACGCTGGTCGAACCCGCGCGCGCGATGTACGCGCGGCTGGCGGCGCTGGAAACCGACGGCGTGGCGTCGCTGTCGTTCGCGCCGGGTTTCCCGGCGGCCGATTTCCCGGAATGCGGCCCGGTGCTGTGGGGCTACGGAGACGACGCCGAGGCCGTCGAATCGGCGGTGCGGGCGCTGTACGACAAGATGCTGGCCGACGAAGCCGCGTGGCAGGTGCCGTTCCTGTCGCCCGACGAAGCGGTGCGGGAAGCGATTCGGCTCGCGGAAGGCGCCGACAAGCCGGTGGTCATCGCCGACACGCAGGACAATCCCGGCGCGGGCGGCGACTCCAACACGACGGGGCTGTTGCGTGCGTTGCTGCGCAACGGCGCGCGCGACGCGGCGATCGGCCTGCTGTGGGATCCCGCCGCGGTGGCGGCGGCGCAGCGCGCCGGGGTCGGCGGCTTCGTCGAGCTGGCGCTCGGCGGCTCCGGCGTGCCCGGCGACACGCCGCTGCTGGGGCGCTACGAGGTCGTGACGCTGTCCGACGGCGTGTGCCGCTACGACGGGCCGATGATGAACGGCATGCTGGCCGACGTGGGCCCCGTGGCCTGCCTCAGGATCGACGGCGTGCGGATCGTGGTGAGCGGCGGCAAGGCGCAGATGCTCGATCGCAACCTCTATCGCGTGGGCGGCATCGAGCCCGAAGCGATGAAGATCCTCGTCAATAAAAGCTCGGTGCACTTCCGCGCCGATTTCCAGGACATCGCGCACGCTGTGCTCGTCGCGAAGGCGCCCGGCCCGATGCAGGCGGATCCCGCCGACCTGCCCTGGACCCGGCTCGCGCCGGGCATGCGGATGAAGCCGATGGGCGAGGTGTTTTCGGGTTAGCGCGGGCGCGGGTGGGCGAGGTGGGATCAGCGCGATCGGCGCGCAGCAGGCGGCGGCGCGCCGTTTCATCGCGAAAGCCGATCAGCGGCGGGACACACGCGGGCTAATCCCCCCGCGAGCAGCGCGCCACGACCTCTTCCGCCGATACGTTTTCCCGCACGAAGGTTCGCCGCGCCATCCACTCGAAACGCCCCGACTCGAGCGCCCTTTGGCTGATCACCACGCGTTGGCGGCACGCGATCAGTTCCGCGTCGGCGAGCTTCTTCCCGGCCTGTGCCCGTCGATCGTCCACCAGCACACTCAAGCCTCTCGCCTGGAGTGCGTGCCGCAGCGCTTCCGCGACCGTCCGATGCGCCTCGCGCTCCCAGTCGATGACCGTGAGGACGACGTCGAAGGTGTTGAACGCGGCGCTCCCCCAGAAGCCGCGCGCGTCGCGCTGACGTTCGAGCAGCAGCATGACGAGACGCGACACGCCGACGCCGAAACACCCCATCCTGACGAATGCATCCCTGCCGTTGAGCAGCCCCATGGCCCGCGAGTAGCGATCGCCGAGATCGAAGATGTGCGCGCATTCGAGCGTCCTGCGCCCATCGATTTCATCCTCGCCCAGTTCGCTGAGGACATGAAATTCCTCCGAGCCCTGACCGCCCATCTCGCCGTTGTCGCTCGACGTCACGATCGCCTCCAGCCCGAGCCGCTCGAAGATGCGGACGTACGCTTCGCGCACGGTCCCATACATCGCGCGGGCGTCGGCTTCCGTGGCGTTGAACGTGTAGGCGTCTTTCATGATGAATTCCTTGGCCCTCGCCAGTCCGCCGCGGGTGCGAAGCTCGTCGCGGTACTTGTTGCCGAACTGGTACAGCGCCAGGGCCATGTCCGTCCTGTTGTAGTGGGTCTTGACCATTTGCGTGGCCAGTTCCTCGCACGTCGCGCCAAGGCAGAGCAGCCGTCCGGAGCGATTGGCGAACCGCATCATTTCGGCGCCGTAGGCATCGAACCGGCCGCTCTGCCGCCAGAGATCGGCATCCTGCAACAGACTCAGCTGGACTTCGCAGAAGCCGGCGTGGTCCATTTCCTCGCGCACGACGCGCTCGACGCACCGCTGCGCGCGCAGGCCCAGCGACAGCCACGAGTAGAGTCCTGCCGCGTCCTGGTGAATGAAGCACGCCTTGCGGGCAAGATCGACCAGTTCGAGCCTGGCGTTGTCTTGCTCGAAGAAACCATTGGAAAAGAATTGCTGTGAGAATTTCATGTGCCGCTCCGGGTTTTGCATTCAGAAAGAAACTGAAATGAAAAAACGCCCGCAAGGGCGTCCGGATCGTCGATTCTCGTGCGAGGCGCGGGGTCAGCCTGCCCCACGCGCATCTTGAGCCTCCGAACGAACGCCGGCCGCCATTGCGGGCATCGGTGGTCGAT
>NZ_JAAGNW010000255.1 GCF_010645215.1 Burkholderia multivorans | reverse complement strand
ATCGCCCGTGGGCGACCTGCTGATGCTGGCCGCGATCGTCGTCTGCGGGCTCGGCTACGCGGAAGGCGCGCATCTGTCACGCCGGCTCGGCGGCTGGCAGGTGATTTCGTGGGCGCTCGTGCTGTCGCTGCCGGTGATGATTCCGCTGCTGCTGTGGTATTGGCCCGCTTCGTTCGAGCATGTCGGCTCCGCCGCGCTGTGGGGGCTGGCCTACGTGTCGCTGTTCAGCATGCTGATCGGCTTCGTGTTCTGGTATCGCGGGCTCGCGCTCGGCGGCAGCGCGGGGGTCGGGCAGCTGCAGCTGCTGCAGCCGTTCTTCGGCCTGCTGCTCGCGGCCTGGCTGCTGCATGAGCCGGTGCCGCTCGCGATGATCGGCGTGACCGTGGCCGTGGTGGCCTGCGTGGCGGGTGCGCGGCGCTTCGCCCAGGCGTCGCCCGCCGCCGGCCGCTGATGCCCGCGTATTGTGCAGACAAGCCCTTTCGATACGAAAGAAAGTCGCGGGAATCGGCACAAAACCGGCATGAATAACGCTCGACGCGCGCGGGTTCCCGCTCGTGCGGCGCGAATCGCGACCATGTTGTCGAGTGTCATAAAACTGCCAGACGGCGGGCGCTAGGATCGGTTCATCCCACCCGTCCCAAGGCCGTCATGAATCAGCCTCTGTCCCCGGCATCCGGGGTCGACCTCGATCGCACGCGTCACGCCGGCCTCGCCCTGTTCTTCGTGGTGCTCGCGGCCGGTGCGATCTATGTGTTGATGCACCTGGTGTCGGACCTGTCGCCGATCCGCGAGCATTCGATCTTCCCGTACCTGCTGCTCGGCGTCGCGCTGCTGATCGCGCTCGGCTTCGAGTTCGTCAACGGCTTTCACGATACGGCCAATGCCGTCGCGACCGTGATCTATACCCACTCGCTGACGCCCAATGTCGCGGTCGTGTGGTCCGGCCTCTGGAATTTCCTCGGCGTGATGGTGTCGAGCGGCGCGGTCGCGTTCGGCATCCTCCAATTGCTGCCGGTCGAGCTGATCCTTCAGGTCGGCAACAGCGCAGGCTTTGCGATGGTGTTCGCGCTGCTGATCGCCGCGATCATCTGGAACCTCGCGACCTGGTACTTCGGCCTGCCGTCGTCCAGCTCGCATACGCTGATCGGTTCGATCATCGGCGTCGGGCTGATGAACCAGCTGCTGCGCGGGCCCTCGGGCACGAGCGGCGTCGACTGGGGCCAGGCGCTCGGCGTCGGCAAGTCGCTGCTGTTCTCGCCGATCGTCGGCTTCCTGTTCGCCGGCCTGCTGCTGCTGGTGCTGAAGACGCTCGTACGGGTCCCCGCCCTGTACCAGGAGCCGCCCAAGGACCAGCCGCCGCCGTTCTGGATCCGCTGCCTGTTGATCCTGACCTGCACCGGCGTGTCGTTCGCGCACGGCTCGAACGACGGACAGAAAGGCATGGGCCTCATCATGCTGATCCTGATCGGCACCGTGCCGACCGCGTATGCGCTCAACAAGGCGGTCACGCCCGCCGAGACGCAAACCTTCATCGCCGTCGCGCGCCAGGCGTCCGCCACGTTCGCGAAGTATGAGAACGGCGCCGCGCCGTCGGCCCACCCGCGCGCGGAGACCGAAGCCTATGTGCAATCGCGCCAGCTGACGCCCACGACGGTGACCGCCGTGCGGCAGCTGTCGGATTCGCTCGCGGCGTCGGTCGGCGCGACGGGCTCGATCGCCTCCGTGCCGCAGGGCGAGGCGGACAACGTGCGCAATACGATGTACCTGGTGTCGGAGGCGATCCGCCTGATGGAGAAAGCGGGCCAGCCGGCGTTCGCGCCCGACGACCGCCAGGCGATCGACAATTACCGCAAGCAGCTCGATCACGCGACGAAATTCATCCCGACCTGGGTCAAGGTGGCCGTGGCGATCGCACTCGGCCTCGGCACGATGGTCGGCTGGAAGCGGATCGTGGTGACGGTCGGCGAGAAGATCGGCAAGCAGCACCTGACCTATGGCCAGGGCGCGTCGGCCGAGCTGGTCGCGATGCTGACGATCGGCGCGGCCGACGTGTACGGGCTGCCGGTATCGACCACGCACGTGCTGTCGTCGGGCGTCGCCGGCACCATGGCGGCGAACGGCTCGGGATTGCAGTGGGGCACCGTGCGCAGCCTCGTGCTCGCCTGGGTGCTGACGCTGCCTGCGTCGATCGCGCTCGCGGGCGGTTTGTACTGGGTGTTCCACGCGTTGTCGTGAAGGGCGTGAGGCAGCGGGATACCGGGCTTGCCTGGGTATTCTCGCTGCCTGCATCGGCGCAGCTGCCGCTGCACATCAGCCCTTCGCCATGCTCGCCCGCAGCCGGTCGCCGGCGTCCGTCGCGAGCCGCGCATAGCCCGGCAGCGTCAGCAACGCGAGCAGGCCCGCCAGGAAAAACGCCCAGCGGAAATCCGCCAGCACGTAATGCGTGCCGCTGGCGTCGCCGCGCCACAGCGACGCGACACGCAGCGCGAGCGCCCCGAACGCGATCCCCATCCCCATGCTCATCTGCTGCGCCGCGCTCCACAGCGTGCTGGCGGCGCTGGTTTGGCGCGCCGGGATATCCGCGTAGGCAAGTGTCGCGAGCGTCGTGAACTGGAGCGAGCGCGTGAGCCCATAGACGAACACGACGAACAGCGTGATGGCGAGCGGCGTGGAAGCGGTCAACCAGCCGCACAGGATCGTGAACAGCGCAACGATCGTCATGTCGACCAGCGCCACCCGACGAAAACCGTAGCGCTCGAGGATCCAGGTGGTGCCGGCCTTCATGCCGAGATTGCCGACCGCGCTGCCGAGCAGCAGCAGGCCGGACTGGAACGGCGACAGACCGAGCCCGACCTGAAACAGCAGGGGCAGCAGGTACGGAACCGAGTTGATCGCAATACGCGACACCGAGCCGGTCAACACCGTGACGGAGAAGGTCGGCACCTGCATCGTCGTGAAATCGAGCAGCGGGTGCGCGCAGCGCGCCGCATACGACCAGGCCGCGACGCCGAACACCGCACTCGCGGCGAGCAGCCCGGCCACCAGCAGCACCTGCGTATCCTGCTGGCCCGCGATTTCGGTCGCGACCAGCATGCAGGTCAGCGTGGCGCCCGAGAGCGCGAAGCCGATCCAGTCGAGCGGCCGGGGCTCGGCATCGCGGCTGTTGTTGACGAGCAGCCACGTACAGATGCAGACGATGATGCCGATCGGCACGTTGAGCAGGAAGATCCAGCGCCACGAGGCATAGGTCGTGATGAAGCCGCCGACGGGCGGCCCGACGACAGGCGCGACGATGCCGGGCCAGGTGATGGTCGAGATCGCGCGCATCAGCTTGGACTTGTCGGTGCTGCGCACGACGATCAGCCGGCCGACGGGCACCATCATCGCTCCGCCGATCCCTTGCAGCAGACGCGCCGCCATGAACTGCTCGACGCTGGTCGACAGTCCGCACAGGATCGACGCCACCGAGAAGATCACGATGGCGCTGCCGAACACGGTGCGGGCGCCGAAGCGGTCGGCGATCCAGCCGCTGATCGGAATGCAGACCGCGAGCGTCAGCATGTAGGCGGTCATCCCGAAGCTCAACGCATTCGGTCCGACGCCGAAGCTGTGGGCCATCTGCGGCAACGCGGTCGCAATGACCGTGGTGTCGAGATATTCCATGAAGAACGTGGCGGCAACGAGATAAGGCAGGAGTGCCGTGGCGCGCTCGTTGCGTGAGAGGGCTGTCATACGGGTATCTGAATTATTGTGATTCGACGAACAGGGATCCCAGCGCGCCGACGGCGCGACTCCGCGTGCCGGAGCAGTACGGATACTACTCCGGCGCTTTCGAAGACGCTCTGGTTCTCCCTGATCCCGGCAGGGAGAGAAGCCGAAGCGGGCGAGCGCGAATGGCTGCGATTTGGAATTTTTTTCGCGACGCGTTTGCGCATTCCGGAAAGTATGTCTACAATTCGCGCCTCAATACAGGCTCGTAGCTCAGTTGGTTAGAGCACCACCTTGACATGGTGGGGGTCGTTGGTTCGAATCCAATCGAGCCTACCAACGAACAGTGACAAGGACGGATAGCGCCGCACTCGCGGGTCTTGCTTCCGTCCTTTGTCTTTTCCGGCCCGTGTTCGCGCATGCCGGACTTCCCTTCCCCTTCGTTCGTCACGGCCGTGCCGTCGGATTCGTTGACGACGATCCAGATCGCCGACGCAGTTGGGCCGCGTGCCGCGGTCGTTCGCATCGTTGGTGAGGCCGCTACCCTTCCCGGGATGCCTCGGCATCGATCCGTCGTCGGCATCCTTGTATTCGATATCGCGGATCGGTGCGTGGACGGCACCGCCGGCGTTGAAATTACCGCTCGGCAGGGCTCGCAGCGGCCGGCACCGATGAGTCGAGGGGAGCGCTTTCGTTCAGTTGCAGCTGGGGGACTTGCGTCACCGGATCCTTGCGGATCACCAGCGTCCTGCCGACGCCGGGCGTGGACAGGACCGTGCTTTTCGCCTGCTTGTGCAGGTCGTCTCGAAACTGCTGGAAGTTGCGCCACGACACCGGATCGGGCGAGCCTTCCATCATCAACGACCGGCATCCCGCGCGATCGACCGCGGCTTCTATCTTCAGCACCGGTTGATTCGACTGCGCGGCGGCTTCGTCATGGAACTGGCACGCGCCATTCGGCAATATCGTGCCGATCTGAATATACCTTCTGTAATTCTTCCAGTGCTTCGGCTCCGGGTAGTTGAAGTCGTTGACCCGCGGGTCGCTCAGAAACGCCTTGATCTGGGCGGGATCGTCGATTTCCGGATCCGCGTCGGCCCGGGCGTTCGCGCTGGCGATCAGCAGCAAGACAAGCATGGCGTGCTTCATGTTTCCCCCGAGATCTTCTTCGCCGGGTGCTGCCTCGCCGGTGAACGAGGGATACGTCCTCCCCGAAATCCGCGTCGCATTACCGGGTCGTCCGCGGCGAAACTTCCATTTGCCCCCGGCGCTTCGTAGAGTATCAAGTCTAAATACGAACAGTCAGTGGCCCAAACTGATCCGCGACGTCGAGCCCGATCGCCGCCTCGTCCGGTTGTTCGCGACGCCGACGCTCGCTGCAACCGCTGATGACCGGTGCGTCCGCAACGATCTTCAGTAAAGTAAAACGCCGCCTTGCCGTAAAGGAGGCATCATGATTCAGTCCGGAGATTCGATGTCCAGCCCAATGTCGACGCAAGCGCGTTTTACCGTGATCGCCTGCGCCTTCTTCGCGACGATGGTGATAGGCACGTTTGCCGTCATCCGGTTGTTTGTCACCCCCGAACTGGCGAGCCTGGAAGGCAAGGTGATCGGCAGCGATCCCGATCAGATCTCCATCCAGATCAGCGAGCAGTTGCGTCAGGTGGAAGCCCAGCAACGCAGCATTACCCAGGTCATGGCGGCGCTCGACAGCGACCAGATCGACAAGTTGCAGCCGGCGCTGGTCGATCAGTACGGCGATCAAAACGTGTTCGGCGGCGGCATCTGGCCGTTGCCGAACAAACGCGAGCAGGGCCGCGACAAGTTCAGCACCTTCTATGCGCGCGACGCGGCCACCGGCAAGCTCGTGGTCAACACGCACTGGAACACGCCCGAATCCCTCAAGTACTGGGAGCAGCCCTGGTATGAAAACGGCAAGACTGCGCCCAAGGGTCATTGCAAGTGGGCGAAAGCCTATCAGGACGATGCCAGCCCGCAGCCGCGCACGAACTGCGTCGCCACGATCGATGTGACGCTGGGATTTTTCAATCACCTCGTCGCGAACATGGAAGACAAAATCCACGGCCAGATCCTGATCGTGGAAGCCGACGGCAAGATCGTCAGCAACAGTTCGAGGATCAACAACAATATCGTACTGAAGAACGTTTCCGATATCGCATCCGGCTCGCCGATGGCGGCGGCGATTCAGCGCCTGCTGCCCAGCGCGCAGAGCGGTCGCGCCGTCGAGGGCACGTTCGACATGCCCGACGGCGCGCAGACGATCTTCCTGAAGCCGATCCCGGGCAGCCCGTGGATCATCGCGACCGCGGTGCCGTCGTCGTCGCTGGAGGTGAACAGCAATCGGATTCTTGCGAAGCTGGCATCGATCCAGGTGCCGATGGCCCTGCTCCTTCTGGCATTGATACTCGGCGGCATTCATGTGTTCATGAAGCGCCTTGCGGTGCTGAAGCGAAATATCGACGACCTCTCGGCCGGCGAGGCGGATCTGACGCGACGTCTGCCTGAAACGGGCGGCAAGGAATTCGGCGAGGTCGCCGCCAGTTTCAACCGGTTCATCCAGCGGCTGCAGGACGTGCTCACCCAGGTCGTGGCGGGCGCCTCCTCGCTCACCGAAGCCTCGCACGAGATCTCCAGCGGCAACAAGGATCTGTCGGCCCGCACCGAGAGTCAGGCGGCCTCGCTGCAGCAGACTGCCGCCTCGATGGAGGAGATCACCGGGACCGTCAAGCAAAACGCCGACAATGCCAATGAAGCCAACAAGCTGGCGACGAATGCGTCGACGGTCGCTTCGCGCGGCGGCATGGTGATTGGCGAGGTGGTGGAGACGATGGCGTCGATCAGCGCGTCCTCGAAGAAGATCGTCGACATCATCGGCGTCATCGACGGCATCGCGTTCCAGACCAATATCCTGGCGCTCAACGCATCGGTCGAGGCGGCCCGCGCGGGCGAGCAGGGCCGGGGGTTCGCCGTGGTGGCAAACGAGGTGCGCAATCTCGCGCAACGCGCCGCGGCAGCGGCGAAAGACATCAAGTCGCTGATCTCGGACTCCGCGGTCAAGGTCGATTCGGGGAGCAACCTGGTCGCCAATGCCGGCTCGACCATGGCCGAAATCATCTCGACGACGGCGCAGGTCGCCACGATCATGGATGAAATCATGAGCGCGAGCGAGGAGCAGAGCCGCGGGATCGAGGAAGTGGGCCGCGCCATCACGCAACTGGACGGCACGACCCAGCAGAATGCCGCGCTGGTCGAGCAGCTGGCTGCATCGGCGATGTCGATGCAGGATCAGACAACGAAACTGCGTCAGGCCATCAGCGAATTCAAGCTGTGAATCCCTGCGCAGCGAAGCTTGCCGGGTGGGCGCGCGAGGCGGGAAAGCAGCGTTCGTTATTCCGATGGTGAGGCAGACGGCCTGCGCAGCAGGCCGATGCGTGAAGATGAGCTGACCGACGAGCGATGTCCATAGCCGGCCGGGTCGGGTTGGCCGTGTGTGCGAACCGCTTGAATGCAGGCGGAAACGCAAGGAACGGGATGCCCCGATCCCGGGCTCGCTTCGCCTTCCTCCGTCCCCGCAGGCGTCGCGCCCTGCCGATCATCCTGCAGGCCGGAGCGACGGAATGCGGCCTCGCCTGCCTCGCGATGGTCGCGGGATTCCACGGCCATCACGTGAATCTCGCAGAACTCCACGAAGCGTTCCCCGTGTCGCTGAAAGGCACGTCGCTGGAACGGATGGCCGAGATCCCGCATCGGATGACTCTTCAGGCGCGCGCGCTGACGCTCGAGCTCGATCAGCTCGCCAATCTTTTCTGACCCTGCTCGCACTCGGCTTCGGCCTGCTGCTGATCATGCAGCACATGACCAGCGTGCTGCGCGCCTAGGCGCTGGTGTGCTTTGGCACGACGCTGAAGGTCCAATGGCGCATCTGCTGAACCTGCCGACCCGATACTTCGAACGACGCCATCTCGGCGATATCGTGTCGCGCTTCGGCACTATCGATACGATCCAGCAAACCCTGACGACCTCGTTCGTCGGGACGCTGGTCGACGGTCTGGTCGCTATCGTCGCGCGTCGCCTACAGCCCCTTGCTGGGCGACGTCGTGCTCGGTTTCATGCATGCCTGCGTGGCCTCGGCTATGCGCCGCTGCGGTGTGTCATGGATGATCACACCCGAACGACAGGTCAACGCGGCGATCGGCGCGATGAAGATGATCGTCACGCACCGCCTGGAGACCATCGCCTCAGCGTCG
>NZ_JAAGNW010000254.1:5673-7983 GCF_010645215.1 Burkholderia multivorans | reverse complement strand
GTGCCCGTGCTCGATGCCTACATGCCCGCGCCGTCGCGCGTGCATCTGCTGTATCCGCGCGATCGCCGCGCGACGCCCAAGCTCACGAGCTTCGTCGAGTTCGTGGTCGGCCGGTTGGGCGCCTAGCGGTTCGGCGCTATCATCGCGGCACCGTCATTTCCCTCTCCGTCATGCGTCCACCCCGTCTCGACCAGCTCGACGAACTCGACCGCAACCTCGTTGCGCTGCTGCAGGCCGATGCGCGCGCAAGCGTCGCCGATCTCGCGCGCCAGCTCGACGTCGCGCGCACCACCGTGCTCGCGCGGATCGCCCGGCTCGAACGCAGCCAGGTCATCGCGGGCTACAGTGTGCGGCTCGGCCAGGACGTGCTCGACGCGAGCATCTATGCGTATGTCGGCATCATCCTCGCGCCGAAGTTCGGCAAGGACGTGCTCAAGCGGCTCGACCGCATGCCGGAAGTGCAGCTGCTGTGTGCGGTCAGCGGCGAGTACGACTATGTCGCGTGGCTGCGCGCCGATTCGCCCGAGCGCCTGAACGACCTGCTCGACCAGATCGGTGCGCTCGACGGCGTCGAACGCACGACTACCTCGATCATCCTGTCGCGCAAGATCGATCGCGGCTCGTTCGGCGGGTGACGCGGCGGTAGATCAGACGGACCTGGAGCAGGCCGTGCCCATACGCATGGCGAATCAGGCTCGCGGTTGAATCAGTGCGCATGACGCTGTGTTTTTTGATTTGGCCGTGAAGCTCGTTTTCGAGCAGGCGCCGCAGCGCGCGACGGCCAAGCGAGGGCCGGGATTGGCGAAAATCCGCCGCGCCCGTGCCTAACTTGCGGATTTGATATCGAAATTCTGTTTGTCGATAGTCCATCCTCGCCCGTTCCTGCACTCGATCTCTGTATGCAGATACGCTTTCATCACGACGCTTCGCAGTGGCGTGCAAGCGTCGCCAGGCGCCAGCGTGAATAGAATGCTCCCCTCGGTGTCACTTTCCGTGGCGTATACGGCGGTGTTCTGTGTGGCTACCCATACTTCACGCGCTTTGCTTGAGCAGGCAGACATCGTAACTCCGGTTGCAATGACGATCGCTGGAAGAAGGGTTCTCATGAGCCGCCTTTCGAGTAAAACCGCCTCTCTTTCACCCGTTTGGAATGGGATAGGCCAACGGCAATGTCCTCGGGGCTGACCACGCCAAAAGCAGACCATCGAGGATCGTAGGCAACGATTCCAACGAGATTGAGTACATCAGCCACGTTCGACGAGCAACTGTTGTCCAGGAGACTGTATCCATGTCGTGCTGGATCATTGTTGCTTATTGCGACGCGGCGTTTCAGTTCGGCTTCAATCTTCTTCTTTTCTTCCGCGGACACGCGGAGGACATAACCAACGGAATCGCGAAAGCTCTTTTGTGCGGCGACATACTGTGCGTATGTCTTTTTTGAATCGTAGCCGTCCTGCGCGCGCGAGTACGCCACCCCATCAACAATGATTGCCACATGGCCGAATTGCGATCCTCGACTGATGAGTCGGGAGTCACTGACGATCACCTCGACACTATCCGTTTCTGTTCGAATCTCCTTTGCCCCGGAATCCGTCGCCGGCGTTGTCGTTCGAGTCGAAATTAACCGGTATTTCACTCCGTCCGGTGAAACATGAGTTTGTTCTGACATGCCTACCCCGCAAGATATATCTTGATTCTTTCGGCAAATGCGATGGCTGCAAGCAAATGCGTTTGTCCGTGGTCATCTGTTTCGCCATATTCGAAAATGCCGTTTTCTCGCTGTATCCCATAGGCAGCGTGAGCCAGTGCGTGCCCATGCGCATCGTGCAAAACGAAGCGGTCGTCGTAGGTCGCAGTGGCAAATGAAGGTGTGCGTACAGTGGATGTCGCGCTTGCGCGATCGCTGCCGGCTATCACCTTATTGTTCCCGCACGGACACAGCACCCGGTCTCCATGAAGCACGGCTGCTCGCCCATTTTCGGTGAAATCAATTCCGCTGCCGATAATCTTGAACGTACCGTTGCAGTTTCCACATGTCGCATGTTCGCCATGCAAGGCGATCCGTTTTCCCTCGTCAAACATGCTGGAATCGAAGGCAATTACACGGCCGTGCGTCGTGGTCGAATCGCCGTGTCGAACTATGGATCTACGCATTGATTCTCATCTCCTATTCATTCGTCATCGCTCTCGAGGTTGCTGTTAATACAGATTGATGGATTTTTTAAAACTCCGGCCGTCGCCTGACAAAGGGGGGCGGAAATCGCTGAAGTGGCAGGCGAGCAGGCGTGAATCGACTCATCGCGGTTTCGC
>NZ_JAAGNW010000254.1:4726-5663 GCF_010645215.1 Burkholderia multivorans | reverse complement strand
TTCGCAGGGATTTGGCAACGCGCAGAATAGCAGTGATTCTTCGGTTGTTTTTGGGATCGATTATTTTTTATAAAAAATAGAATATGTACGACTAAATCGCCACCCTTATTTTAGGACGGTTTCGATGCGGGTTGATTTCCATCGTGTCAACGGTCGTGCGTCTCGCCTAGGCGCCGAAGCGGAGGACGTGCTGATGGCGGTGGAGGTGGCCTGGCATGCGTATTCACGTTTACCCGCTGTTTACGACAAACCGTCAAATTTATACGTCATTTTGACGAAAGAGGCCGTCATTCCGCATCACTTTGCGTCTAGGAACTGATTTTGCTCATCCTTACACTCTCGGACAGGGCTGTACACCCACACAACAAATCCACCTGTCAGGAGAGCACACCATGAAAATCGCGATCGTCGGCGCGGGCCTCATCGGCCACACCATTGCCCATCTGCTGCGCGAGACGGGCGATTACGAAGTCGTCGCATTCGACCGCGATGCCGATGCGCTCGCCAAGCTGTCGGCGCAGGGCATCGACACGCGACGCGTCGATTCCGCGGATGCGAACGCGATCCGCGAGGCGCTCAAGGGCTTCGACGCGCTCGTCAACGCGCTGCCGTACTACCTCGCGGTCAACGTCGCGGCCGCGGCGAAAGCCGCCGGCGTGCATTACTTCGACCTGACCGAGGACGTGCGCGCGACGCATGCGATCCGCAGTCTCGCCGAAGGCACGGGCCATGCGTTCATGCCGCAGTGCGGCCTCGCGCCGGGCTTCATCGGCATCGCCGCGCACGAGCTGGTCAAGGGCTTCACCGAAGTGCGCGACGTCAAGATGCGGGTCGGCGCGCTGCCCGAGTATCCGACCAACGCGCTCAAGTACAACCTGACCTGGAGTGTCGACGGGCTCATCAACGAGTACTGCCAACCGTGCGAGGCGATCCGCGC
>NZ_JAAGNW010000254.1:3249-4712 GCF_010645215.1 Burkholderia multivorans | reverse complement strand
ATCGCGATCTGATCCAGTTCCTCCTTGAAGACCTGCGGCTCGCGAGCGACCGCGACACGCTCAAGTCGATCATGCGCCGCTCGGTGCCGTCGACGAAGCAGGACGTGGTGCTCGTGTTCGTCACCGTGACGGGCATGAAGGACGGCCAGCTGGTGCAGGACGTGTTCACCCGCAAGATCTTCGCGAAGGAAGTGTGCGGGATGCCGATGAGCGCGATCCAGATCACGACCGCGGGCGCGATGTGCGCGGTGCTCGATCTGTTCCGCGAACGCGTGCTGCCGCAGAGCGGTTTCGTGCGTCAGGAGCAGGTGCCGCTGCAGGCCTTCCTGGATAACCGTTTCGGCAAGCTGTACGACGGCGGCACGCTGGAGCGCATGCACGCGCTCGCATAAGCGCGGGGAGGGGCGGTCCTGCGGCGCGGGTTCGGATAGGCCGTCCCGCGGATGGCCGTCCCGTCCGCCAAAGCCGGCCTCAGGCAGGCAGCGGCGGCACCATCGCGCCGGACGCCGGCGGCGCCAGCGCGCGCAGCAGCGCGTCGTAATCGGCGCCGGCGGGCGCGGTGTTGTCGAACTGCAGCAGGCCGTGACAGGCGTCGCCCGTCGGCGCGAAGCGGCGCTGGCGGTATTCCTCCCAGTGCGCGAGCTTGTAGGCGTCGTTGGGATTGCCGCGCGCGACGATGCGCGCGTGCGCGACGTCCTCGGGCACATGCACCCACACCACGCGCAGCTCGACCTCCGGACCGATGCCGAGCCACTGGCGGTTCAACAGCCGGCCGTCGCGCACTTCGCGCGACAGCGGCCCCACCACGATCACGCTCGTGCCGAGTTCGAGATTCTCGCGCGCGGTGTCGAGCAGCCCCTGGTATTCCGGGTCGCGCAGGTGGCGCAGGTAAAGCGGGCTGTCGCGGTCGTTCGGATCCCGGGTCAGCGCGCCCATCGCGGCCGCGCTGTAGCGCCCGTACAGGGTGTCCTTGTCGAGCAGGCAGAAGGCTTTGCCGGTCGTGCGCGCGAGCGGCCCGATCAACCGCTTCGCGAGCGTGGTCTTGCCGGTGCCGGCATGACCGCAGAAGAACACCAGGCAGGTCACGGCCGGCGGCTGCCGGCCTCGGCCGGCGCTTCGCCGTCGCTCGGGAACGTGCCGTTCGATTCGAGCCACATGACGTTGATGATGCCGAACCCGAGCGCCACGCCGATGCCGAGTATCCACGAGAAATACCACATAGCCGTCTCCTTGTTGAAGGCCGCGGGCGCGGCGCGTGCAGCCCGATCATGACCAAGAATGGCGACCCGGACAAGCATGGAATGCAAGAAATTTGTCCTGACGTCGCGTGCGACGCCCGCAGGCGGTATGGCGGGGCGTGTCGTCCGACCCGGTAAACTGTCGGGATCCGACTCGTTTCCACAGGACCATGCTGATCAACTGCGTTGCATACCAGGACGGCCGCAAGCTCGCCGACATCGACA
>NZ_JAAGNW010000254.1:0-3239 GCF_010645215.1 Burkholderia multivorans | reverse complement strand
GCATGGGCGAGGAGTTCGGCCTGCACGAGCTGGCGCTCGAGGACGCCCGCAAGGGCCACCAGCGCCCGAAGATCGAGGAATACGGCGATTCGCTGTTCGCGGTGCTGCACACGGTCGAGATCGACGAGCAGGACGAATTCCAGATCGGCGAACTCAATGTGTTCGTCGGCCCGAACTACGTGCTGTCGATCCGCAACCATACGCCGCACGGCTTCCAGGACGTGCGCACGCGCTGCGAGCGCGAGCCGCATCTGCTGAAGGAAGGCTCGGCGTTCGTGTTCTACGCGCTGATGGACCAGGTCGTGGATCGCTACTTCCCGACGCTCGAAGCGCTGGGCGCCGAGCTGGAGGAACTCGAGGACCGCATCTTCGCGAAATCGAACCTCGCGGCCTCGCGCGCCACCATCGAGGATCTCTACCTGCTCAAGCGCCGCCTCGTGATGCTGTACCAGCACACGGCGCCGCTCATCGAACCGTTGTCGAAGCTGTTCGGCGGACGCACGCCGCAGATCTGCAACGGCATGGAGCACTATTTCCGCGACGTGTACGACCACCTGCTGCGGATCGTGAAGACGATCGAGGGACGCCGCGAGATGGTGGTCACGGCGATCCAGGTGAATCTCGGCATGATCTCGCTCGCGGAGAGCGAGGTGACGAAGCGGCTCGGCTCGTTCGCCGCGCTGTTCGCGATCCCGACGATGATCGCCGGGATCTACGGGATGAACTTCAACAACATGCCCGAGCTGCGCTGGGAATACGGTTTCTATGCCTGCCTCGGGCTGATGCTCGTCACCGACGTCGTGTTGTGGTGGCGCTTCAGGAAGGCGGGCTGGCTGTAGGCGTGCGCCGCTTCAGCCCTGCGCGTAGCGGCCGACCACTACGTTCCACCGGCGCACGCTCCAGCGCGTCACCAGGCCGTTGAGCACATACGGATCGGCGCGTGCGAAGGTCTCCGCGACGGCCGGCGCATCGCCCTGGAACACCAGTACCGCATGGTCGGCCGGGTCGGCGAGCGCGCCTGCGAGCAGCAGTTCGCCGCGCGCGGTCGCGGCCTGCGCGAGCGCGAGATGTTCGGCGCGATACGCGCCGCGCCGTTCGAGGTAGTCGTCGACGAGGTCGTAGGTCAGCTGGTAGTACATGGCGAAGGTCTCCTGGGCCGCTCGGGCGAACCGGCCGCGCGACGCGGCCGTTGTGCGCACCTTAGCGGTTTGCGGCCGGCGCTTCAACGGTTCGCCGCGCGCGCCGCCCCGTCCGGCGCGCCGGCGTTGGCGCGATCGGCCTTGCCGGCCATCACCCGCGGCCTCGCGATACGCGCCACGTTCAGATGCAGCGGCGCGTCGGGGCGCAGCGTCACGTTCATCACCGGCCGCGGTTCGGCCATGCCGGCCGGTGCGCTCAGCTCGAAACGCTGCAGGATGCGCGCAGCGATCACCGTCATCTCGGTCATCGCGAGATGCTGGCCGAGACACACGCGCGGGCCCGCGCCGAACGGCAGGTAGGCGCCGCGCGGCGGCGTGGGTGCGTCGGCCGCGAAGCGCTCGGGCCGGAACGCGAGCGGCGCGTCGTACCAGCGCGGATCGCGATGCATGAGCAGGGTCGGCACCGACAGCATGGTGCCCGTCGGCACGCGCCACGGGCCGAGCGTGAAGGGCGCCTTCGCGCGCCGCGCAATCAGCATCGGGGCGGCGGGATAGAGCCGCAGCGTTTCCTTCAGCGTCTGCGTGACGTAGCGCAGCGCGGGCAGGGTGTCGGGCGTCGGCGCGGCTGCGCCGAGACAGGCGCGGATCTCGGCGCGCGCCGCGTGCTGTGCGGCCGGGTTCGCCGCCATGCACCAGGCCCACCAGGTCAGCGTGGCCGCCGCGGTTTCGTGGCCGGCGACGAAGGTCGTCATGCATTCGTCGCGGATCGCCTCCAGCGACCAGCCGGCCGGATCCTCGCGACGCAGATGCAGCAGCCGGGTCAGCTGATCGTCGGGCCAGCCGTCGGGCGGCGTGCGCAGGCGCGCGTCCACGTGCCGGCCGATGAGGTCGCGCAGCAGCACGATCGCATCGCGCTTGGCCCGCTTCCACGGCATCCAGTCCGGCGAGGTCGTCGGCCAGAACACCTCCGCGTTGGCCGCGACGACTGCCGTGCGCACGGCTTCCTCGACCCGGTGCGCATCGTCGCCGACCGGATCCGAGAACATCATGCGCAGGATCACGTCCATCGTCAGCGACGTCAGCGCGCTCTCGATCGCGCAACGACCGCCGTCGGTGCGCCAGCGCGACAGCGCCTGGTCGGCGGCCGCGGCGATGGTCGGCACGAACGCATCCACCGCCTGACGCGAGAAGTTCGGCTGCAGCGCATGGCGTTTGGCGCGCCAGGGCTCGCCTTCCGAGATGAAGACGCTGCGGCCGTTCAGTTGCGCGAACACCCGCATGGCCCGTTCCCAGCGGATCAGCGCGTCGTGGTGCGTGACGAGCAGGTCGCGCACCAGCGCCGGATCGCAGATCACGATCTGGTGCTCGGGCCACATGCGCAGGTGGAGCACGTCGCCGTGCGCTTGCTGCCACGCGTGCAGCGCGCCGAACATGTCGCGCGACATCGCGCGCAGCAGGCCCCAGCCGGTGAGTCCAGCGGCAGGACCCGGCGGCCAGGCGCCGGCGGAAGGAGGAACGGCGGGCGCGGACGCGGACGGTGCGTCGGCGCGGTGCGGGCAGGAGGAGGTCGTGGGCTTGTTCATGGCGCTCATTGTCGGCGCGCCGCAACTGCGCGTCTTGAAGCGAAACGACATCGACACGTGCGTGGCCCGTGCCTATACTCGGGCCCCATGTGTGTCGAGCCGCCTCCGTCCTGTCCCGATCCCTACGCGCGCGCGCCGCGCGGCGCTCAGGCCGCGCGCCTGCATCTTCCGCCGCCCGCCTTGCAGGGGGCCCTGATCGCCGTGATCAGCCGCGATACGCGCGGCCTCGGGCTCGACAGCGCGCAGCGGCTCACCCACTTGTCGGCCTCGCCGCTCCTCACGCTCTCGTGGTTCGACAGCGACACGCTCGGCTTCGTCGAGCGCGGCGACGACGGGCCGTGCTGGCGTCCGCTGCGCGCGACGGTCATGCTGGGCGGCAGCCAGTCGCGGCCGCTCGCCAGCTGGGGGCCGCAGGAAGGGCGCGGCGGCTTCCTGTGCATGACGGCGGATGTCGCGCGGCAACTGTTCGGGATCGATCCGGCCGCGCTCCAGGATCAGGTGGTGGATGCCGCCATGG
>NZ_JAAGNW010000253.1:4137-8071 GCF_010645215.1 Burkholderia multivorans | reverse complement strand
CGAATCCTCGACCGTCACGCCCTGCGCGACGCCGTTCTGCAGGTCGATCTCGGTGCGGCCGAGGGTCGGCAGGATCAGCGCGTCGCGGCCGTGGATCAGGTGGCTGCGGTTGAGCTTGGTCGTGATGTGCACGGTCAGGTCGCAGCGGCGCAGGCCTTCCCAGGTGCGCGGCGTGTCGGGCGTGACGATCGCGAAGTTGCCGCCGAGCCCGATGAACACCTTGATGTGGCCTTCGCGCATGGCCTCGATGGTCTCGACGACGTCGTAGCCGTGATGGCGGGGCGGCTCGAAGCCGAACACGCGGCCGAGCCGGTCGAGGAACGCCTGGCTCGGCTTTTCCTCGATCCCGACCGTGCGGTTGCCCTGCACGTTCGAGTGGCCGCGCACCGGGCACAGGCCCGCGCCCTCGCGGCCGATGTTGCCGCGCATCAGCATCAGGTTCGACAGCATGTGCACGGTCTGGACCGAGTGCTTGTGCTGCGTGATGCCCATCCCCCAGGTGGCGATCGTGCGTTCGCCGCGCACGTAGACCTGCGCGAGCGCGTCGATCTGCTCGTAGGACACGCCGCTTTCGGCGGTCAGCGCGCCCCAGCGCTCGGCGCGCAGGTCGGCGGCGAAGGTGTCGAAGCCGTGCGTGTGGGCCTCGATGAACGCGACGTCGAGCACGCGCGGCGCATCGTTCTCGCGCGCCGCGTCGTCGAGTTCGAGCACGCGCTTGGCCACGCCCTTGATCAGCGCGAAATCGCCGCCGATGGTCGGCTGGATGAACATCGACGCGATCGCGCTGCCCGACATCGTCATCATCTCCAGCGGGCTTTGCGGATCGGCGAAGCGCACGAGGCCGCGTTC
This sequence comes from Burkholderia multivorans, assembly GCF_010645215.1. Taxonomy (GTDB): domain Bacteria; phylum Pseudomonadota; class Gammaproteobacteria; order Burkholderiales; family Burkholderiaceae; genus Burkholderia; species Burkholderia multivorans_A. The sequence goes on along the minus strand of NZ_JAAGNW010000253.1, from coordinate 7,222 downwards.
CTTGAGCGGGTTGATCGACACGATCGTCGCGCCGCGCTTGGCGCATTCGCGCAGCTCGCCGAGCATGCGCGGGTGATTCGTCGCCGGGTTCTGGCCGAAGATCAGCAGCGTGTCCGCGTGCTCGAAGTCGTCGAGCGTGACGGTGCCCTTGCCGACCCCGACCGTGGCCGGCAGGCCGCGGCTCGTCGCCTCGTGGCACATGTTCGAGCAATCTGGGAAGTTGTTGGTGCCGAAGCGGCGCACGAACAGCTGGTACAGGAACGCCGCCTCGTTGCTCGCGCGGCCCGAGGTGTAGAACGCGGCGCGGTTCGGATCGTCGAGTGCGTGCAGGTGCCGCGCCATCAGCGCGAATGCTTCGTTCCAGGCGATCGGCACGTAGCGGTCGGAGGCCGCGTCATAGACCATCGGATCGGTGAGCCGGCCGTGCTGCTCCAGCTCGTAGTCGGATTGCTCGAGCAGCGCGGTGACGGTGTGCCCCGCGAAGAACTCGGGCGTGACGCGCTTGCCCGTCGCCTCGGCGGCCACCGCCTTCACGCCGTTCTCGCAGAACTCGAAGGTCGACGCATGCGCGCGGTCCGGCCACGCGCAGCCCGGGCAGTCGAAGCCGTCCGGCTGGTTCTGCTTGAACAGCAGGCGGTAGTCGCGGCCGGGAACCTTCTCCTTGATCAGGTTGATCGCGACGTACTTGAGCGCGCCCCAGCCCGCGGCGGGATGGGTGTACGGCTCGATGCGGGCGGCGGAGGGCTTCTTTTTCATGATCCGATGGGGTTGGGGCGACGATGACAGGCACAGGGTACGTGCAGGTCCGGGCGCCCTGTATGCACACCTTGCAGTGCAAAAAAAGAGTACAGTTTGCGGTTTGGATGAGCCGGATCAAGAAACTGTGTCTCTGAAAGGCATTCGACAGGGAGCGGCGTGAAGCGCTACGAGAAGCTGGCCGACGATATCGACGGGATGATCCGGCGCGGGGTGTACCAGCCGGGCGAGCGGATTCCGTCGGTGCGGCACACCGCGCGCCAGCAGCAGCTGAGCGCGACGACGGTGGTGCGCGCCTATCTGGTGCTGGAAAGCCGCGGCGCGATCGAGAGCCGGCCGCAATCCGGCTATTTCGTGCGCGCGCGGACGGCGGAGCCGGCCGCCTCCGAGCTGCACGCGTCGGCGCCGCTCGCGGTGTCGGCGCGGGTGGACGTGAGCCGTCTCGTGCTGTCGACGCTGCGCTCGATCGCGCGCGACGACGCGGTGCCGCTCGGTTCGCCCTATCCCGACTCGACGCCGTTCCCGTCGGCGCGGATCGCCCGCCATGCGCAGGCGATCGCGCGGCAGCGCAGCCGCTGGGGCGTGATCGAGGATCTGCCGCCCGGCAATCCCGAGCTGATCCGGCAGATCGCGCGCCGTTACCACGAGCACGGCGTGCCGGTCGAGCCGGACGAGATCGTCGTGACGATCGGCGCGACCGAGGCGATCAATCTGTGCCTGCAGGCGGTGGCCAAGCCCGGCGATACGATCGCGGTCGAGTCGCCGACCTTCTACGCGATGCTGCATGCGATCGAACGGCTCGGCATGCGCGCGATCGAGGTCGCGACGCATCCGTCGGACGGCATCGACCTCGACGCGCTCGCGGAGATACTCGGGCGCGAGCGGATCGCCGCCTGCATGGTGATGCCGAACTTCCAGAATCCGCTGGGCTTCCAGATGCCGGACGCGCGCAAGCGCGCGCTGGTCGAGCTGCTTGCGCGCCACGACGTGCCGGCCATCGAGAACGACGTCTATCACGAGCTGTACTACGGCGACGCACGGCCGAGCGCGTTGAAGACCTACGACCGGCAAGGGCTGGTGCTGCACTGCGCGTCGTTCTCGAAGAGTTTGTCGCCCGCCTACCGGATCGGCTGGGCGATGCCGGGGCGCTACCGCGACGAAGTCGAGAAGCTCAAGTTCCTGAACACGCTCGCGACGCCTGCGATCGATCAACTGGCGATCGCCGAATACCTGCGCCACGACGGCTACGACCATCATCTGCGGCGCATCCGCCGCACCTATGCGCAGCAGGCGAAGCTGATGGCCGCGCTGGTGCGGCGTTTCTTTCCGGACGGCACGCGGCTGTCGCAGCCGATGGGCGGCTACGTGCTGTGGGTCGAATTGCCGCCGGCGGTCGACGCGATGCAGCTCTACGAGCTGGCGCTCGCGCAGCGCATCACGATCGGGCCGGGGCGGATGTTCTCGACCACCGACGGTTACCGGCATTTCATCCGGCTCAACTACAGCACGCCGTGGTCGGCGCAGATCGAGCAGGCGCTCAAGACGCTCGGCGAACTGGCCGCGCGTTGCGCGGGCATGCAGGCATGAAGGGGAAGGAGAGGATGAACGATCAGGCAGATGCGCCGCCCGAAGGCGGCGACGAAGACGGACTGGACCCGGCGCTCGCGGCGCTGCTCGCGTGCCTGCACGAGGCGGCGACGGACGGCGCGGGCAAGCCCTGGTCGCTTGCGAAGCTGAGCAAGCGCGCGCAGGCGCCGATGAGCAGCCTGCGGCGGATGCTGACCCAGCCCGATGCGGCGGGGCTGACCGTCACCACGCTGCGCGACGACGGCACGGGCAGCGCCGTGCTGACCGACGAAGGGCGCACGCTGTGCGCCGCGCTGTTCGACGCGGGCTGACGCGCCGCGTCGAACAACCGTGCGCTACCAGCGCGCGGTCAGGCCCGCCATCAGCGAGTGGTTGTAGGTCTGGTCGTTGAGCCCGCGCCGGTAGCCGACGTCGAGATCGAGCCAGGGGCGCGGCGTGTAGATCGCGCCCGCGATCAGGAACGCGGGCGAGGTGTGATGGTCGCGATCCGGATTGCGCGACGCGCCGATGTCGAGCGCGAGCTGAAGCCGGTCGGTCACGCGGTACAGCATCGCGCCCGACACCTGCCACAGCGAGGTCCGGTCGTCATGGCTGTTGGGCTGGTAGGCGACGCCGGCATTGACGAGGAACGTGAACGCGGCCACGTCGTACTGCGCGAGCAGCGTCGCGCCGGCGTTCACGCGGCCGTTGCCGAGCCCGTGATGATCGTCGCCGGTCGGCACGTTGATGCGCGGTTTCAGCG
>NZ_JAAGNW010000253.1:3714-4127 GCF_010645215.1 Burkholderia multivorans | reverse complement strand
CGAAGCCGGAGCTGGCCTCGTCCGAGCGCGTCTGCACGTGCGTGTAGGGTGCATTCACGTAGAGATCGAACGACGGGCCGAAGCCGCGCGTGAGCGTGGTGTTCCAGAGCTGCTGGCGGCCGGTGTCGGACTGGCGCGAGGTCTGCTCCATGTTGAGTTCGTATTGCCAGTTGCCGTCGCCTTGAGTGCCGGTGTCGTCGGAAACGAGCGGATGGGTGGCGTACGCGCCGGCCGGTGACAGCAGCGAGCAGGCGGTCGCGAAACGGAGAATCTTCTTCATGTCGATGACTGCAGGAAGGGAGCGGGATCGCCCGCCCGCGCGGCGTGCGCGGACGGGCCCGGAGTCAGCGGGCGCGGCTCAGAACCATTGCCGGTAGCGCTTCACGTAGATCGTCTTCACGACCTGCGCGCGT
>NZ_JAAGNW010000253.1:0-3704 GCF_010645215.1 Burkholderia multivorans | reverse complement strand
AGTGCGATGTAGCCGATCATGGTCGCGATCAGCCACATCCAGTAGCTGCTCGGCAGGTGGATGAAGCCGAGCGACTCGGCGAACGGCGAGAACGGCAGCCAGCAGCCGATCCCGATCGCGACCGCGGTCGACAGCAGCACGGGCAGCGCCGCAGTGCTCTGCAGGAACGGGATCTTCTGGGTGCGCAGCAGATGCACGACGAGCGTCTGCGACACGAGCCCTTCGATGAACCAGCCCGAGTTCATCACGACCTGGCCCGCGGCGCCGCCATGCAGGTGGTACAGCGCGCCTGCGCCGAACACCGACCACATCAGCGCGTAGGTGGTGATGTCGAACACCGACGAGGTCGGCCCGATCCACAGCATGAAGCGGCCGATGTTGCCGGCTTCCCACTTGCGCGGCTTCTTCAGGAACTCGGGATCCATCTTGTCCCACGGCAGCAGCATCTGCGAGGTGTCGTAGATCAGGTTCTGGATCAGCAGCTGCGTCGCGAGCATCGGCTCCCACGGCAGGAATGCGCTCGCCACCAGCACCGAGAACACGTTGCCGAAGTTCGAGCTGGCCGTCATGTTCAGGTACTTGAGAATGTTGCCGAAGGTCTCGCGACCCTTGATCACGCCTTCCTCCAGCACCATCAGGCTCTTTTCGAGCAGGATGATGTCGGCGCCGCTGTCGACCGAGATGCCGACGTCGGCGTCGCGCAGCGCGGGGGCATCGTTGATGCCGTCGCCGAGGAAGCCGACCGTGTGGCCGTTCGCCTGCAGCGCCTTGACGATGCGCGCCTTCTGCAGCGGCGTGAGCTTCGCGAACACCGTCGCGCGTTCGACCACCTGCGACAGCGTCGCATCGTCGAGCGTCTCGATCTCGGGGCCGAGGATCGGCTTGCCGGGATTGAGGCCGACCTGGCGGCACACCTTCATCGTGACGGTCGGGTTGTCGCCCGTCAGCACCTTCACCGCGACGCCGTTCTCGCGCAGCGCGGCGAGCGCCGGCGCGGCCGATTCCTTGGGCGGATCGAGGAAGGTCAGGAAGCCGCGCACCGTGAGGTCGCGCTCGTCGGCGGTGCGATACTGCTCGCGCTCGTCGCCGCGCGGGATCGCGCGCGTCGCGAGCACCAGCACGCGGAAGCCGTCCTCGTTATAGGCATTCGCCTGTTCGAGCAGGCGCTTGCGCGCCACGTAGTCGAGCGGCCGCACGCCGTCCTCGTCCTGCACGTGCGTGGACACCGCGAGCATTTCCTCGACTGCCCCCTTGCAGACGAGGAGATGCTCGCCGCGCAGATCCTCGACCACCACCGACAGGCGGCGGCGCACGAAGTCGAACGGCAGTTCGTCGATCTTCTTGTATTCCTTCGGCTTCACCCGGTCGCCCAGCTCGTTCGCGCGGTTGACGACCGCGATGTCGATCAGGTTCTTCTGGCCGCTCTGGTGATAGCTGTTGAGCCAGCCGAGGCGCAGGATGTCCTCGTTCTTCTGGCCGAGGATGTCGAGATGATGCTCGAGGATGATCTTGTCCTGCGTCAGCGTGCCGGTCTTGTCGGTGCACAGCACGTCCATCGCGCCGAAGTTCTGCACCGAGTTCAGGCGCTTGACGACCACCTTGCGGCGCGCCATCGCGACCGCGCCGCGCGCGAGGTTCGCGCTGACGATCATCGGCAGCATTTCCGGGGTGAGGCCGACCGCGACCGCGAGCGCGAAGGTGAGGGCGCTGAGCCAGTCGCCCTTGGTCAGGCCGTTGATCATGAACACTACCGGCACCATCACGAGCATGAAGCGGATCAGCAGCCAGCTGACGCTCGATACGCCGCGATCGAAGCTGGTCTCGATGCGCTTGTGGCTGACCACGTTCTTCGCGAGCGAGCCGAAGTAGGTGTCTTCGCCCGTCGCGACCACGACCGCGATCGCGGTGCCGCTCACGACGTTGGTGCCCATGAAGCAGACGTTCGCGAGATCGAGCAGCGCGCCTTCCGGCTCGCGCGTCTCGCCTTTCGCTTCGGCCTCGGGCTCGGCCTGCGGATGATGCGCGGACTTCTGCGCGACCGCGCCGAGCGTGTCGTACTTCTCGACGGGCAGCGCTTCGCCCGTCAGCACGGCCTGGCTGATGAACAGGTCGCGCGACGACAGCAGCCGCACGTCGGCGGGAATCATGTCGCCTGCCGACAGGTGCACGATGTCGCCGACGACGACGTCGCGCATCGGCACTTCGGTGCGCGTGGGTTCGCTGGCTTCGGTGATGCGCCGCTGCACGGTGGCGGTGGTGCGCACCATCGCCTTCAGCTTCTCGGCGGCGCGCAGCGAGCGGAATTCCTGGAAGAAGCGCAGCAGCGCGCTGATGCCGACCATCGCCATCAGGATCGAGATCTTCACGTAATCCTGATCGCCGGGTTCGGCGAAATAGATGTCGGTGAAGTAGCTGATGACGGTGAGCACCAGCAGCACGTAGATGAACGGATTGTTGAACGATTGCAACAACTGCCGGGCCCAGTGCGGCGGCTTGTCGTGCGCGATCTCGTTCGGGCCGTCGAGCAGCAGGCGGTCTTCGGCCTGGGCGAAGGTGAGGCCGCCGGAGGTGGTGCGCAGGTTTTTCAGCGTGGCTTCGAGCGGCTGGGCGGCTTCGCGGACGATGCGCATGGACTGCGCGTCGTCGTCGCGTTGACGCGCGCCGTAATTGAGAAAGCCGCGCTGCTTGTTCTTCGGGGTCTTGCGTTGTGTCATGGGACGCTCCAAGGCCGGGCGGACCGGCGAGGGGCGTCCGTCGCGTTAACGCGGCGCGAGCGTCCCCCGCCGCGTCGCGTCTGGCGCGTTCGGCTGAGATTCGAGGTCTATGGGGTCGCTCGCCGGCGCGCGACGATCGGCAGGCACACGCTGGAGGTGCGCGCCGGCGAGCCATAATCGGCTACTGTCGTCTGCTTCCATCAGAACTCCTGTCGATTGCGGGCAAAGGCGCGAGGCCTTCGCGATCGGGGCGCAAGCCGCCGGGCGTGCGTGGTTGCGCACGCGCCAGGCGTCATGCGGGCGCGTTTGCCGGGCGGCGCAAGGCCGCACGGCGCGAACGAATACAGCCGCGCGCATGGGGCGCGTCGTTCGTTCAATGAAATTCGGGCGGGAAGATCGGGCCGGGAAGGCCGGAAGGACACCGCATCCTGCGATCGAGGATGCGGCAGGAGATGAAGCTCTGCGCGTTTCCTCAGTCAGCAGTCAAAGTTGGTGCAGGACCAACTACAACTCGCATCGGTGTTCACAGAACACTCCATGTATTTAGACGGGGCCGATGGTAAAGGCCCGGCAAGCAAAACGTCAACCCCTTTACGCGAGGTTTACGCAGATTCGTTCCGGTCCGTAGCGCCGGATGCCGCGCGCGCTACGCAGGCGCGGCGATATCGATACGCGAAATGCGGATTTGTGGATCGGAACGCGGCCGATATAGTCGCCGTGTTTCGCCATCCGCCACAGTGCGAGGGAGTGTGCAGCATGTCTACCGTGATTCTCGACCCGGCGGCGTCCGCTGCGCATGAGGCGCCAGCCGGCCCGGCCGGTGCGCCCGCCGTGATCCGTTCGGCCGCGGACGTCGCGCGGCTCGCGAACCGGGGCGCGACGGGCGGCAATGCGCGCGCGGTGATCGCGATCGCGCTCGGCGGCGTGTTTCTCGATACGTACGATCTGACCTCGCTCGCGTACGGCATCAAGGACATCGCGAAGCAGTTC
>NZ_JAAGNW010000252.1:7660-8134 GCF_010645215.1 Burkholderia multivorans | reverse complement strand
ATCGCGTGCCTGCCGGATTTCGCGGTCCGCGGCGCGCTCGCCGCGGGCGAGTTGCAGGTCGTGCTCGACGCGTACACGCACAATGCCGGCGTGTTCCGCGTGCTGTGGCCATCCGGCAAGCATCCGACGCCGAAGCTGCGGGCGTTCGTCGAATTCCTGCACGCGAACCTGTTCACGACGCCCACCCCCGCGCTGTCATACGTGAATCATGCCGCCGTCGACGACGATCTCGGCGCCGAGCAGGAAGCTCGACTCGTCTGAGGCCAGGTAGACGGCGGCCTTCGCCACGTCCTCCGGCGCGCCGACCCGACCGGCCGGAATCATCGCGCTGACCTCCTCGAATACGCGTTCGGTATTGCCGATGCCGAGCTTGTCGAACGCGGGCGTGCGGATCGGCCCGGGGCTGATGCTGTTGACGCGGATCCGCCGGTCCGTGAATTCGCCCGCCAGCACGCGCCCCATCGACAACAACGC
>NZ_JAAGNW010000252.1:0-7647 GCF_010645215.1 Burkholderia multivorans | reverse complement strand
GACATGCGGCCAGCGCGTGCGCAGCGTGTCCGCGAGCGCGCGCTGCGCGACGACCGAGCCGGCGTCGCTGCGGATCACCCAGACGTCGCGCCCGAAGCGGCGCTCCGCCGCCGCGAGCGTGTCGGCGTTCTGCCCGGTGAGCGCGACGATCGCGCCCTCCTCGAGAAACTGTCGGGCCGTCTCCAGCCCGATGCCCGTCGTGCCGCCCGTGACCAGCGCATACTTTCCGTTCAGCCTTCCCATGCCCCCTCCTTGGATTGATCGAGATCGGCGCGTCGCGCCGCTCACTGCTCTTCGCGCAACGCGACGCCGAGGTTCTGCAACAGCGGCGCGTTCTCGCACGCCACGTACAGCGCGTCGTCGCTGTCGCTGTCGTTGCAGTGCTGGTGCCATGCCCAGGTCGGGACGTAGAACGCATCGCCGCCCCGCCAGGTGATCCGCGCGTCGCCGATCACCGAGTGCCCCGCGCCGCGCACCACGTAGATCAGCGTTTCGTAGCTGTGCCGGTGCAGGCGCGTCGACTGGCCGGGTTCCAAGCCGCCGAGCGTCATGCTGATGGTCCGGCTCGGCAGGTCGACCACGCCCACCGCATGCCGGCGCGCGCGGCTGAAATCGGTCGCCGCCGAGCCCAGCACGTCGCGCTGGACGAGCCGCTCGGGCGCGGCCGCCGTCAGCGTGTCCGGCACGATCGCAAAGTCTTTCGACGAATAAGACGTCTGAGTCATCTCCAGGTCTCCATGAAGCGGATCAAATGAGGTCCTGCGCAACGGCCCGGCGGCTCAATGCACCGCCGATGCCGGCTGCGCGACGCGCGCCGCCGCCTGCGGCAGGCCGAGCAACTGCTGCAGCACCGCGCGCAGGCGCGCCGCGCAGGCCGCCTCGTCGCCGGGCGCCGTGCCGATCCAGGCAATATGGCCGTCGGGCCGGACCAGCACGCACGACGATTCGTCGAAGCCGCAGCGCGCATACAGGTCGCCGTACAGATCCTCGACCGCCTCGCCGGGGCCGATCACGCTCGCGCGCACCGGCAGGCCGATTTCCGTCGCGCAGCGCTTCGCGGCCAGCGCCCACGCGCGCCCGGCGATGCCCGTCAGCACGGTGAACGCGCCGCGCCCGACCAGATCGAGCGACGACACCTCCTTGCCGCGCAGCGACAGCCACACGTGCGGCACGCGCGCGCCCGCGACGAACGACGAATGGAAGCGATGAAAGAGATCCTGATCCTCGGCCGGGGCGGGTTCCACCGCATCCGGCGCGATCGCGCCGGAGCGATACAGGTGGTTGAGTTCCGCGCCGTGCCCGTTGAATTCATAGTTCTTCGCGCGCAGCGCGACATAGAACTGCTCGCGGCGGCGCTGCCCCGCCTCGCCGCCGAGCGTGAGGTAGCCCTCGTCCAGCGCGCCCGCGCGGTCGAGCCCGAGCGCCGCGCTCAGCGTGCGGCTCTCGTCGATGCTCTTCATCGCCCGCTCGACGATCCCGCGCCCGACCGGCGCGCGCTCGTCGCTGTAGGTGTCGAGCAGGCCCGCATCGGCCTGCCCCTTGATCACGTAGGCGAGCTTCCACGCCAGGTTGTAGGAATCCTGGATCGAGGTGTTCGAGCCGAGGCCGTTGTTGGGCGGATGGCGATGCACCGCGTCGCCGACGCAGAACATCCGGCCGTTCGAATAGCGCGTCGCGTAGCGGCTGTTCACGGTCCAGGTCGAGATCGAACGCACCTGGATCTCGGTATCGTAGTCGCCGATCATCTGCCGGAGAATCGCGGTCGCCTCGTCGCCGTTCAGCTTCGGCGGCGGGCGATCGATGTCGTAGTTCCATACGCCGAGCCATTCGTGCCACGGGCGCACCATCCGCAGTGCGCCCACGCCGATCCCGCCCGCCATCGCCGCGCGGCTGAAGATCAGGAAGATCGCGCTCGGCCGGTGCTCGACGAGCGGCGCGAGGTCCGCGTCGAAGAAGATATTGATGCAGCCGGCCTGGTTCTCCTTGCCCGTCATCGGCAGGTTCGCATCGGCGGCGACCTGGCTGCGCGCGCCGTCGGCGCCGATCACGTATTTCGCGCGGATCGCGTATTCGCGGTTGTCGAGGCGGTCGCGCACCGTCACGGTCACGCCGTCCGCGTCCTGCACCGCGCGCACGTACTCGGTCGAGAATTTCGCGTGCGCACCGTTCTGCAAGGCCTTGCCGAGCACGATCGGTTCGAGGTAGGTCTGCGGGATGTCGCACAGCAGGAACGGGCTCGCGATCCGGTAGTCGCTGATCCGCTCGGGATGCGCCCCCCAGGATTTCAGACGCGCGATCTCGCTGCCCGCCAGCGTCTCGCAGAAGATGCTGTTGCCCATGATGTCGTTGAGCACCGCGTTGGCCGTCAGCGATTCGCCCACGCCGAACTCGTTCAGGATCTCCATCGTGCGCTGGCCGGTGATATGCGCGCGCGGCGTATTGGCCAGCCAGCGATGCTTGGTCACCACCATCACGTCGATGCCGTAGCTGCTCAGGAACAGCGCCGCCGCGGACCCGGACGGCCCGCTCCCCACGATCAGTACTTCCGTTTCAATCATCGTCTTCCCCCGAAGCTAGAAAACCCGTTCGTCATGCCGGCACCGCGCGCCCGACCACGCGATCGAGCACCGCGCCCGCGTCGTCGGGCACGCGGTCGCCGCGCCACGCCACATGCTGGTCGGGCCGCACCAGCACCAGCCGGCGCGCGTACAGCGCGCGCGCCGCGACCGATTCCACGTCGAGCGTCGACAGCGGGATGCCGCGCCGCGCCGCCGCCGCCGCCAGTCGCGCCGCGCCGTCGTCCACCTCATCCACCTCGTCGGCCGCCGGGCCCCGCACCCGCAGCAGCGTGAAGCCCACGCCCAGCAGGTCGAACACCGAACGGCGCGCACCGTCCGCGCCCGTCACCCATACATGCGGCAGGCGGCCGCCCGGCACGCTGCTCGGCCGGTACGCGATCGGATCGTCGTCGGGCGGCGCGCCGGCCGGCCACACGATCGGCGAGCCGTCGTAGCGCGCGCCGAGTTCCACGCCCGGCGCATCGAACTGCCGGCGGAACACCTGCAGCGTGTCGCCCAGCGCGCGCCGCGCCGCCTCGCCCGCCGCATCGTCGGCTTCCACTTCCGGCGGCACGCGCAGTTCGCCCACCTGCATCGTCAGGAAGCGCGCGGCCGCCGTGTTCCGGTGCGCGATCGGCCGACGCTCCGCTTCATACGACGCCAGCAGGCCGTCTCCCGCCCAGCCCTGCACCGCCGCCGCGAGCTTCCATGCGAGGTTCGCCGCGCCGTCGATGCCCGTGTTCATGCCGAACCCGCCCGTCGGCGAGAACAGATGGATCGCATCGCCCGCCAGATACACCCGCCCCGCCGAGAAGCGCTCCGCCACCAGCGCCACGCCGCCCTGCCAGGGCGCGTGCGCGAGCACCTCCACCTCCACCGCGCGCCCCACGCCCTCCTGGATCCGGCGAATCACGGCCGCATCGTCCGGCGCGGCCTCGTCGGCCGTCGGCTTCGACATCAGCAGGAATTCGTCGCCGCCGTTCAGGCTCACGAGCAGCATCCGCGCGCCCGGCGCCATCACGTTGTACATCCACGCCTTGCGGCCCCCGAGCAGGTCGCCGTGCAGCGCAGGAATCCGCACGTAGCTCGAGAACATCCGCCCGCCCAGGAAGCCGTCGTGCGCGCCGCCCGGCCCCTCGTAGGCGATCCCCAGCGCGCGGCGCACGAAGCTCTGGCCGCCGTCGCAGCCCGCCAGGTACGCCGCGCGCCAGCGCTCGCCCGGGCCGCCGCCGTCGGCAGGCTCCGCCGCCAGCGTCACGCCCGCCCCGTCCTGTTCGAAATCCGTCACCCGCCAGCCGTAGCGCAGCGTGATGCCCGGCCGCGTGGCCGCGTGTTCGAGCAGGAAGCGCTCCACGTACATCTGGTTCGCGCGCACCAGCGGTTCGGGTTGCTGATCGGCGTCCGGCGCTTCCCGCGCCGCGCGCGCACGCGCGCGCTCCGTGCCCATCGCGAGCCGCGCCAGCTCCCAGCCCGCGAGCCGCGTGAAATAGGCGATGTCGCGCGGGTGATCCGCCGGCAGGCCCAGCGCGCGCACCGCATCCGATACGCCGAGCCGGCGGTAGTGCTCCATCGTCCGCGCGTTGTGCGTGCTGCCCTTCGGGTGCCAGCGGCTGCCCGCCTCCAGGTTGAACACCACCGTGTCCACCCCGTGGCGCTCGAGGAACAGCGCCAGCATCAAGCCCACCGGCCCGCCGCCGACGATCGCCACCGGCGTGCGCCGCAGGCCCGCGTCGAACGTGCTGCCGTGCGCCGCCGTCGCGGCCGCTCCGTCGAGATCACGCATGGCCGCGCGCGGACGGCGAAGCACCCGGCCACAGCCGCAGGATGTCGTAGCGATGCGCGCCCGCGCCCTCGCCATACGCTGACGCGACCACCGTCGACGTATAGCCGTGCTCCGCGAGCATCGACGTCAGCGCGCGCGCGTCGCCCTGGCTGCTGAAGCCGATCAGCAGCTGGCCATCCGGGCTCAGGTAGTGCGGCGCCTCCCGCAGGAAGCGCCGATGCGCAACGTAGCCTGCAGCGCAGAACGCGCGCAGGATCGGCTGCTCGAACGCGTAGTCCTCCGGCACGAACACGAAGTTCGAATTCCAGAAGATTACGTCGAAGCGCTCCCGCGCATCCAGCACGTCGAACAGGTCGCCATGCCGCGCCGACACGCGCGCCGTCACGCCGTGCCGCGCCGCGTTGGCCCGCGCGTTCTCCACCGCGGCCTCGCTGATGTCCGACGCCACCACGCGCGCGCAGCCCGACAGCGCCGCCGTCACCGCGGTCACGCCCGCGCCGCAGCCGATCTCCAGGAACGACCCGTCGCGCGGATAAGGCAGGTGGCGCGTGAAGATTCCCGTCGATTGGAAATGCGTCGGCGGAAACACGCCGTCGTGCACCTCGAAGCTGCGGCCGTCGCACACGTAGCGCGTCACCCGCTCCGCTTCCGCGACGGCCAGCCGCCGCCGCACCGACGCGACCGCATCGGATTCAGGGTTCTGATCGCTCATCGTTCGTGGTGTCTCCGCTCAGGCCCGCACGCCGGCCGTGGCCCGCCGCGCCACGTGCAGCACGTCGCGGCTCGCCGCGCCTCCGTTGGCCGCCTGCCGCAGCAAGGAGCCCGCGGAATGGCGCAGCAGCCGCTTCAGCACCTTGCCCGTCGCGCCCACCGGCAGGAACGACAGGCTGCGCACCACGGCCACCGCCACCGCGTCCTCGGGCAGCTCCGCCCCGGCCGCGCCGATCGCCTCGCGCAACGCGTCCAGCACGCCCGCGGCCAGCGCGGCGGGATCCGCTGCGCGCCGGTCCGGCAGCACCAGCGCGAGCAGCGCGGGGTCGCCCGGCGCCGCGCCTTCCACCCCGACCACCGCCGCGTCGCATACGCCCTCCACCTGCTGCGCCACCTCCTCCAGCTGCAGCGTGTACAGCGCGCCGTACGGCGACGCCACCACGTCCACCTCGCGATCGATCTGGTAGAACACGCCGTCCTCGCAGTACGCGACGTCGCCCGTCAGGAAATAGCCGCCGCGCCACGCGCCCTGCGTGCGCTCCGGCTGCCGCCAGTAGCCGGACGTGATCGTCGGCGAACGCACCGCGAGCAGGCCCGTCTCGCCCGGCGCCACTTCCGCGCCGGTCCCCGGATCGAGGATCTTCGCGACCGCGCTGTCCGCCGGCCGGCCGATCGCCCGCCGCGGCGCGAGCGCGCCCAGCGTCGATTCGCTGCGGAACAGCGCCATCCCCAGTTCCGAACTGCCGAATGCGTCGATGAAGCGCGACTCCGGCGCGCCCGCGAGCAGCCGCCGCGTATGGCTCTGGTGCGCCGCGTCGCCCATGCTGAACCAGCGCCGCACCGTGGCGAATTCGCGCGCCGCCACGCCGCCTTCCACCAGTTGCATATAGCTCTTCGGAAACGCCACCACCGTCGTCGGGCCGAACCCGCGGATCGCGGCGCGCACCGCCTCGCCTTCCTGGGTGCCCATCACGTAGGTCGGAATCCCGTGCAGCACTGCCGTTTCGAGGTGGCTGATCGCCGCCGAATGCGATTGCGGCAATGCCGTCAGCAGACGCTCGTCCGGGCCTTCCGCGAAGCGCCCGATGCGCGCGCGCTTGCCCATGAAGAACTGCCGGTGCTCGAACCGCACCGCCTTCGGCACGCCCGTCGTGCCCGACGTGTGGCTCAGCATCACCAGCGTCGAATCCTCGGGCTCGACCGGCCACCCGGCCGGCAGCTCGACCACCGCATCGAGGCGCGCGCGCGACACATCGACGGATTGATCAGCGCGATCGCCGCGCCGAGGCTCGTCAGCGCCAGGTAGTGCAGGAACGGCGCGATGCCGTCCGCCACGCACACCGCCACCACGTCGTGCCGGCCCACGCCCTGCCGCAGATACCAGCCCGCGAGCGAGCGCCGGTACTGCTGCAAGGTCGCGAGGCTCAGCACGTGCAGCTGCGTGCCGTCGGCGTAGCGCAGCGGTTTGTCCAGATGCAGGAATTCCACGTGCTTCACCGGGCTCAGCGCGAGACACAGATCGAGGAAGTTGGCGCTGCCGAGCGACGCGTCCGCGCGCAGCGCGGCCAGCGCCGCCTCCGGCAGCCGCGCGCCGTTCGCCGCCGCACCGGCCGCGGCTTCGCCCTCATCCTCGCCGTAGGCGAGCAGTTCGCCCAGCATGGCCATGCGCAGCCGCACCATCTCCTCGCCCACCGCCACCACGCGCGCCCGGCAGTACGGCCGCTCCTCGATCATCCGGTCTATGATCCGGCGCATCACGATCGCATGCTCCTCGTCCTCCTCCACGTGAATCTGGAAGAAGCGCAGCGCGCGCGCCGGTGCGCCGCGCTGCCGCAGCGCGTCCAGGATCGGACCGTACACGAGCGGCACGATCGCCTCCGCCCCCAGGCACAGCGCCGCCAGCCCGTCGAGCGGATCGCCGCCCCGGCAGTAACGGAACATCGTGTCCACCAGCGCCCGCGTGCCCGGCAGCATCGGCAGGCTGCGCGGCGTCGCGCCCATCTCGTCCATCGCCTGCCGATACAGTTCCGCGTGCGACACCTGATCCGTATCGTCACCGGACAATTCTTCCGACAGGTTGTGCGACAGCGCCTTGAACTCGCCGAGGTCCGTCAGGCCGCCCATCAGCGAGCACAGGTAACGCGTGAAGTACTGCGAATAATGATGATGCTGGATCAGGAAGCCGCGCAGTTGCGCGTCGCTGACCGTTCCCGCGCGGCATGCCGCCAGGAACGGATTCGCGCTCAGCTGCTCCAGCAGCCCCGCTGGAAACACGTCCGCCCACAACGGCGACAGGCCGTGTCCGACCACGGCGGGACTGCCCGCCGGCTGGTGATTCGTTGCGTTCATCTATCTCGTCCTCCAGAGCCGCGCCCGCCCGGTGCGCGGCATGTCGATCCGCCTTCGGATTCACCCCTCACACCGCGTCGAGTTCCACCTGCCGCTCGACCTCGCCCTTCACGCATCCCGCGAGCCGCTTCAGCAGGCTCAGCGGCCGCGCATGCTGGAACACGTTGCGGCCGATGCACAGCCCGCTCGCGCCCTGCTCCATCACCGTGCGCGTCATCGCCAGCAGCCCCTCCTCGCTCGCCTTCT
>NZ_JAAGNW010000251.1:496-8155 GCF_010645215.1 Burkholderia multivorans | reverse complement strand
CGATGATCGCGATGTGGAAATGCGCGCCCGCGCTCGCTGCCGGCAACAGCGTCGTGCTGAAACCGTCGGAAAAATCGCCGCTGAGTGCGCTGCGGCTCGCCGCGCTCGCGGCGCAAGCCGGCCTGCCGCCCGGCGTGCTCAACGTGCTGCCGGGTTTCGGCGACGCGGGCGAGGCGCTCGCGCGCCATCCGGATGTCGACTGCATCGCGTTTACCGGATCGACCGCGGTAGGCCGTCAGGTCGCGCGCTGCGCGGCCGAGTCGAACCTGAAGCGCGCGTGGCTCGAACTCGGCGGCAAGTCGCCGCAGATCGTGCTGCCCGACTGCCCCGATCTCGAGCGCGCGGCGCGCACCGTCGCGCACGCGGTGTTCTACAACACCGGGCAGATGTGCACCGCCGGCTCCCGGCTGCTCGTTCATCGCGCGATCCGCGACGACTTCATCGCGCGCGTGCTCGCGATTGCGCCCGAGTACGCGCCCGGCGATCCGCTGTCGCCCGTGACGCGGATGGGCAGCCTGATCGACGCCGCGCAAGTCGAGCGCGTGCTCGGCTACATCGAGGCGGGGCGGCGCGAGGCGACATTGCTCGCGGGCGGCGAGCGCGTGCGCCGGGCGAGCGGCGGGCTGTACGTCGAACCGACCGTGTTCGATTGTCCGCGCGCCGACGCACGCATCGCGCGCGAAGAGGTTTTCGGCCCCGTGCTCGCGGTGACGGCATTCGACGATCTCGACGAGGCGGTCGCGCTGGCGAACGACACGCGCTACGGGCTCGCGGCGTCGGTATGGACAGCCAGTCTCGCGACCGCGCATGAAACCGCGCGCCGGCTGCGAGCCGGTACGGTGTGGGTGAACGGTTACGAGGAAACCGACGACATGAATTTCCCGTTCGGCGGCTTCAAGGAATCGGGCAACGGGCGCGACAATTCGCTGCATGCACTCGAGAAATACACGGAGCTGAAGTCGACGATCATCCGCCTGCGGTAGGTAAGGCCTGCGTGCCGCGACTGCGATAGCCGCACCTTTGCGTCGCCGACCGTCATCGCAGGCTTCGGCCAGAGCGGCATCATACGTGCGCACGTAGGCTTTACCGGGCGATAGCGTCGCGTTCGCCGCGCTCCCGAGATCGATCCGCTCATCCCGCTTGGCCGCCCGAGCAAATATATCAAATCATGATATATTCGCCCTTTCCGATCCAGGACAGGCTGCGCCACCATGACGTCTCCCCCCTCCTTACGTGAACTCCACAAGGCGGATTTCGAGCAGTTATCGGAATTCCGCTACCAGATGCGCCGCTTCGAACGCTTCTCCGAACGCGCCGCGCAAAGCGAAGGCGTGACGCCGCTGCAATACCTGCTGCTGCTGCACATCAAGGGCTATCCGGAACGGGCGTGGGCCACCGTCGGCGAGCTGGCCGAGCGCCTGCAGGCGCAACACCACGGCGTGGTCGCGCTGGTCTCGCGTTGCGAGGCGCTGGGGCTCGTGCGCCGCCAGCCGAGCGAGACCGACCGCCGGCAGGTCGAGGTCCACCTGCAAAAGGCCGGCGAGAAGCTGCTCGCCCGCCTGGCCGAGCTGCATCGCGCGGAGCTGAAGTCGCTGCGCGGCGCATTCCAGGTTCCCCAGATCGACTTCTGATGCGTCTTCGCCCGTCATGAATCCCGCTCATTCCCATCGGCGTGATTACGCCACCAACGCCGCGCTGCCGCGCGTCGCCCTGCTCGCGGCCGGCATCGGCATGCTCAGCACCGTCGCCGCGATCGTGCTGCTCAACCTGATCCACCTGTTTACGAACCTGTTCTTCTTCCAGCAATGGTCGTTCGCCGAGCGCTCGCCCGCCGGTCACGCGCTCGGCGCGTGGGTGATCGTCGTGCCGGTGCTGGGCGGCCTCGTGGTCGGCCTGATCGCGCGTTTCGGCTCGGACAGGATCCGGGGCCACGGCATTCCCGAGGCGATCGAGGCGATCCTGTTCGGCAAGAGCCGGATGTCGCCCAAGGTCGCGATCCTGAAACCGCTGGCGTCGGGCATTGCAATCGGCAGCGGCGGCCCGTTCGGCGCGGAAGGCCCGATCATCATGACGGGCGGCGCGCTCGGCTCGCTGACCGCGCAGTTCTTCTCCGTCACGGCGGCCGAACGCAAGACGCTGCTCGTCGCCGGCGCAACGGCCGGCATGACCGCCGTGTTCGGCACCCCGGTGGCCGCGGTGCTGCTCGCCGTCGAGCTGCTGCTGTTCGAATGGCGGCCGCGCAGTTTCCTGCCGGTCGCGCTCGCCTGCGCGGTCGCCGGCTTCGCGCGCACGCTCTATTTCGGCACCGGGCCGCTGTTCCCCCTCGAAACCGCGCCGCCCACCGCGCTCGCGCTCGGCTCCTGCCTGATCGCCGGGGTGCTGTCGGGCGCGCTCGCGAGCGGGCTGTCCGCCGCGCTGTACCGGATCGAAGACGGCTTCGCCAAGCTGCCCGTGCACTGGATGTGGTGGCCCGCGCTGGGCGGCCTCGTGGTCGGCATCGGCGGATGGATCGCGCCGCGCGCGCTCGGCGTCGGCTACGACGTGATCGGCGACCTGCTGCACCAGCACCTCGCCTTGCGGATCGCGCTCGCGATCCTCGTCGTCAAGGCGGTGATCTGGGTCTTCGCGCTCGGCTCGGGCACCTCGGGCGGCGTGCTCGCCCCGCTGCTGATGCTCGGCGCCGGGCTCGGCACCCTGCTCGCCCCGTGGCTGCCGGGCGGCGATCCCGCGCTGTGGCCGCTCGTGTGCATGGCCGCGACGCTGGGCGCCACGCTCGGCGCGCCGCTGACCGCGATCGTGTTCGCCTTCGGCCTCACGCACGACACCCAGGCGCTGCTGCCGCTGTTGACGGCTACGCTGGCCGCCCACGGTTTCGCGACCGCCGTGATGAAGCGCTCGATCATGACCGAGAAGATCGCGCGGCGCGGTCACCACATCTATCGGGAATATGGCGTCGATCCGCTCGAACGCCATGACGTCGCCGAAGTGATGACGCATGCGATCACCGCGATCGACGCCGATCTGTCCGTGAACGACGCGCGCGAGCGTTTCTTCGGCGCGGACCAGATGCATCGCGCCTATCCCGTGCAGCGCGTGGGCGTGCTGCTCGGCATGCTGGAACGCGACGGCCTGATGCGCGCCTGCGCAACGCTCGCACCGGACGCCCGCGTCAGCGAGGCGCTGATCGGGACCGCGCCCGCTTACGCGCTGCCGGCCGAAAGTTGCCGGCTCGTCGCGACGCGGCTCGCGGTGGACGGCCTGGAACGCCTGCCGGTGGTCGCCGATGCGGCCTCGATGCGGCTCGTCGGCATGGTGTCGCGCAGCGACCTCGTCAAGCCCGCTCGCCTGCATTTCGACGACGAACTGAAGCGCGAGCGGCTGCGCGCGTTCGCGCCCGGCCTCATGAGGCGGCGCGCGGCGACGCCGCCGGATTCGGGTCGCGGCTGAAACGCAGCGCTCCACGACAAAAGGCAAACGGCCCGCCGGTGGCAACACCGGCGGGCCGCGGTCAATCAGCGTACTGCAGGATCAGTGAAACAGCGCCTTGAGCGCGTCGCGGCAAACCACGAACAGGCTCCGGCGCGGCGGCGCGCCGCCGTCGAGCGACAGCAGCGAATCGTAGTAGGCACGCGATTCGGCGACGTGCGGTAGATCGGAAACGAGAAGAGCGAAGTGCATCGTAAACCTCCGTGATTCGAACGGATGGATCGCGCGACCGGCTACCCGGCGGGATCACGACGCACATCGCCAGGCAGGCTGGACAGATGACGGGCGGGAACCGTGGGGCACCGTTACGCGCGCAAGGGGTTCAAGCGGCGTAAGGGATAAGGGTCACTGTCACTACCGGGCATGGCGGCTCCTTCCAGGTCGTATGGCCCGATCGGATCGACTGCCCGCGCTCGGCGGCGCGGCAGGCGGACGAAGCTCGCCGCGCAAGGATCGGGCTTGCGCGACGACACACCGGATGCGCAAGCGCATGCACGGCGTCTGACGATACTCGGGTGCGAAAACGGGGAAGATCGAACTTCGGCGCGCACCGTCTGCCTGCTGGCGGAACGGCGGCGATAGGCGGGCGTTCTGCCGGTCAGGCGGGGAAACTGTTCGGGAATCGACTACTGCTGCTGTCCAAGGCGAATGCCCCTAATTCGTAATAGTCCGAGTTTAAGTTCGGATTCGCTACCGCGTCAAACAATCTATGACAATGTGCAGGCGGCATTTAAACCTGCTTAACAATCATGCTCGTTATTTTTTGCCATGATGGAATCTGACAACGCGACGGGGCCACCGTTCAGCACGCTCCCTACGCCAAGCGGCCATAGAGTCCCCATGGCGTAGGCTGACGGTTCCAACCCGCTTCGCCGCATCCGTCACATCAATCGATCCGACCGTTGCATACGGCACGATCGTCCACCATGCCACGTCGCCGGACCAGCGATCAGGGCACACAGGTCTTCTTGCTTGGCAAGCGTGTTAACAACTTGTTTCCGATTGTGCGGAACATCGTTTGTCGTTCGCGATCAGACCATATCGCAGTACCTATTGAATCCCACTCACGAACCAAAACCAGAGGGAGATAACGTGAAATATCTATCGCTTATCGCATTGACTGTGGCGCTGTCCGCATGCGCCGCGCAGCCGCCCGCAGACGTTCAGAGCGTGGGACAAAGCCAGAAGCCCGCCAAGGACGTGGCCGCGTGCATCCCGAAATCGTGGGCCGACAAGTCCCAGCAGCAGGTGATCTCGCAGGAAGTGCTGGCCAACGATCTCGCCAAGGACGTCTACGTCCCGGGCCAACAGCCGCCTAACGGCTCGGCCGCGCTGGTGCGCCCCGCCCGCTCGGGCAATGCCGCGACCTGGGTCGGCTTCCGCGCCACGGGCGGCGGCGCCGGCGACGCGACGAGCGACATCAACGCCTGTCTGTAAGCCGCTCCGGCGGCGGATGGGCCTCGCGCGCCATCCGCCCCGCCCCGACGGGCTCCGCATCGCGGGGCCCGTTTCGTTTCCGGAACCGATACCGCTGCGGGTTTTGCGCACTGCATCATCGCGCATCACTTCGACGCATTCAGTTCCTGGGCGGTCGGCTCCTTGATCAGTTGTCCGTCATGTTTCGCGATCGCGTGGCTGCGGCGATTCTGCTGAACCGTGTCCGCGCTCGGCGGATAGTCGGTCTTCTTGGCGGGAATCACGCCGTGGTGCTGCGCGTCGACGAGTTCGGCGCGGACCTGCGCGCGGGTCTTCGAGCCGTTCGGGCCCGGTTGCGCGGAAGGCGGAAGCTCGGCGAACGCCGCGGCGGACAGCATGAGCGAAGTGGCGAGCGCGATCAGTTTTGCCGATTTTTGCATGGCGATTTCTCCTGGTGGGTTCCTCGCTTCGTTGTGCGAGTGAGGCCATTCTGGCCGGCGATCGACACGGTCCGATGAGCCCACGATGACAAATTTGCAATGATCGGCGCCGCCCGGGCGCGCCGGGTGGCCTCAGCGCGCGGCCGGGCCGACGATGTCCGCCAGGTCGAAGCTGTGATGCTCGGCCAGCACGGCCGGCGGCATCGCGCGCCGGAAATGCAGCGCGCCGCGCGCGCCCAGCACCGTGCCGCGCAGCCCGTCGCTCAGCAGCGCCGAGCCTTCGGGCAGCGCGAGCACCGCCTCGGGCGCATTGATCTCCAGAAACTCGCCCAGCCGCTCCTCGCGGCTCTCCCCATGATGGCCGGCCGGCTTGCCGCTGATGAAATGCGGATTGATCTGGAACGGCACGAGGCCCAGCGCGTCCAGCGTCGGCGGCGCGACGATCGGCATGTCGTTGGTGGTGCGGATCGTCGGGCACGCGACATTGCTGCCCGCGCTCCAGCCGATGTAGGGCGTGCCCGCACGGACCTTCGCACGCATGGCCTCGACCAGCCGCCCATCGTACAGGCGCTTGAGCAGCGCAAACGTGTTGCCGCCGCCGACGGCGATCGCCTCGGCCCGTTCGAGCGCGGCGAGCGGGTCCGCCGCGTGGTGAATCGACGCGACGCGATAGCCGAACACCGCCAGCGCCTCCCGCACCTTCGCCTCGTAGGCGTCGAAATCGAGCGCGACGCCTGCGTACGGCACGAACAGCACCTCGCGCGCCTCGTGCCGCAGCACCGCATGCAGCGGCTCGGCCGCGTGTTCGAGGTAACCGAGCGAATCGGTACGGGAACTGCTCATCAACACCACACGCTGCGACATGTCCTGTCTCCGGAAAGTAACGGGCCGAATCATCGCATCGAATCACCCCGCATTCGCGCGCGCCGGCGCGTTTGCCGGGCTCGTGCGTAAAAATTCCGACCCGCCCATCGGTTTCTTTCTGTTGCCTGTCATTTTCATGACGCTCCGCATGCTTATTCTCGCTGCTCTGTAAGCCGGGCGATCTCCGTCCGGCCGCGGATTCCTACAGGATGGGGAGCATGGCCCGGATAAGATGGATGGGGCTCGCAGGCTGTCTCGCGATGAGCGTACTCGTCGCGGCCTGCGGCAGCGGCGACGACGGCGTGACGAGCGGCGCGCGCACCGATGCGCAACCGCCCGTCGCCACGCCGCCGCGCGCGAAGGTGTTGCTGGTCGGCGTCGACGGCGCGACCTACACCGAAGTGCAGCGCGCGCTGGTGCAGCGCACGCTGCCGAATCTCGCCACGCTGTCGCTGACGCCGAGCGCGACGGGCGGCGCACTCGGCACGTCGACCGAGCAGCCGCCCGTCGACGGGCCGAGCTGGGCGAGCGTGCTGAGCGGGACCTGGCAGGATCGGCACGGTGTCGCCGACGATGCATCCGCGGGCTCGCTGGCCGCGCCGACCCTGTTCCATGCATTGCGCACGGCCGACGGCGGCGGCGCCCGCCAGTTGGGCGCCGTGACGAGCACGGCGACGCTCGCCGCGTTGCTGCAAGCCGATGCGCGGCGCGGCGACCTGAACACGCAGGTCGACTGCGCGCAGGCCGAAGCCTGCGTGACGCAGAACGCAACGAAGCTGATCCGCGGCGGCTACGACCTCGTGTTCGCCCACTATGCCGCGCCCGCCGTCGCGGCGGCCGCCGCCGGATTCCAGGACGGCAGCTATGCGCGCGCGCTGCAACGCGTCGACACGGCGCTCGGCGCCCTGCTGGCCGAGGTGGCCGCGCGCCGCGCCGCCGCGCCCGGCGAAACCTGGCTCGTGGTGGTCACCACCGCGCACGGGCTCGACGCAACCGGCTCGGCCACGCCGATCGCTTCGGTCGACAACCGCACCGCCTTCATCGCGCTCGCCTCGCCCGGCGCGCCCGCGCCCGTCACCGAGGCGGCGCTGAGCGCACTGCCGAGCGAAACCGACATCGTCCCCACCGTGCTCGCGCACCTCGGCGTCGCGACGGATCCCGCGCAAGCGCGCCTGGCCGGCGCGCCGCTGATCGGCGCGGCGCTCGGCGCTCGCGGCTTCGCCAGCACGGTCAGCCGCTACCGCGACACGCTCGAACTCAACTGGCGCAACCCCGCCGCCGCCAACACGCCGATGACGCTGTGGCGCGACGGCAAGCGGCTCGCCACGCTCGATCCCGCGACCACCCGCTATACCGACGGCAATTTCGGCCTCGAGGACGGCCCGCACAGCTTCGACTACGTGCTGGTGCGCGACGGCGTGCCGGTCGCCTACCAGGCGCGCATCGACTATGT
>NZ_JAAGNW010000251.1:0-486 GCF_010645215.1 Burkholderia multivorans | reverse complement strand
ATCGACTCGTACAAGCTCACGCACACCGGCCCCGACCTCGCCCAACAGCCGCAATTCACCCTCGGCTTCTGGTTCCGCTCGGACTGCACGCAGGGCAACGGCAGCGGCGAGCCCGTCATCGCGAACAAGAACTACACGTCCGGCGCGAACGCAGGCATCGCGATCGGCCTGTTCGGTGCGTGCGAGCTGCGCTTCAACCTCGGCAGCGGCGGCCGGCGCGACGACATCAACGGCCTGAAGTTCAGCGCGAATCAATGGGTCTACGTCGCGCTGTCGGTCGACGCGCAGGCCCGGCTGTTCAGCGCCTACGTGCTCGATCCGGTGCTCGGCGCGCAAAAGGTCGAGAACCGCGCAATCGCGAACACCGACGTCACGAAGCTCGCGGGGCTCGGCACCGGCACCTGGGGCATCAACGACGACGCCACCCACAACTACTACGGCAACAACCCCGACGCGCTGCGCGGCGTGATGGAACTGAACGACCTC
>NZ_JAAGNW010000250.1:3582-8306 GCF_010645215.1 Burkholderia multivorans | reverse complement strand
GCGTCCTAGCTCGATGACGGCGAGTGTCACTGCCGTTGCTGCAGATACTGCTGGACCTGCTTCAGCGTGACCTTGCCGCTATGCGCGGTGTCGATCTGGTCGAAATGCTGCGCGACGTAGCCGAGGCCGCTGTTCTGCGCCTGCGCCTTGGAGACGGCCGCGCCGTTGCTGAACGCCTGGTTCGAGGCGAAGCTCGCGGCGAGCCGCTGTTGCGCCTGCTGCTGCAACTCGGGGCCCGTCGTCGCGGAGGCGGGCGCGGCCACCGCCGCGCGCGGGAAGAACGGGCCGTCGACGCCGCCGCCCGCGGGCGGCGTGGCGGGCGAAACGGCCTGCAGCGACGCGGCGTGGGCCGCGCCGGCGGCGAGGGCGAGCGCGATCAGGGTCGGGACGCGCCGCATCAGAGAGAACTTGGACATAACGTGACTCGCAAGAAAAAAGGGTCGCGCGAGCGGGCCGTGTCGGGCCCGCTCGCCATTGGACTCAGCGCGCGGCCGTGAGTGCCGCCTTGAGCGTCGTCGGCGTATTGGCCGGATTCTCGTCCGGCCACGGCGGCGGCAGCTTGGCGAGCGTCAGCGCGTTCGAGATCGGCTGGCTCTGGTAGTACGCGACCAGGTCCGACTTCAGCTGCGGACGCGCGGTGTTGTCCAGGTAGATCATGTGGCCGCCCTGGTAGAACGTGACCTGCAGGTTCGGATTGATCCCCGACACCGATTGCAGGCGCGCAAGCTGGTTCTCCGTGATGAAGAACGGCGTCGCGAGATCGTGGTAGCCGTTCGCGGACAGCACCTTCAGCTGCGGATTGAGCGTCAGCGCAGCCAGCAGGTCCGGGATCGTGTCCGGCACCGCCTGCCCCGCATGGCTGAAGTTCCACGCGCCGATGATGTCGTTGTTGAGCGTCTGGTAGGTCGCGTTCGGCGCCGTGTAGCCGAGGTAGTTCGGCATCTGCGTCGCGAGGGCGGTCGTGAACGGCTGCGAGATCAGGATGTCGGACGGATCGGAATCGGCCGCCAGGCGCGGATCGGAACTCGGCAGCGAGACGCGTCCGTCGTAGCGGCCGATCGTGTAGCCGGGCACGAGCGCGGTGCCGTAGTAGTTGTTGCCGAAGTACGCGTTGAGCGACGCGACCGTCATGTTGGTCTGCGCGGACCAGGCCGACAGCGTGGTGTTGTTCGGGAACGTCGCAGGCGTCGTCTGCGGCGCCGAGCCGCCGAAGAAGAAGGTTGGCGCGTATTGCGCGAGCGACGAATACTGCGCGGTCACGAAGTTCTGGATCTGCAGCGCGAACGCACCCATGCTGGTCGGCGCGGGCGCCACCTGGTTGAAGTAGGCGGCGACCTGCGCATAGCTCAGGAAGTAGCCGATCATCCCGTCCGTCGTGTACTTCAGCTCGACCTGCGCATTGCCGGGGTTGCCGTTGGTGATCGCGGCGGTTTCGCCCGGATCGGCGAAGTAGTTGAGGATCGACGACTGCAGCACGATGCCCGTCAGGTGCACGCCCGCCGATTCGAGCGACAGCGCGAGCATGTTGGTGCGCGGCGTGCCGTACGATTCGCCGTACAGATAGATCGGCGAGCTGGCGCGGTTGTTCACGCTCAGGTAGCGGCGAATGAAGTCGCGCATCACCTGCACGTCGGAATCCGCGCCCCAGAAGGTCTTGTTCGTGTTCGGCTGGATCGCTTCCGACAGCCCGGTGCCCGGCGGGTCGATGAACACCATGTCGGTGGTCGCGATCAGGCTTTCCTGGTTGTCGACGAGCGGGAAGTTCGGCCAGTTCGTCATGAGCGGATCGGGCGTCGCGACGCGGGTCGGCGCGAACGAGCCGAGCCGCAGCCACACCGACGACGAGCCCGGGCCGCCGTTATAGAAGAACGTGACGGGGCGGGGCGAGCCGTCCGCGCTCGGCGCGGTGTACGCGACGTAGGACATCGTGGCTTCCGCGTTGCCGCTCGGATCGGACGCGGTCAGGTGCCCGGTGGTGGTCGTGTAGTTGACCGTGGTGCCGCCTGCGGACCAGCTGTGATGCATCACAGCGGCCTGCTCGGTGATTTGCGCGGCCGGCAGGCTGTCGCCGGCCTTCGGCGAGTACGCGACGTTGTCGGTGTAGGCCTGGTCGGGAGGCGGGGGCGTGGTGCTCGTGCCGTCGCCGCCGCAACCTGCCAGCGCGAGGAGCCCCAGCGCCAGTATCGTCCCTCCCATGTAGCGGGCCCGGCGGCCCATTCCTGCATCCTTCCGGAAGCGCTCTGCTTTCATTTTTATCCTTTGTGCCTTTCGATTATTTAACGAAATACATGCAGCAAGGGTAAAGCCTCGGTCATCGAGCTGTTTATTTACGCGAATATTATTTAATTCTTTCGTTTTTATTATTGCGTGTGATTTTGATAAATCGTAAAAATTCAAAATCGAGGCGTCAACCGGGGTGGGGCGCTTTCCTGTCGAGTTTTGTGCGGGCTGCACCACGCAAGCGCACTGGGGGCGGGCCGGCAGGCGCCGGCCGGGGGGGTGAAGCCGTGGAATTGAATATTTCCGGTAATTGATTCGAATGAATCGACGGTAAATCAGACGGCGGTGGGAATAATTACCGCGCCCGTTTGAAGCGGGCGCGGCGCAGGGCGCTCAGCGCGCCGTGCCGACCTGCATTTCCTTCAGCAGGTTGTCCGCGTGGTCGAGGTGATGCATGACCCACAGCATGTAGCGGACGTCGACGTGGATCGAACGCGTTTCAGCCGGATTGAACAGCCAGCCGGAACTGACGCCTTCCCAGTTGCCGTCGAACACGAGACCGACGAGCTTGCCGTTGCGGTCGAGCGTCGGCGAGCCCGAGTTGCCGCCCGTGATGTCGAGGTTCGCGAGGAAGTTGACGGGCAGCGTGCCGAGCGTCGGGCTGGCGTAACCGTCGAACGCCTGCGCGCGGATCGCCGAGAGTTCGGCGGGCGGCGCGTTGAACGGCTCGGCCCCCGTGTTCTTCTGGACGATGCCGTCGACTGTCGTGAACGGCGCATAGCTGACCGCGTCGCGCGGCGCATAGCCGCCCACCGTGCCGTAGGTCACGCGCAGCGAGCTGTTCGCGTCGTGATAGATCGGCCGGCCGCGCGCGGCGTCGAATGCGACGAGCGCCGCCATGTAGCGCGCGCGCAGCCGCGCGTCGTCGCCCGCGATCGCCTTTTGCCCGTGCTCGTAGGCGAGCAGATCCGGCATCAGCGCGCGCATCAGCTGCAACCACGTATCGTTGCTCGCGGCGATCCGCTCGGGCGTCGCGTTCAGCCACTGTACGCGCGTCGCCGTGTCGGTGAGGCGCGAGCCGCGATAGAGCGCGGCCACCTTGCGGGTCAGCGCGGCGGGATCGGCTGCGCCGCCCAGCCAGCGGTCGAGCGCCGGCAGCCGCTGCTCGGCGGGCAGCTTCACGTAGCGTTGCAGCGTATCGACCAGCATCTGCTGGTCGACCGCCGGATCCATGGTGCGGTCGAGGCGGCGCGCCTCGCCTTCCACGCGGATCTCGTCGCGTTTCTGGTAGCCGGATTCGCGCTCGAGGTCGGGCTTCTGCTTCTCCTGCGCGAGCCGCACGATCTGGTAGGCGCTATGGAACAGGCCGCCGAAACCGAGTTGGCGATACACGAGGTCGCGGTCGCGCAGTTTCAGCTGGCTGGCGACCAGGGCGCGCAACGCGCGCACGTCGGCAGCCTGCGCGGCGCCGCCGTCGGCTTGCGCGGCGAGCCAGCGGTCGAGATCGGCCTCCTGCGCGCGCTTGGTCGCGAGCGCATTGCTGCGCGCGAGACCCTCGAGGTTGCCCTGGTAGTTCTTCATCGCGTTGTTGCGGCCAGCGACGAGATTCGCGTACTTGACGCCGACTTCCGGACGCTGGCGGCTCGCCGTGTCGACCATCGCGAGCAGATCCTTGAAGAGTGCGATCTCGGTCGGATAGCGCCAGTCGATCGTGTTTTGCAGCTCGTCCGCGAGCCGGTAGCGGTCGGTGCGGCCCGGGTAGCCGGCCACCATCACGAAGTCGCCCGTGTGCACGCCGTCCGGGTTCACCGTCAGCCAGTGCTTCGGGTGGTAGGGGACGTTGTCCTTCGAGTACGAGGCCGCGCTGCCGTCCTTCGCGACGTAGGCGCGCAGGAAACTGAAGTCGCCGGTGTGACGCGGCCACATCCAGTTGTCGACGTCGCCGCCGAACTTGCCGATCGACAGCGGCGGCGCGTAGACGAGCCGCACGTCGCGGATCTCGCGCTGGCGGATCAACTGGTAACTGTAGCCGCCGCTGAAGGTATAGACGTCGCAGCGATAGCCGGGCTGCTCGCAGTCCTGCACCAGCTTCTTCTTCGCGAGATCGATCGCGACGTAGCGTGCGTAGCCGTCCATGTCGGGCTCGAGCGCCGCGTTGATCTTCTCGGTGACGTCGCTGATCTCGTCGGTCACGTAGATGCGCTGGGTCGGATCCGCGGGCAGTTCCTCGCCGGGCGCGTGCGCGAGGAAGCCGTTCTCGATCAGGTTGTTCTGCGTGGTCGAGTTGTATTGCAGCGCGCCGTAGCCGCAGTGGTGATTGGTGACGACCAGGCCGTCGGGCGAGACGAACGATGCGGTGCAGAAGCCGAGGCTCACGACCGCGTCCAGCGGCCAGTCGGTCAGCGAGGCGAGCTTCGCCGGATCGAGCGCGAGGCCGCGCTGTTCGAGCGAGTTGGCGAGTCCGGGGAGTTGCGGGGGCTGCCACATGCCCTCGTCCGCATGGG
>NZ_JAAGNW010000250.1:2118-3572 GCF_010645215.1 Burkholderia multivorans | reverse complement strand
ATGCCGCACAGCGATGCGGCGGCCGCGAGCGACAGCAGGCGCGCGGCGGGTGACGGTTTTGCAAGCATTGAATCCTCATCTCTTGTTGTTATCACGCAGCCACGTCCGCGTTGTGTGCGGGCATGGCCGGGGCGGGCACGAGGGTGATCGCGCCGGTGCCGGCCTACACTCTGAAAGGATACGGACGAGCGTCCGCACCGGCGAACAGTGTAGCGAGTCAGAAAGCGACGTGTCGTGGGACGCGGCGTCGGTTTGTCGAACGGGCGGCTTTTTCGTGTGCGCGGCGCGTGGGCGGATCGGGTTTGCCGTCACCGAGGGCAGCCGTGATAACGTGCTGCGAGATGCGACGGGACAACATCCACTCGACCGCCGTGCGCGGTCCGCCAACCGGACGGGAGCGGCATGCAGGTGCGACAGGCGGAGGTGTGGGCGGTGCGCGTGCGGCCGGGCTGGCTGGCTGCGCATCCCTATGCGTATGGATGGGGCGTGGTGGCGGCGATCGTCGTGGGCGACCTGCTGTGGCTGCGCACAGGCGGCTATACGGTGCAGCGCGCGGGCGTGGTGGCGGCGCTGAAGCTGATCGGCACCTGCATCGGGTTCGCGGTGCTGCTGGCCGGCGTGGCGCGCGTCGCGCGTTATCGCGAGCTGGCCGAGCGCTTCCGTTATCGCGAAGTGGCCGAGGCCCTGTTCGCCACGGCGCTGCTGGCTGCCTTCATGGCGGCGACGGGGGTGCTGTCTTATCTGTGCGTGAGCTTGAATCCGCCGCTGATCGACGCTGCGCTGATTCGCGCCGATGCGTGGCTCGGCTTCGACTGGCCGAAGGCGTTCGCGTGGGTGCAGGCGCGCCCCCTGGTGCGGCAGGGGCTCGCGTTCGCGTACGACAGCGCGAAGTGGCAGCTGATCGTCATTCCGTTTTTGCTCGCCGTGCTGCGCGATCGCGGCAACCTGCGCGCGTTCGTGTGGCTGTTCATGCTGAGCGGGGCGATGGTGCTCGTGGTGTCCACGCCCTGGCCGGCGGCGAGCGCGTTCGTGCATTTCGGCGTGAGCGCGCCGAATACCGCGGATACGGTGGCGGATTTCGCGCGCCTGCGCGCGGGTTCCTTGCATGAGATCGACTTGCTGACCTTGCAGGGGCTCGTGTCGATGCCGTCGTTTCATACCGCGCTCGGGGTGATCTTCGCGTATGCGTTGAGGCGCGTACGAGGTGTGTCGATCGTCGCGCTGGGGCTCAATGCGCTGATGATCGCATCGACGCCGACTCAGGGCGGACACTATCTGGTCGACGTGATCTCGGGGGCGGTGGTGGCGGGCGCGGCGATCGCGTCGGTGCGATCGGGGGGATTGGGCGGTCGGCGGCAGGCCTAGGGATGGGGCGCCGCGAGACGGAATGCGCCGTGAACGCGCATGTTCGATCATGAGCATTGCGAATCGATACCCGGCCATGGTCGAGCGTT
>NZ_JAAGNW010000250.1:0-2108 GCF_010645215.1 Burkholderia multivorans | reverse complement strand
ATCGAGACGTTTGACGACACCATTCACTCGACGGCAACAGCGCGCGACGCGCGTCCTCACTCCCTCGCCAACAGTTGATGATGAACATGCATCAACTAGTTCCGAAATGTCGTTTGGCGCTTCTTTTTTTAAATCAATACACTTTGTTCGGCGTCAAGGTCTGTGGCACAGGCAGCCGGCGTTTTTCGGTCGCCCCTTTTGCATGCGGCCGGCTCAGCGATGAAGGCGGCGCGCACGTCGGCCGGCCCGGGGCATGCGTGCCGCTGGCGGGCGCAGCAGACCAGGCGTGCGCCGTCATCCGAGACCAACAAGGAGACAGCGCACCTCATGCGTTCACAACCCGAGCATCATTCCCGGGATTCATCCGGCCCGCGATCCGGGGCGCCCGTCCTCCATCGCGGGCTGCAGGCGCGCCATCTGCGCATGATCGCGATCGGCGGCTCGATCGGCACGGGGCTGTTCGTCGCCACGGGCGCGTCCATCTCGCAGGCGGGGCCCGGCGGCGCGATGGTCGCGTACCTGGTGATCGGCGTGATGGTCTATTTCCTGATGACGAGCCTGGGCGAGATGGCGGCCTTCATGCCCGTGTCGGGTTCGTTCGCCACCTACGGCGCGCAATTCGTCGACGAAGGCTTCGGCTTCGCGCTCGGCTGGAACTACTGGTACAGCTGGGCCGTGACCCTCGCGGTCGAACTGGTCGCCGCGCAGCTCGTCATGCATTACTGGTTTCCCCAGGTGCCGGGCGTCTGGTGGAGCGCGCTGTTTCTCACGCTGATCTTCGCGCTCAATGCCATGTCGGTGCGCGGCTTCGGCGAGGCGGAATACTGGTTCGCGCTGATCAAGGTGCTGACGGTGATCGCGTTCATCGCGGTCGGCGCGCTGATGATCTTCGGCATCATGCAGGGCGGCCCCAGCAACGGCTTCGACAACTTCACGCTCAAGGACGCCCCGTTCGTCGGCGGCTGGGCCTCGATCCTCGGCGTCGCGATGATCGCCGGGTTCTCGTTCCAGGGCACCGAGATGATCGGGGTCGCGGCAGGCGAGGCGGAAAACCCGGGCGCCACCATCCCGCGGGCGGTGAAGCAGATCTTCTGGCGCATCCTGCTGTTCTACGTGCTGGCGATCTTCGTGATCGGCATGCTCATTCCCTATACCGATCCCAGTCTCCTGAAAAGCAACGTGACCGATGTGGGCGTGAGCCCGTTCACGCTCGTGTTCCGCCATGCGGGCCTCGCATTCGCGGCCGGGGTGATGAATGCGGTCATCCTCACCGCGCTGCTCTCGGCCGGCAATTCCGGCATGTATGCGTCCACGCGGATGCTCTACAACCTCGCGGTCCAGGGCCGCGCGCCCAAGCTGTTCGCGAAGGTCTCGCGCGGCGGCGTCCCGCTCAATGCACTGTATGCGACGACGGCGGTGGGCGCGCTGTGCTTTCTCACGTCGCTCTATGGCGACCAGACGGTGTACCTGTGGCTGCTGAATCTGTCCGGGATGGCCGGCTTCATCACGTGGCTCGGCATCGCGATCAGCCACTATCGGTTCCGCAAGGGTTTCGTGAAGCAGGGCTATCGCCTCGAACAGCTGCCGTACCGGGCCAAGCTGTTCCCGTTCGGCCCGATCCTCGCCGCCGTGTTGTGCGCGCTCGTCACGGTCGGTCAGGACTATCAGGCGTTTCTGGCCGACAAGATAGACTGGATGGGCGTGGCTGCAACCTACATCGGCCTGCCGCTCTTTTTCGCGATCTGGCTGGGCTACGCGCTCGTGCGCAAATGCCGCCTGGTGCGCTACGAAGAGATGGAGATCGCGCCCTGGATCGCGCGCCAGGCGGCGAGCCGCGTCGAGGCCGAGCAGGACAGCGGCCATCCGGGCCATGTGTCTGCGCCGGCCAAGGTGGCGCCTTACGCGTGATCCGGTGCATCAGGCGGTGACCGTTGCGCCGGCGGGGCAGTCGGCTGCGCTCGCCGGTGCGTCGCTACAAGGATGCGAGGCCGGCTCCGGGGTCGCGGAGCCGATGCACCCGCATCCGTTTTCTCGTTTTTCGTCAGTCGGATCGCATGCAAAATTTCTACGAATCCACGGTTGAGCGTTCACCTTATCCATCGCTGAGC
>NZ_JAAGNW010000025.1:41338-49461 GCF_010645215.1 Burkholderia multivorans | reverse complement strand
CGGTGTTGACGCTTATGACCTCCACAGCGGTCACCCCCGGAAACCCTTCCGCATGAAGCGCGCTACTGTCCTTTGTAGCGCAGGGTCAGTTTATCGATCGCCTCGCTCACGCCGGGCACCTTGCTGGCCGTCGACATGGCCAGCCGACCTTCCTCGGGACTGGAAACCGAGCCCGAGAGGAACACCTTGCTCCCCTTCGCGAACACGACGATCCCGGACGAATGCAGTTTCCTTTCCACCGCCAGCACATGCCGCACCCTCTCCGCCAGCGCTCGATCCGATTTCAGATGAGTGACGCCCGATGCAGGCCTGGCGGAGCCGTTCCGGTCCAAATGCCGGGATTCATTCGACTGCGCAAGCGCACAGGCCGAGACGCCCGCCATCACACAGGCGCCAAAATACATCACAACACGATATATTTTCATCACAGTTCCCTTCGTTGTAAATTTTCACTCGCCCGACGAATCAATGGGCAGACAGGCAAGATCACTCCTTCACGTTGATCCGTTTTGCGGCCGCCAAGATGACGTCGACGACGGCGGATGGGTGCGAGATCATGACGACGTGACTGCTGTCCACCTGCGTCGTATGAGCGCCGGCGCGCTTCGCCGTCCAGGCCTGCAAATCCGGGTTGATCGAGTGGTCTTTCGTCGGCACGATGGCCCAGCTCGGCTTGGTGCGCCACGCTGCGCTGGAGATCTTGTCGCCCAGGGCGCGCGCCGCCAACGGCCCCTGGCTCGCCGCCATCACGGCCGCCTTCGCCGCGGGCACGTCCGCCGCGAAGGCGTCCCGCAGGCCCGCCGGATCCAGCCAGAGATATCCCGCTTCGTCCTGTTGCAGGCTCTTTCCGCCAGAGGCGGGCGGGAACTGCTTCAGATGAAGCAGATCGCCGAGTGATTCGCCGGTGTCGGGTTCGACGCTGGAGACATAGACCAGGCCGGCCACCTGGTTGTCGTTTCCGGCCTCGGTGATCACGACGCCGCCCCAGGAATGTCCGACCAGGAGCGTGGGCCCCTTGACGCGCGCGAGCGTCCGCCTGGTCGCCGCCACATCGTCGGCCAGCGACGAGCGTGGCAGTTGCGCCGCCACGACGACGTAGCCTTTATCCTGCAGTTGGGAAATGACCTTGTCCCAGCTCGATCCGTCGGCCCACGCGCCATGTACCAGGACGATGCTCGGCTTGTTGTCGCCGCCTGCGACGGCGCAGGCGGGAAAGATCGCCGCGGCGAGCGCAGCTGCGATACATCGCTTGATCATTTTCATATATTCAATAATCCTAACAATTGAAATGGACCGGCACGCTCAAACCACCGACGACGCCGCCAGTGTTTTGGAAAGCGACTCGGGTGCGCCATTTGTACCCGATTGTCGGTCAGTCGAAAGCAACAAAAAACGACAGCATGAACATCGAAACGCGCCAGTCGGAGCGATCACACCCGGCGCTTCGGATATTCACGCCGCTGACGAACCGGGAAAAGAAAGCCAGAAACGCCGGACATGGCGTGGCGCGATTTGATGCTTTTGCGCCGGCGGCATCCCTATACTGGCGATGCGGTCGTTCTTGTCGCCGATCGAATCGGATGAGATTCAATTTGGATACCTAATGATGAAAGAACACAACTTCCTCACGAGCGCTTCGGGCGCGCCCCTGCCCGACAACCAGAACAGCTTGACCGCCGGCCCGCGCGGCCCGCTGCTGGTTCAGGACTATCAGCTCTTCGAGAAGCACGCGCACTTCAATCGCGAGCGCATTCCGGAACGGGTGGTCCACGCCAAGGGATCCGCGGCCTTCGGCACCTTGACCATCACGCACGACATCACCCGCTACACCCGGGCCAAGGTCTTCCGCCCGGGAAGCAAGACCTCGCTGCTGCTGCGCTTCTCCACCGTGGCGGGCGAACGGGGCGCCGGCGTTGCCGAGCGCGATGTCCGGGGCTTCGCCATCAAGTTCTACACCGAGGAAGGCAACTGGGATCTGGTCGGCAACAACACGCCGGTGTTCTTCATTCGCGATCCCTACAAGTTTCCCGATTTCATCCACAGCCAGAAGCGGGATCCCCGGACCAACATGCGCAACGCCACGGCCATGTGGGACTTCTGGTCGCTCTCGCCGGAGTCGCTGCATCAACTCACGATCCTGATGAGCGATCGCGGTTTGCCGGCGAGCTATCGTCACATGAACGGATACGGCAGCCACACGTTCAGCTTCTGGAACGACGCCGGCGAGCGGTACTGGGTGAAATTCCACTTCAAGACGCAACAGGGCATCCGGAACTGGACGCAGGAAGAGGCGGCCAGGGTGATCGGTCACGATCGCGAGTCGCATCAGCGCGATCTGCACGAGGCGATCGAGCGCAAGGCATTTCCGCGCTGGACCCTGTTCGTGCAGATCATGGCCGAGCATGAAGCGGACGGCCTCGCCTTCAACCCCTTCGACCTGACGAAAGTCTGGCCTCACGGGCAGTTCCCCCTCGTCGAGGTCGGCGTACTGGAGCTCGACCGAAATCCCGACGATTACTTCGAGGAAGTCGAGCAGGCGAGCTTCTCGCCCGCCAACGTCGTCCCGGGAATCGGCTACAGCCCCGACAAGGTCCTGCAGTTCCGGCTCTTCTCGTATGCCGATGCCGCGGCCTACCGTCTGGGCATCAATCACGGCCGGCTGCCGGTCAACACACCGCGCTGCCCCGTACACAACTACTATCGGGACGGCAGCATGTGCGCCGGCAAGAATGGCAGCGGCGCCGTCAATTACGAACCGAACTCGATCCTGCCGCCCGCGCCCCCTCCTGGCTCGAAGGAGCCGCCGCTCAGGATTCACGGCGACGCGGATCGCCATGATCACCGCCTCGGCAACGACGACTACACCCAGGCGGGCGACCTGTTTCGCCTGCAGGATTCGAAGCAACGGGAACGCCTGTTCCGCAACATCGCAACCGCCATGCAAGGCGTGCCGCAGGAAATCGTCGCGCGCCAGCTTCTGCACTTTTCCCGGGCCGATCCGCGCTACGCCGCCGGCGTAACGGAATGGCTCGAATCGATGAAAGCCTGAAGCGAAGACAGGCACGGCATTCGTTCAACGACTGACGTTTCTTGGGAACGATCGACGATGAAAGGCTGTAGAAGAACGACACTGGGCATCCTGGCCGCACTCGGCGTCGTATCCGCCAACCTCGGCCTCTTTGCGTTCCTGCAAAACCGCCTGGGTCCGGTGCGAACGACCGCCCGCCACATCGTCGATCTGTTTGAAATCATGGGCGGCGGCGTATTCCCGGGCTACCGGCGAAGGCACGCCCGGGGGCTCATCGCGGCGGGACGATTCATCAGCAACGGGGCGGGCGCGCCCTTCTCCACGGCATCGGTCTTCCAGCAGGGCGACTACCCTGTCCTCGGGCGATTCTCGTTGGGCAGCTCGAATCCGACCTCGGCGGACCCCGCCGTGGAAACCTGGGGCGTCGCGTTGCAGATGCTGCTCCCGAACGGCGAGCAATGGCGGATGGCGCTGAACAATCTGCCGGTCTTTCTCGCCGGTACGCCGGGGGCGTTTTACGACTACAACGTGGCCAACCTGCCGGATCCCGCGACCGGCAAGCCCGATCCGCTGAAAATGGACGCTTTTCTCGCCCGCAATCCGGATTCGGCGCAAGCGATCACGCTCATCAAGGCCGCCCGCGCACCGGGACCGACGTTTTCGGTGACGACCTTCAATGGCCTGAACGCCTTCCTGCTCGTCAACGGCGCGGGGCAGCGCACGCCGGTGCGTTGGCGCCTGACGCCGGAGGATCGCGGCCCGGCCTTCCTGACAGCCGATGGACCCAACGCCGTCTTTGACGACCTGGCCTTACGCATCCAGCGCGCCCCTGCGCGATGGCGGCTCATCCTGCAGATCGGTGTTCCCTCCGAGGATCCGACCGACAACGCGACGCTCGCCTGGCCGGCGTCGCGGCAGCAACTCGAGGTCGGCGTGGTGGAATTTGCCGAAGTGGGCGAGCCGATTTCGGCCCGCGCCCGGAACCTGGTCTTCGATCCGACGGTCCTGCCTGCCGGCATCGAGATCTCCGACGACCCGCTGCTCGCGGCGCGGTCGGCCGTCTACCGGGAGTCGTATCGACGCAGATCGCTCGATCCCGTTCCACCCGATCAGGTTTATGGGGAGAAGAACACGTGACGCCGAACGACGAGACGCCGGCAGCCACGCTCACCCGTTATGGTTTCCTCGCGCGCTGGCTGCACTGGACGATGGCCGCGCTCATCATGGCGCTGTTTGCGCTCGGCGCGATGATAACCGGCGTGCTGAACCATTTTCCGGCGGTGCTGCATTGGCATCAGTCGCTGGGCTTGTGCGCCCTGCTTCTCGCGTGCGCTCGCATCATCAACCGCCTCATTCACCGACCACCGGCATGGCTCGATTCCTACGGTCCGTACGCGCGGAGGGCGGCGGTGATCTCCGAGCGGGCGATCTACCTCCTGCTGGTGTTGCAGCCTCTCGTGGGCTGGGCGCTGGTCTCGGCATCCGGCATCCCGACGACCCTTGCGGGAAGCATCCGGCTCGCCTCCATCGTGCCGGCCGACCTGTCGCTCTATGGCTGGCTGCGCGCGACCCACGGCCTGCTTGCCTATGCGCTGCTCGCGAGCGTCACGTTTCATATGGCCACGATCGCTTTTCACCAGCTTGCAAAGCGCGACGGCTTGCTGGCTCGGATGCTGCCGGGCAAGCGCGCCCGGTAAAGCGGCGCGAGAAGCAGTTGCTTCAGCCGGCGCGCGCGATCGGCCGACCGAAGTCACGCCCGGCGTCGGTTTCGGATTCCCGACGATCCAATGCCTTCGAATCGCCCCCCCATTACCCGGCCTCGATCGCCGCGGAACGACGGCGCGTCGACGCACGGTCCTTCCCCTGACCGAGCGGCGGCGCTGGAACACCCGCCACACATCCACCCGCCAGCCACAACATTTTCTTTCTGCTCGGTCAAATTTTCATCGATTGTAAGAAAGATGAAAATGACCGATGCTCCTGTTTCCACGTGCTTATTGCCGGGATTGGCCCCAATGCCCGCCCCGGGGCTATCCTCAAAAATATCTTGGGATGCGGCCTCCCTCAGTCAATCAGCAGGCCTGAACACATGACGTTCAGGCCGGCAACCCGGCGATCCGGCGGCGCATCCCGCCTGCCATGACATGCACGGCGATCAACCGACAGGAACGAAGGATTCAAGGACATGAAGTTCAGTACCCGAAGTCTCATGATGGCGGCCGCCTTCTCACTGAGCGCCGTCGCGACGTCCAGTCACGCCGCCGACAACGCGCAGGGCCGGCTCGAACGCGTGGTGAGCGAGACCATACGACCGTTGATGGCCAAGTACGACGTGGCCGGCATGGCGGTCGGCGTGATCGTCGACGGCGAGCCCCACGTGTTCAATTTCGGCGTGGCGTCGACCGCCACGCATGCACCCGTCACGCGCGACACCTTGTTCGAACTCGGGTCCGTGAGCAAGACCTTGACCGCGACGCTGGCGTCGTACGCGCAGGCGAGCGGCAAGCTGTCCCTGTCGGATCCGACGAGCCGCTACCTGCCCGCGATGCAGGGCAGCCGGTTCGGCGACGTGAAGCTCGTCAATCTGGGCACGCATACGCCCGGCGGATTTCCCTTGCAGGTGCCGGAGCGGATCAATACCGACGATCAGCTGATGCAGTACTTCAAGGAGTGGCGGCCTGCATACACGGCGGGAACCTACCGGACCTATGCCAATCCGAGCATCGGCATGCTCGGCGTGATCACCGCGAAAAGCATGGGACGCGATTTCACGGCGCTGATGGAACAGTGGCTGTTTCCCGCGCTCGGGATGAACAACACGTTCATCAACGTGCCCGCTGCTCGGATGGGGCACTACGCGCAGGGCTACACCAAGGAAGGCGCGCCGATCCGGGTGGCGCCGGGCATGCTGTCGGCTGAAGCCTACGGCGTCAAATCGTCGGTGGCGGACATGCTGCGCTTCGTGCAGGCCAACATGGCGCTCGTCCACCTCGACGGCAAGCTCCAGCAGGCGATCACCGATACGCACACCGGCTACTTCCAGGCCGGGCCGATGACCCAGGACCTGATCTGGGAGCAGTACCCGTATCCCACCAAGCTCGACGCCCTGCTGGAAGGGAATTCGGCGAGGATGGCGTTCGAGGCGACG
This sequence comes from Burkholderia multivorans, assembly GCF_010645215.1. GTDB lineage: Bacteria > Pseudomonadota > Gammaproteobacteria > Burkholderiales > Burkholderiaceae > Burkholderia > Burkholderia multivorans_A. The sequence continues at coordinate 43,285 of NZ_JAAGNW010000025.1, read as the reverse complement.
CCGGTGGTCGCGTTGAACCCGCCGCAAAAGCCGCGGCAGGATGTCTTGATCAACAAGACCGGCGGGACGAACGGCTTTGGCTCCTACGTTGCGTTCGTTCCGGAGAAGCAATTGGGGATCGTCATGCTCGCCAACAAGAACGTTCCCAATGACGAGCGGATCAAGGCAACGTATCGCATCTTCTCCGCGCTGGCCGACGGTGCGCGTTAATCAAGGGAGCCTCATGAATCTCTATCGTTGCGCCGCGGCGCTGCTGATGGCCTTCGCTACGCTCCAGGCCGCGGAGGCGGCGGAGCGTGCGCCGGCCACCAAGGAAACCGTGACTTTGCAAAGGGTGCCCGTGGCGGGAACCGATCGGGAAATGGCGATGGGCATCGCCGAGTTTCCGCCGAATGCGGAGAAGCCGCGGCATACGGCTACCGGGCCGGAGCTTTGCTATGTGCTCGAAGGCACGGTGACGGTCAAAGTCGACGGACGGCCGCCGAAGGTCGTCCGCGCGGGAGAAACCTTCCAGCTTCCGGCGTATGTCATGCACGCGACCACCGCCGGCCCGGCCGGGGCAAAAGTGCTCGCGACCTGGGTTCGCGATCCGGCCAAGGCGTTCAACGTCCCGGCGTCGAACTGACCGGCAGGCGGGGGCGCTGCGTCGAATACGACGCAGCGCCCCATGAGAAACGCGGGCATGGTCAGCCACCGCCCCAGTCGAGCAATCACGCACTGAACGAATCGAGGCCAAAACCCAAGACATCAAATAGATCTTGACCATGAACCTCGCTCGAAGCTTATGGTTTTCATGGCAGGCGCATCATGGCGAGGGGCAGTTGCCCACCACACGCCAGGCAGCGGTTGCGCGACTGCCCACCATGACCGATGAAGCAGAGGTATTCAACATGACCAAGCGCATCCTTCACGTCGTCAGCAATGTCGCCAGCTACGCGGATCGATCCGACCCGACCGGCTTGTGGCTCTCGGAGTTGACCCACGCCTGGCACGTCTTCGCCGGGAAAGGGTATGACCAGCGTCTCGTCAGCCCGAAGGGCGGCCCATCTCCCCTCGAACCCCGTTCGCTCAAGTGGCCGCTCGCCGATGCCTCCGTCAAGGAATGGCTGACCGACAAGGACCGGCAAGCGCTCCTGTCGACCACCGCTCGCCCCGACCAGATCGATCCGGCGGACTTCGCTGCGATTTATTTCACGGGCGGCCACGCGGTCATGTGGGATTTTCCTGACGACGCGGGGCTGCAAGGGATCACGCGCGACATCTACGAGCGCGGCGGGATCGTGTCTTCCGTGTGTCACGGCTATTGCGGCCTGCTGAATACGAGGTTGAGCGACGGCGCGCTACTGGTGACCAACCGCCGCGTCACCGGGTATTCGTGGATCGAGGAAGTGCTGGCCGGCGTGGCGAAGAAGGTGCCGTACAACGCGGAGCAGGAAATGGTTCGACGCGGCGCACACTATGAGAAAGCGCTGCTGCCCTTCGTATCGAAGGTCGTCGCGGATGGCCGGCTGGTGACCGGGCAGAACCCGCAATCGGCCAAGGCGACGGCCACGCAGGTTGCGGCGCTTCTATCGCAGCGGGCCGAGGCCGGGGCCGGCTAGCCGGACTGGGAGGATCGGCGCCGGGTTGCCTTCGTTACGCCGGCCGCCGGCTCGAGACCGATCCCCGCCCCCACCCTCCACCTCGCCAACGCGCGCGTCGCGTTGGTCGCGCAGTCGACGTCATCGGGCTTCGCTTCGATCTCCGCCATCAGCGACACGAGGCGCGTCCGGTTCTGTGCTAGCCTCGCCTCCAACCGCCCGATGTCCCGCACCTTGACGCTCAGCGCGTCGAGCAGCGCGCCGCGATCGAGATCGTCGATCGTCGCGCACAAACCCGTATGCGTGACCACGACGCCTTGCGGCGTACGCGTCGACCCCGACGTGTATTGCAGCAGCGCCGGGCTGG
>NZ_JAAGNW010000025.1:40809-41328 GCF_010645215.1 Burkholderia multivorans | reverse complement strand
GACTGAAGCCCGTCTTCTGCGCCGTCGCGACCAGGTCGAGTACCAGGACTGCGTCGGTCGAATAGGCCCGATAGCCGTTCGGCTGGCGTTCGACCGCGGTCAGCAGACCGATACGTTCGTAGAAGCGGATGCGCGAAGGGGTAAGGCCCGTGCGCTCCGCCAGTTCCCCTATCTTCATGTTCCCGATGGCCCTCGTTCAGTGGGTGGGACGCGCGCACGCCGCCGACCGGACTGCGCGCCGCGATCGATCGTCATCGGCCGGGCGACAGATACGGACCTCGTCGCATGTCGGTGATCCCGTCCCGGGCGGATACCGGCAACAAGCACTCTAAGACTGAATACGACTTCAAGGTCAAGCGCCTGAATGCGGACGGGCAGCGTCGACCTCCGCGGCAGCCCGTGATTCGCACTCGCAGGAAACGGAGATGCCGCTGCGCCGCCTAAGTTCCGTCTCCCACGTCGCGCTCCGAAAAACGATTGACATTAACGTTGACTTTAATCCTAGAGTTGGACCCTGGC
>NZ_JAAGNW010000025.1:17040-40799 GCF_010645215.1 Burkholderia multivorans | reverse complement strand
ATCGCCCCCTATTCCCCTCTCGAAAGGAGAAAAACGGCACCGAGCAGCAAGGATCACCAAGCAAGACACCGATCGAAATCTGACACACCGAACAGGAGTACGGACCATGGGATACGTCACTACGAAAGATGGCGTCGAGATCTTCTACAAGGACTGGGGCCCGCGCGACGCGCAGGTGATCTTCTTCCATCACGGCTGGCCGCTCAGCGCGGACGACTGGGACGCCCAGATGCTCTTCTTCCTGTCGCACGGCTATCGGGTCGTGGCGCATGACCGCCGTGGCCACGGGCGCTCCAGCCAGGTCTGGGACGGTCATGACATGGACCACTACGCCGACGACGTGGCGGCCGTGGTCGACCACCTCGGCGTGCAGAAGGCCATTCACGTCGGTCATTCCACGGGCGGCGGCGAAGTCATCCACTACGTCGCGCGTCATGGGGAGGACCGCGTCGCCAAGGCCGTGCTGATCAGCGCCGTCCCGCCGCTGATGGTCAAGACGGAGAGCAATCCGGGCGGCCTGCCCAAGGCGGTGTTCGACGATCTCCAGGCCCAGCTCGCGGCGAACCGCGCGCAGTTCTATTACGACGTCCCGGCCGGCCCGTTCTACGGCTACAACCGCGCGGGCGCGAAACCGTTGCAAGGCGTCATCTGGAACTGGTGGCGGCAAGGCATGATGGGAAGCGCCAAGGCCCATTACGACGGCATCGTCGCGTTCTCGCAGACCGACTTCACCGAAGACCTGAAAAGTGCGACGATCCCCGTCCTCGTGATGCACGGCGACGACGATCAGATCGTCCCGATCGCGGATTCCGGCCTGCTGTCGGCGAAGCTGGCCAGGAACAGCACGCTGAAGGTCTATCCGGGATTCCCGCACGGCATGCCGACCTCCAACGCCGACACGATCAACGCGGATCTGCTCGCGTTCGTGCGGGGTTGAGCGACGGAATAGGCAGATGAATGCAGGCAAGCCGCGCAAGCGGTTTGCCTGCATTCCGTCGTTCGCACGCGCCCCATCAGGGCAGGTCCGCTCGAGTTGAGTTCGCGCGCGCATCCGGTCGCCGCGCCCCGCGCCCATCGGCGACTGCGGCACGCAGCTTGAGCATCGGGTTCGATGCACTGCAACGAAAAGCATCTCCAGCACGCTGAAAAGACTGCACGTCTTGCAGGCTCCGGCCGTTACAGCCCGCCAATTTCATGATCGCAGACCCCGATGCGCATATCGGCATCCCGGCGGGTTATTTGTCATTTTTTGTGAAAAGATATTGATTCTTTAATTTGTCTGCTCTCTCATCCGACTTGAAGAATTTCAAAATATTACAGATTTTCCAGTCATTTTGTTTAGCAATTCTTATAAACAATCTTTCTGAAAAACACGCAATGTGCAACGAGTGGGAATTCGGCCATCTTTCATGCATAGTAGCCGGCCCCTGATTTTGTTCGCCCTGCCGGCAGCCCGCCTGGCTGTGCAATCTTGGTGATGAAGTAGCAGAAGGTACGCGCGACGTTGCCGGAAGGCTGAGCCGTTCCCGTCCGGCCCGATGGCGTTCGCGATGCAATTGTTCGACGTGACCTCAATGTTGTGGAGTGCTTAGCATAGTTAGCCTGAATCGAATCATTCCGGAGAATTATTCAATGAACAAAAAGATGCCAACCTGGACCGCGATCGCAGTACTTGCCGCTGCGACCCTGGTCGCATGCGGCGGCGACGACGCACCGACTACCGTCCAGAATGCCGCGAAAGCCCCGACCGCCGTACCGCAGATGCCTGCTACGGCGACCGTGGAATCAGAACTCGACGTGTTCGCCAAGGTTGCACCGGCCGACAAGGTGCTGGACGACGCCAACACCTACGATACGACTCTCGATGGGTCGATCGCACTCTCCAAGATCAACGAGGATGCGTCGGTCAAGCGGCATACGATCACCATCAACGGCAAGGTGCTGCCGTACGTCGCCCGCGCCGGGCACCTGATCGCCTATCGCGGCAACGGGGCCAACCGGAAGGCCGAGGCGGCGGTCTTCTACACGGCCTATACGCGGGATGCACTGCCCAAGGAAAATCGCCCGGTCACGTTCCTGTGGAACGGCGGTCCCGGCTCGGCCTCGATCTGGCTGCACATGGGATCGTGGGGACCGAAGCGGCTCAAGTCCGATGCGCCGAACATGCCCGACCCGACGAAGCAGCCCGATAGCTTCCCGTTCGAGGACAACGCGATCTCGCTGCTCGACCAGTCGGACATCGTTTTCGTCGATCCGCCCGGGACGGGCCTGTCTACCGCGATCGCGCCGCTCAAGAACGGCGATCTATGGGGAACCGACGACGACGCCCAGGTGGTCGCGGATTTCATCACCAGCTATACGAACAAGTACAACCGGCAGAGTTCGCCGAAGTACCTGTACGGCGAATCCTATGGCGGCATCCGCACGCCCATCGTCGCCAACCTGTTGGAACAGGCGGGCACCAGCGGCTACGCACCCGATCCATCCGGCAAGCCGGCCAGGGTCCTGGCGGGATTCATCCTCAACTCGCCGCTCGTCAACTACAACTCCAATTGCGACATGATGGGCGGCGCGGTGACGTGCGAGGGCTACATCCCGTCCTATGCGATGACGGCGGATTACTTCAAGAAATCGGTGAAGCGCGGTACGCAGACACAGGAGCAATACCTCGGCGAGCTGCGTACGCTGGCAAGAACAACGTTCCAAACCACGTTCAGCACGTACTTCAATTCAAAGGGCAAGCCGAACGGTCAATGGAATGCATACGCGTCAAGCGCCGCGGGCCAGGCGCTCCTGACTCGGATGGAGGACTATACCGGCATTCCGGCAGCGACCTGGAAAAGCCGCTTCAACTACACGCCCGGGCCGTTCAGGGGGGCATTGGTTTCCGGCTATACCCTCGGCCGCTATGATGCGCGCATGAAGGTGCCGAACGGAAACAGCTTCGCCGCGGATGACTACATCAACGTCGCCTTCCTCAATCAGCTCAAGACGTACTTCCCCGACTTCGTCAACTACAAGACCAAGTCGAGCTACCAGCCGCTGAACGACGAGACGATAGGCAATTGGAAATGGCAGCGCGCGGGCAGCAAATATTATTACCCGCAGAGCATTAGCGACATCCAGGCAGTCCTGACTGCCAACCCCAACGCCAAGCTGCTGATTCTCCACGGCTATGAGGATATTGCGACGCCGGGCTTCCAGACCGAGCTGGACCTCGAAGGGGTGAACCTCGGTGACCGGATACCCATCAAATGGTTCGAGGGCGGGCATATGATCTACAACACGGAGATGTCGCGCGCGCCGCTGAAACAGGCAATCGACACCTATTACCAGTCGCCTGCGCGTGTCGCGGACGGCTCCTTACTGTAATTCAGGCGAGGACAACCATGAAAATCGTGACTTTGCTTGTTTCCAGTGTGGTCGTCGCCTTGTCGGGTATCGGCGCGGCGTTTGCCTATGACGATCTGCCGAAACCTCCGCCGCCGCCGGAAGGCTGGGTCCAGCCGCCCAAGCAATCGGAAAGCTCCATTACCCAGGACGTGGATAACCAGATCACCCAACGGTTCACCGCGGCGGCGGGGGGCAACCCCGGCGGGCTGTTGTCGCAGCAGCAGGCCAAGGCTGCCGGCTGGGGACTGGTCAGCGACCATTTTTCTGAAATCGATCGCGCCGGAACCGGATACGTCCGGCTCGATGACGTGCTGCGGTTCATGTCCGAGCGGACGCCGCAACGCATCATGCGCATGAAAAACGCGGCGAAACTGGATCAGCGCTCGTAACGTGGGGAGATTCCCCGCCGGGTGCGGCGGGGAATCGTGCGACGCTCAGCGTCGATCACACCGGCCCACTTGTCAAAACGCCGACCATACGCCTTGGCGTACGCAGAAATCGGTTTCTTGAGGTCGCGCGCCATGTTCCGCAAACCTGAGCTGGAAAATGCGTAAACAAAAAAAGACCCGAAGATCCAGGCCGAATCGCTGATTCGGCTCGAACATCCGGGTCTATTCCGACGCCAGGCGACGACGTTCCGGTCAGAACGGAATATCGTCGTCCATCTCGTCGAACCCACCGCCCGCCGGCGTGCTCGGCCGGCTCGCGCCGCTGCCGCCACCACCGCCGCTGCGAGCCGGTGCCGCCGCACGGCCGCCACCACCGCCACCACCGCCGCTACGCTCCATATCACGCCCACCGCCGTAGCCGCCGTCATCGCCGCCGCCGATCGAAGCGCCGCGGCCGCCCAGCATCTGCATCTGGTCGGCGACGATTTCCGTCGAGTACCGATCCTGGCCATCCTGGCCTTGCCACTTGCGGGTGCGGATGCGCCCTTCGATGTACACCGACGAACCCTTCTTCAGGTATTCGTTGACGATTTCAGCGAGACGGCCGAAGAACGCCACGCGGTGCCATTCGGTCGCTTCCTTGAATTCGCCGCTCGCCTTGTCCTTGTAGCGATCGGTCGTCGCGAGGCGGATGTTCGCCACCGCGTCGCCGCTCGGCAGGTAACGCACTTCCGGGTCGGCGCCGAGATTGCCGACGAGAATGACCTTGTTGACGGATGCCATCTGTTTCTCCAGTTGATTCGATATTCCAGCAGCGCCGGCAAGACCGCGCGGCGCCTCGTCGGCCCGACCGACGCGGGCGCGGGCGCGCGGCTCAGCCGGTTCAGGCCTTGCGCGGCGGCTGCTTCATGCTGGCGGCGATTATAAGCCACACCGCCACCAGGGCCGAGCATGCAAAAAACACCGCATCCGGCCCGTTGTGCTTGAGCAGCCAGCCGCCGATCACGCCGCCCAGCGCGAGCCCGATCGACTGCGTCGTGTTGTATACACCCGTGGCCGCGCCCTTGCGCGAACCCGGCGCAAGCTTCGACACGAGCGACGGCTGCGACGCCTCCAGGATGTTGAAGCCCAGGAAGTAGACGAACAGGATCGCCGCCACAATCAGAATCGTATGCGTCGACAGCCCCAACAACAATTGGCCGATCAGGATAGCCGCGATGCCGCCGAGCAGCACCGGCTTCATCTTGCCCCGTTTTTCCGCGACGATGATCGCAGGCACCATCATCACGAACGCGAGCCCCATCACCGGCAGATAGACCTGCCAGTGCGACGCGACGGGCAAGCCGCCGTCCACCAGGAGGCGCGGCACCACGAGGAACAGCGCGGTCTGCGTCGCATGCAGCACCAGCACGCCGAAGTTCAGCCGCAGCAGCTCGACGTTGTGCAGCACCTCGGCGAACGGCGCGCGCACGTGCACCGGCTTGGGCGCGTCCGGCACCACCCACAGCACGACGCCGATCGCGAGCACCGACAGCGCCCCGACGATCGTGAACAAGCCGCTCATCCCGACCCAGTGGAACACGATCGGCGCGCCGACGATCGCCACCGCGAACGACATCCCGATGCTGCCGCCCACCAGCGCCATCGCCTTGGTGCGGTTCTGCTCCGAGGTCAGGTCCGCGATGAACGCGAGCACCGCCGACGATACGGCCCCCATTCCCTGGATGACACGGCCGACGATGATCCAGGTGATGTCGTGCGCGGACGCGGCGACGAAGCTGCCGAGCGCGAAGATCAGCAGGCCGATCGCGATCACCGGCTTGCGTCCGAACTTGTCGGAGGCCCAGCCGTAGAAGATGTAGAGCATCGACTGCGTGACGCCGTAGGCGCCGAGCGCGAGACCGACGAGCAGCACGTTGTCGCCGCCGGGGATGGTTTTCGCGTAGACCGAAAACACCGGCATGATCATGAACAGCCCGAGCATGCGCAGCGCGAAGATCGCCGCGAGCGACGCTGTCGCACGCAGCTCCGGCGCGCTCATGCGGGTCGAGGTAAGAGACGGATTGGACATCGGGAATGAATTTCGAATGTGCGGTGTCCGCGCCCGAGGCCGGGCGGCGGGAAATCCAGGCCGGCAGCGGACCGTCGCCACCCGCGCCGCGCTGCATGCCGATGCGGTCCGGGCGTCGCCCGCGCAGCCCTGCTGACACTTGCTGCAAAGGCTTGGGGCCTGAAACGACGGTCTCGAAAAGCCGTTATAGTAGCAGGTTTGGTCTCCTCCTCTTTCGCCAGGTTCATGGAACAAATCCGTATCCGTGGGGCCCGTACCCACAACCTGAAGAACGTCAATCTCGATCTGCCGCGCCACAAGCTGATCGTGATCACGGGCTTGTCAGGCTCGGGAAAATCGTCGCTTGCGTTCGACACGCTGTACGCGGAAGGCCAGCGGCGCTACGTCGAAAGCCTCTCGGCTTACGCCCGGCAGTTCCTCCAGTTGATGGAAAAGCCGGATGTCGACCTGATCGAGGGTTTGTCTCCCGCGATCTCGATCGAGCAGAAGGCGACGTCGCACAATCCGCGTTCGACCGTCGGCACCGTCACGGAAATCCACGACTACCTGCGACTTTTGTACGCACGGGTCGGCACGCCGTACTGCCCGGACCACGAGATCCCGCTGGAGGCGCAGAGCGTCTCGCAGATGGTCGACGCGGTGCTCGCGCTGCCCGAGGAGACCAAGCTGATGATCCTCGCGCCCGTGGTGGCGAACCGCAAGGGCGAGCATGCGGAGCTGTTCGAGGAGATGCAGGCGCAGGGCTTCGTGCGATTTCGCGTGCGCTCGGGCGGCGGCACCGCCAACGAGGGCGTCGCGAAGATCTACGAGGTCGAATCGCTGCCGAAGCTCAAGAAGAACGACAAGCACACGATCGACGTCGTCGTCGACCGGCTCAAGGTGCGCGCGGACATGAAGCAGCGCCTCGCGGAATCGTTCGAGACCGCGCTGCGCCTGGCCGACGGCCGCGCGATCGCGCTCGAGATGGATACCGACCAGGAGCATCTGTTCAGCTCGAAGTTCGCGTGCCCGATCTGCTCGTATTCGCTGCAGGAGCTGGAGCCGCGCCTGTTCTCGTTCAACAACCCGATGGGCGCGTGCCCGGAATGCGACGGCCTCGGCCAGATCACGTTCTTCGATCCGAAGCGGGTCGTCGCGCATCCGTCGCTGTCGCTCGCGGCGGGCGCGGTCAAGGGCTGGGACAAGCGCAACCAGTTCTACTTCCAGATGCTGCAGAGCCTCGCGGCGTTCTATGACTTCGACATCGACACCGCGTTCGAGGATCTGCCCGAGAAGGTGAAGAAGATCCTGCTGTTCGGCTCGGGCAAGCAGACGATTCCGTTCTCGTACATCAACGAGCGCGGCCGCACGACGATCCGCGAGCACGTGTTCGAGGGGATCATCCCGAATCTCGAGCGGCGCTACCGCGAGACCGATTCGGTCGCGGTGCGCGAGGAACTCGCGAAATACCAGAACAACCAGCCGTGCCCGTCGTGCGACGGCACGCGCCTGCGCCGCGAGGCGCGCTTCGTGCGGATCGGCGCGGGCGACTACGCGCGCGCGATCTACGAGGTCAGCAGCTGGCCGCTGCGCGACGCGCTCGGCTACTTCGACGGGCTCACGCTCGAAGGCGCGAAGCGCGAGATCGCCGACAAGGTGGTCAAGGAGATCGTCGCGCGCCTGACATTCCTCAACAACGTCGGCCTCGACTACCTGTCGCTCGAACGCAGCGCGGAAACGCTGTCGGGCGGCGAAGCCCAGCGGATCCGCCTCGCGTCGCAGATCGGCTCGGGCCTGACGGGCGTGATGTACGTGCTCGACGAGCCGTCGATCGGCCTGCACCAGCGCGACAACGACCGGCTGATCGGCACCCTCAAGCACCTGCGCGACCTCGGCAACTCGGTGATCGTCGTCGAGCACGACGAGGACATGATCCGCACCGCCGACTACGTGGTCGACATGGGCCCCGGCGCCGGCGAACACGGCGGCGCGGTGATCGCGGAAGGCACGCCGAAGCAGGTGCAGGCGAGCACGGCGTCGCTGACGGGCCAGTATCTGTCGGGCAAGCGCACGATCGAATACCCGGACGAACGCATCGGGCCGGATCCGGAGCGCATGCTGCGGATCGAGGACGCGCACGGCAACAACCTCAAGCACGTCACGCTGGAGCTGCCGGTCGGCCTGCTCTCCTGCATCACCGGCGTGTCCGGCTCGGGCAAGTCGACGCTGATCAACGACACGCTGTACCACGCGGTCGCGCGCCACCTGTACGGCTCGTCGGCCGAGCCGGCGCCGTACGAGTCGATCGAGGGCCTCGAGCACTTCGACAAGGTGATCAACGTCGACCAGTCGCCGATCGGCCGCACGCCGCGCTCGAACCCGGCCACCTACACGGGCCTGTTCACGCCGATCCGCGAGCTGTTCTCGGGCGTGCCCACCGCGAAGGAACGCGGCTACGATCCGGGCCGCTTCTCGTTCAACGTCAAGGGCGGCCGCTGCGAGTCGTGCCAGGGCGACGGCGTGCTGAAGGTCGAGATGCACTTCCTGCCGGACGTCTACGTGCCGTGCGACGTATGCCACGGCAAGCGCTACAACCGCGAGACGCTGGAAGTGCACTACAAGGGCAAGAACATCAGCGAGGTGCTCGACATGACGGTCGAGCATGCGTACGAGTTCTTCGGCGCGGTGCCGGTGATCGCGCGCAAGCTGAAGACGCTGCTCGACGTCGGCCTCGGCTACATCCGCCTCGGCCAGTCGGCGACCACGCTGTCGGGCGGCGAGGCGCAGCGCGTGAAGCTGTCGCTGGAACTGTCGAAGCGCGACACCGGCCGCACGCTGTACATCCTCGACGAACCGACGACCGGCCTGCATTTCCACGACATCGCGCTGCTGCTCGAGGTGATCCACCGGCTGCGCGACCAGGGCAACACGGTCGTGATCATCGAGCACAACCGCCCAGGGCACGCCCGAGCAGGTCGCGAAGACCAAGGCGAGCTTTACCGGCAGGTACCTCGCGCCGCTCCTCAAACGCCGCAAGTGACCGCCGCGCGCCGCCCGGCGCGCGCCGCGCCGCATCGCCCGCCCCACGGCGCGATGCGGCGCCAATTACATTCCTGAAAACGCGATCATTTCGCCCGGCTTTCGTTGCTATACTCCCGGCGATCGGGGGTGATGTCCGCTTGCGGCCACAAGCGCGCCGGATCGCCCCCGCCGAATACAGGAACCGTCATGGAGAAGCAATCCGAACCGCCGCGCGATACGCAGGCCCGAGAGCCGCATCTGCGCAGCGTCCGGCTGACCAGTGATTTCAGCCTGCCGAAACTGTCGGCAATCGAGATCGGCAGCTATCTCCTCGCGCTCGCCGGCCTGTGGCTCGTCCTGCACCTGCGCCTGCTCGGCGCGCTGCTCGCAGGCCTGCTCGTCTACCAGCTCGTGCACATGATCGCGCCCGCGATCGAACGCCACACGTCCAGCCAGCGCGCGCGCTGGGTCGCGGTCGTGCTGCTGTCGACCGTCATCGTGGGCGGCCTCGCGGGCCTGACGATCGCGATCATCGAGCATTTCGAACATACCGTCCCGAACCTGCAGAGCCTGCTCGGCCAGCTGATGCAGATCGTCGACCAGGCGCGCACGCGCACCCCGTCGTGGATCGCCAACGTGCTGCCGGTCGACGCCGAGCAGATGAAGGTCAAGGCGGCCGGGCTCATGACCAAGCACATGGACCAGCTCCAGCAGGGCGGCAAGAATGTCGCGCGGGTGTTCGGCCACGTGCTGTTCGGGATGATCATCGGCGCGATGATCGCGATCGGCGTCGACCGCCACAAGGTGCGCCAGCCGCTGTCCACCGCGCTCGTCACGCGCGTGTCGCGCTTCGCCGACGCGTTCCGCCGGATCGTGTTCGCGCAGATCAAGATCTCGGCGATCAACGCGTTCTTCACGGGCATCTACCTGCTGGTCGCGCTGCCCCTCTTCCACCAGCGGCTGCCGCTGTCGAAGACACTGGTGCTCGTCACCTTCATCGTCGGCCTGCTGCCCGTGATCGGCAACCTGATCTCGAACACGCTGATCGTCGCGGTCTCGCTGTCGGTCGGCATGGGCACCGCGGTCGCGTCGCTCGTGTTCCTCGTGGTGATCCACAAGCTCGAATACTTCCTGAACGCGAAGATCATCGGCGGGCAGATCGAATCGCGCGCGTGGGAACTGCTGCTCGCGATGCTCGCGATGGAGGCCGCGTTCGGCATCCCCGGCGTGATCGCCGCGCCGATCTTCTACGCGTACGTGAAGCGCGAGCTCAGCTATCTGCGCCTGATCTGAGCGGGAGGCGCCCGGGTGGCCCCGGGCGCTGCGCCGCGAGTGCGCCGCCCCGTCCGCTTAGCGGAACACCACCGTCTTGGTGCCATTCAGCACGATCCGGTGCTCGACGTGCCACTTCACCGCGCGCGCGAGCGTCACGCACTCGACGTCGCGGCCGATCGCCGTCAGCTGGTCCGGCGTCATGCTGTGATCGACGCGCTCCACTTCCTGCTCGATGATCGGACCTTCGTCGAGATCGGTCGTCACGTAGTGCGCGGTCGCGCCGATCAGCTTCACGCCGCGATCGAATGCCTGGTAATACGGCTTCGCGCCCTTGAAGCTCGGCAGGAACGAATGGTGGATGTTGATCGCGCGGCCGGCCAGCTGCTCGCACATCTGCGGCGACAGGATCTGCATGTAGCGCGCGAGCACCACGAGGTCGGCCCCGTGCTCGCCGATCACCTCCAGCACGCGCGCTTCCTGCGCGGCCTTCGCCGCCGCCGATGCGCCCGCCGCCAGCGGGAAATGATGGAACGGGATGTCGTAGCTCGCGGCGAGCTGGTAGAAATCCTTGTGGTTCGACACGATCGCCGAAATCTCGATCGGCAGCTGGCCGGTGCGATAGCGGAACAGCAGGTCGTTCAGGCAGTGGCCGATCTTCGACACGAGGATCACGACGCGCGGCTTGAACGCCGCGTCGTGCATTTCCCAGCGCATGCCGAACTGCGCGGCGAGCGGCGCGAATTCGGTGCGCAGCGAATCGAGCGCGGCGGCCGCATCGGCGCCGTCGTGCTCGAAATGCACGCGCATGAAGAATTCGCCGGTGCTGCTGTCGCCGAACTGTGCGGAATCGAGAATGTTGCTGGCGCGCTCGAACAGGAAGCCCGAGACCGCGTGCACGATGCCGTGCCGGTCCGGGCACGACAGTTTGAGGATAAAGCTGTGATCGGTCGACATGACCGCTACTCCCTTCTTGTCTGGTTCAATTCGAATCGCCGGTCGCGCGTCACGCATCCGGCGGCGGCGCGAACAGCGCGTCGAGGCCCGGCGCCGCGTCGGGCGCGAGCCAGCGGTGCCGCAGCAGGCTGTCGAGCATCGCGAGGCTCGCGTCGATCGTCACCTCGCCCGCGCGCAGCCAGGCGATCAGCTGCGTGGGCCCCGCGAGCACGTGCTCCGCGACTTCGCCGTCCTGGTTGTGGGGCACGAAATCCTGCGGAAGCGGGACATCGTAGATGAAGATCTGCTCCGCCTGCGTGCCCTCCGGCAGCGAGCACAGGACATGCGCGGTGCGGCCGGCGATCGCGCGCGCCGCGAGTTCGGCCGGCATGCCAGCTTCCTCCCAGCACTCCTTGAGGAGCGTGTCCTCGACGCCGAGGCCCCAGCCGATGCCGCCCGCGACCACGTTGTCGAGCATGCCCGGGTCGGTCGCCTTGGTCGCGCTGCGGCGCCCGATCCACATCCGCGGCGGCGTGGCCGGCGCATATTCTACGATGCCGTTCAGATGCACCGCGTAGGTGGTCGTGCCGAAGAAGCGCGACGCGGCCCGTTCGATGTACGCGAGCGGCGGATCGTCGAAGCGGTTGCGGATCGCATAGATCTCGTCGCGCCAGCCCGGGATCAGGCCTTCCGCCGCGAGCGCGCCGATCGGGCTCGCGAGCGCCATGCTGCGCGCATCGACGTTGTCGAAGCGCGCCGCGAGCCGCACCTCGCCCGCCTCGAACTCGAACACGTCCGGCCAGCGCGCGAGCCGCGCGACGTCGCGCGCGCGGATCCAGCCGACCCGCCGGCCGTCGATCACGAACGGCGCGTGCGCGGCCGCGTCGAAACGCCGCGCGGCGGCAATGCACGGAAACGTCATCGTCATGCTCCGTCAGTCCTTGAGCGCGACGCGCACGCCGAGCGCGATGAAGGTCGCGCCCGCGAGCCGGTCGAGCCACACGCCGACGCGCGGCCGGCGCTTGAGCCACGCGCCGATCACGCCCGCGCACACGCCGAACAGCGAGAACACCACCGCGGTCTGCGCCATGAACAGCGCCCCGAGTTCCAGCATCTGCACGGCGACGGGCTGCGCGCCGCGCGGATCGACGAACTGCGGCAGGAACACGACGAAGAACAGCGTGACCTTCGGGTTCAGCAGGTTGCCGATCACGCTCTGGCGGAAGATCGTCGCGAGCGGCTGCGGCGCGCGCGCGTGGGCGTTCGCGAGCCCCTGGCTGCGCAGCGCCTTGATGCCGATCCAGACCAGATAGGCGGCGCCCGCGAGCTTCAGCGCATGGAACGCGACGGGCGACGAGCGCAGCAGCGCGGCCACGCCGAACGCGGCGAGCGTCGTATGGAACAGGATGCCGGCGGCAAACCCGAGCGCGGCGACAAAGCCGGCCGCGCGGCCCTGCGAGATGCCGCGCGCGAGCACTTGCAGGTTGTCGGGACCCGGCGCCAGCGTGATCGCCATCGAGGTGGCGAGAAACAGCATGAAGTTCGGCATCGCGGACTCGCTTGAGTGAAGGGATGAGGCGCGGCGTCGGCCGCTCAGTGGCCCGAGAACTCGGTCACGGTGTACAGCGGCAGGCCCGCGCCGCGCAGCAGCGCGGAACCGCCGAGATCGGGCAGGTCGATGATCGCCGCGCCCTCGACGACCACCGCGCCGAGCCGCTCCAGCAGCTTCTTGCCCGCCATCATGGTGCCGCCCGTCGCGATCAGGTCGTCGACGATGATCACGCGGTCGCCGGGCTTGCAGGCATCCTCGTGGATCTCCACGGTCGCGCTCCCGTATTCGAGATCGTAGGATTCGGCGCGCGTCTTGTAGGGCAGCTTGCCGACCTTGCGGATCGGCACGAAGCCGATGTTCAGCTCGTAGGCGACGATCGGCGCGATGATGAAACCGCGCGCGTCGAGCCCGGCGACGTAGTCGAGCTTCGCGTCGACATAGCGCTCCACGAACAGATCGACCAGCACCCGCAGCGCCTTCGGGCTCTGCAGCAGCGGCGTAATGTCGCGGAACTGCACGCCCGGCTGCGGCCAGTCCGGCACGGTGCGGATCTGGCTGTGGATGAACGCGACGGGGTCGAGCGACGCATCCGACGACGGGTGATTCATGGACTTCTCCGAAAAAAACGGTGCGCAATGACTTGCGCACCGCCTGTCAATATTGGTGTGAGGATTGCAGCCCGGCGGATCCGGCCCGTGCCGCGGCTCAGGCGGCGGCCGGGCTCTCGCGCCGGTGCAGCGACAGCCGCTCCTCGGCCAGCGCGAGCGCCTCGGGCAAGCCGCGCAGCACGACGATGTCGCTGGCGCGCAGCTTGGTGTCCGGGTCCGGCTCGACGCCGCGGATCCCGTGACGGCGGATCGCCGTCACCTCGAGGCCGAGCGCATAGAGCCCCAGCTCCTCGAGCGAGCGGCCGACCGCGTCCGCGCGCGCATCGACCGGCACCGATTGTAGCCGCACCTGCTCGTGGTCGTCGTCCTCCGCGTCGTCCGCGCCGTGGAAGTAGCCGCGCAACAGGCTGTAGCGCGCGTCGCGCATTTCCTCCGCGCGGCGCACCACGCGCCGCATCGGCACGCCCATCAGCACCAGCGTGTGCGACGCGAGCATCAGGCTGCCCTCGACGATCTCCGGGATCACCTCGGTCGCACCGGCGGCGAGCAGCCGTTCGAGATCGGCGTCGTCGACCGTGCGCACGATCACGGGCAGGGTCGGTTCGAGTTCGTGGACGTTGTGCAGCACGCGCAGCGCGGACGGCGTGTTCGCATAGGTGATCGCGACCGCCGCGGCCCGGTGGATCCCGGCCGCGAGCAGCGACTCGCGGCGCGCCGCATCGCCGAACACCACCGATTCGCCGGCCGCCCCGGCCGCCGTGATGCGATCCGGGTCGAGGTCGAGCGCGACATAGGCGATCCCTTCCTGCTCCAGCATGCGCGCGAGGTTCTGGCCCGCCCGGCCGTAACCGCAGATGATCACGTGGCCCTGCTGCTTGAGGCTCTGGGTCGCGATCCGCGTCATCTGCAGCGACTGCTGCATCCACTCGGTCGACGACAGCCGCATCACGATGCGGTCGGCGTTCTGGATCAGGAACGGCGCGGCCATCATCGACAGCAGCAGCGCGGCGAGGCTCGCCTGCAGCAGCATGGTGTCGACGAGATGGCGGTCGAGGATCAGGTTCAGCAGCACGAAGCCGAATTCGCCCGCCTGCGCGAGCCCGAGGCCGGTGCGCATCGCGACGCCGGGCGACGCGCCGAACAGACGCGCGAGCCCGGTGATCGTGACGCCCTTGAGCAGCACCTGGCCGACGAAGAAGCCGGCGACGATGAACGGGTGCTGCCAGATCACGCTCGGGTCGAGCAGCATGCCGGTGGTGACGAAGAACAGGCCGAGCAGCACGTCGCGGAACGGCTTGATGTCCTCTTCCACCTGGTGCCGGTACGGCGTCTCGGCGATCAGCATGCCGGCGATGAACGCGCCGAGCGCGAGCGACAGCCCGAAGCGGTCGGTGATGAACGCGGCGCCGAGCGTGATGAGCAGCAGGTTCAGCACGAACAACTCCTGCGAGCGGCGCCGCGCGACCACGTTGAGCCAGCGCGTCATGAAACGCTGGCCGACGATCAGCAGCAGTGCGAGCGCGATCACGATCTTGATCGACGCGAGCCCGAGCGACATCGCGAGATCCTTCGACGACTCGCCGCCGAACGCCGCGATCACGATCAGGAGCGGCACCACCGCGAGATCCTGGAACAGCAGCACGCCGAAGATGTTGCGGCCGTGCTCCGTCTCGATCTCGAGACGCTCGGCCAGCATCTTCGACACGATCGCGGTCGACGACATCGCGAGCGCGCCGCCGAGCGCGACGCTGCCCTGCCAGGTGATGTGCACCCAGCGCTCGAACAGCGCGCCGAGCAGCAGCGCGACGGCAATCGTGACGAGCACCTGCAGCAGGCCGAGCCCGAACACGAGCCGCCGCATTGCGCGCAGCTTCGCGAGCGAGAACTCGAGGCCGATCGAGAACATCAGGAAGACGACGCCGAACTCGGCGAGGTGCTCGGCGCGCTCGAGATCGGCGGCAAAGCCGAGCGCATGCGGGCCGACCACGATGCCGACGGTCAGATAGCCGAGCATCGGCGGCAGGTTCAGCGAACGGAACACGACCACCCCCACCACCGAAGCCAGCAGCAGCAGGAGGGTCATTTCGAGCGGGGAAATCACGGGCAAAGCGTCCTCGTTCGTCAGCGGCGCCGCAGAACAGACGCCGGAATGGGCCGGAAGAAACAACTGCATGATGGCCGCGAGCGGCCCGGCGCGGCGAACAAACGCCTTTGCTATACTCCGCGCATGATAGCGAAAATCAATGATGACCGGGCGCTCGCGCTCGCCCGCGACGTGCTCGACATCGAGGCGGACGCCGTGCGTGCGCTGCGCGACCAGCTCGACGGCAACTTCATCGGCGCGATGAGCCTGCTGCTCGAATGCCGGGGCCGCGTGGTGGTGTCCGGCATCGGCAAATCGGGCCACATTGCACGCAAGATCGCCGCGACCCTGGCCAGCACCGGCACGCCCGCCTTCTTCGTCCACCCCGCCGAAGCCAGCCACGGCGACCTCGGGATGGTCACCGAGCACGATGTCTTCATCGCCCTCTCGAACTCCGGCGAGTCGGATGAGCTGGTCGCGATCGTGCCGCTCATCAAGCGGCTCGGCGCGAAGCTGATCGCGATCACGGGCCGCCCGGCCTCGAGCCTCGGCCAACTGGCCGACTTCCACCTGAACGCGGCGGTCGCGAAGGAAGCGTGCCCGTTGAATCTCGCGCCGACGGCGAGCACCACCGCGGCGCTCGCGCTCGGCGACGCGCTCGCGGTCGCCGTGCTCGACGCGCGCGGCTTCGGCTCCGAGGACTTCGCGCGCTCGCATCCGGGCGGCGCACTCGGCCGCCGGCTGCTGACCTACGTGCGCGACGTGATGCGCACGGGCGCCGAGGTGCCGACCGTGGCGACCGACGCGACGCTGTCCGACGCGCTGTTCCAGATCACCGCGAAGCGCATGGGCATGACGGCCGTGGTCGGGCCGGACAACCGGGTCGCCGGCATCTTCACCGACGGCGACCTGCGCCGCGTGCTCGAACGCGACGGCGATTTCCGCCGCCTGCCGATCAGCGAGGTGATGACGCGCGGTCCGCGCACGATCGGCCCCGATCACCTGGCCGTCGAGGCGGTGGAACTGATGGAGCGCCACCGGATCAACCAGATGCTCGTGGTCGACGCCGCCGGCGTGCTGATCGGCGCGCTGAACATGCACGACCTGTTTTCGAAGAAGGTGATCTGATGGGCGCCTCCCCCGCCACGGCAGCCGAACGCGCGAGCCGCGTGAAGCTGATGATTTTCGATGTCGACGGCGTGCTGACCGACGGCGGCCTGCATTTCACCGCGACGGGCGACACGATGAAGTCGTTCAATTCGCTCGACGGCCACGGCGTGAAGCTGCTCGGCGAGGCCGGCATCGCGACCGCGATCATCACCGGCCGCCGTTCCGAAATCGTCGCCGCGCGGGCGCGCGAAATGCGCATCGGGCACCTGTACCAGGGCGTCGAGGACAAGCGCGCGGCGTTCGCCGAGCTGCTCGCCGCGACGGGCGTGACGCCCGACGCGTGCGGCTACATGGGCGACGACTGGCCCGACCTCGCCGTGATGCTGCGCTGCGGCTTCGCGACCGCGCCCGCCAACGCGCACCCCGAGGTGATCGCGCGCGCGCACTGGGTCGCGGAGGCGCGCGGCGGCCACGGCGCCGTGCGCGAAGTCTGCGACGCCGTGCTGCGCGCGCAGCACCGCTACGACGCGCTGCTCGCCGCCGCCTGCGGAGCCTGACGGATGAATCCCCGATTTCGCCTGACCTCGCTGATCCCGCTGGTCGCGAGGGCCGCGCTCGCGGGCATCACCTACTGGCTGCTCCAGGCCACGCTGCCGCCGCCCGGCGGCGGCGAGGCGCGGCCGAAGAGCCATACGCCCGACTACTTCGCCGACCACTTCTCCGTGACCGAGCTGGACCAGACCGGCTCCACGCAATACCGGCTGACGGCGGCCGAACTCGTCCACTACGAGGACGACGAATCGAGCGACCTGACGCTGCCGGCGCTGCGCGCGTTCCAGCCGGGCAAGCCGGTCGTGACGACCACCGCGAAGCGCGGCGTGATCAACGGCGACGTGTCGATCGTCGACCTGTACGACGACGCCCGCCTCGTGCGCGCGGCGGGCGGCGGCGACCCGCCGATGCAGGCCGATTCCGAACATTTCCGGGTGCTCGTCAACGACGATGTGATCGAGACCAAAAAGCCGGTTAAACTTCAGCGCGGCCTGTCGGTCGCCACCGCCACCGATGGCATGAAGTACAACAACGTCACCCGGGTCATCGATCTTTACGGCAACGTGCGCGGCATGATCGCCGCCAATGACACGTCCGGCGGCTCCCATGGCCAACCCAAGTAAACCTCCACGCGTGACTGCATGAACGAATCGTTCCCTTGTTTTTCCGCCGGCCGCGCCCGTCGCGCCGTCCGCGCGTCGCTTGCCGCGGCGCTGATCGCGCTGCCGCTCGCCGGGCTGGCGCCGCTCGCCCACGCCGAAAAGGCCGACCAGGGCAAACCGATCAATGTCGAAGCCGACAACCTGACCTATGACGACCTGAAGCAGGTCACGGTCGCGACCGGCAACGTCGTGATCACCAAGGGCACGATCATCATCAAGGGCGATCGCGTCGAGGTGCGCCAGGATCCGCAGGGCTACCAGTACGCGACCGCGACGATGGCGCCGGGCAGCAAGAAGCACGCGTCGTTCCGCCAGAAGCGCGAAGGCCTCGACGAGTACATCGACGGCGATGCGGAGCGGATCGACTACGACGGCAAGCAGGACCTGACCACGCTCACCACGAACGCGACGGTGCGCCGCCTGCAGGGCCTGTCGACCGTGGCCGACACGGTGCACGGCAGCGTGATCACCTATGACGGCCAGCGCGACTTCTACACGGCGAAGGGCGGCAAGGACGTGGCCGCGCCGGGCAATCCGACGGGCCGCGTGCGCGCCATGCTGTCGCCGCGCAACGGCGGCCCGGTGCCGCTGAACGGCGCGCCCGCGCCGCTCGCGCCGTCGACCACGCTGCAGGGAGCCCCGCAATGAACGCGCTGCCGAATCGCCAGCCGGCCGGCACGAGCAGCTCGCTCGTGGTGCGCAACCTGAAGAAGCGCTACGGCTCGCGCACGGTCGTGAAGGATGTGTCGCTCGACGTGAAGAGCGGCGAGGTCGTCGGCCTGCTGGGCCCGAACGGCGCCGGCAAGACCACCTCGTTCTACATGATCGTCGGGCTCGTGCCGCTCGACGCCGGCGACATCTCGCTGAACGGCAGCCCGATCAGCCTGCTGCCGATCCACAAGCGCGCGTCGCTGGGCCTGTCCTACCTGCCGCAGGAAGCCTCGGTGTTCCGCAAGCTCACCGTCGAGGAGAACATCCGCGCGGTGCTGGAGCTGCAGCACAACGACAACGGCAAGCTGCTCAGCAAGGACGAGATCGCGAGCCGCACGGAAGCGCTGCTCGACGAGCTGCAGATCGGCCACCTGCGCGACAACCCGGCGCTGTCGCTGTCGGGCGGCGAGCGACGCCGCGTCGAGATCGCGCGCGCGCTCGCGAGCAATCCGAGCTTCATCCTGCTCGACGAACCGTTCGCGGGCGTCGATCCGATCGCCGTGCTGGAAATCCAGAAGATCGTGAAGTTCCTGAAGCAGCGCAACATCGGCGTGCTGATCACCGACCACAACGTGCGCGAGACGCTCGGCATCTGCGATCACGCCTACATCATCAGCGACGGCAGCGTGCTCGCCTCGGGTGCGCCGAGCGAGATCATCGAGAACGAGAGCGTACGCCGCGTGTACCTCGGCGAACACTTCCGCATGTAAGCGGACTGCGCGGGGCGCCCGCCCCGCGGTTCCCTATCGGCCGGGGGCGCGACGCCCCTGTTGCGGCGCCGCAGCCGATTGCGTCAACACGAATGACGCAACGCGCCGCCCTCGTGGCAAACTGCTGGTATGACTCCCTTTTTGCCATGAAAGCCAGCCTCCAACTTCGCCTGTCGCAACATCTCGCGCTGACCCCGCAGCTGCAGCAGTCGATCCGCCTGCTGCAGCTCTCGACGCTCGAATTGCAGCAGGAAGTGGCGATGGCGGTCTCACAGAACCCCCTGCTCGAGAACGACGACGACTGGATCACGAGCCCGTTGCGCGTCGCGTCGGACGGCTCGCTGATCGCGCAGTCGCCGACCCAGGCGTCGTCCGACATGTCGGGGCAGCCGCCGAACGGTTCGGGCGCGTCCAACGAGCGCTCGGAACGCGACGAGCCCGCCGGCGCCGACGAATACGACGGCTACTCGGCCGACAACGGCGACACGAGCCCGTGGAATCTCGACGACTTCGGCCGTTCCGCCCCCTCGTCCGATGAAGACGACATGCCGCCGCTGCAGGTCCATGAAGCCACGACCTCGCTGCGCGACCACCTGTCCGCGCAGTTGCGCGTGACGCAGGCCAGCCCGCGCGACCGTGCGCTCGTGATGTTCCTGATCGAGTCGCTCGACGACGACGGCTACCTCGCCGCGTCGCTCGACGAGATCCTGGCCGACCTGCCCGCCGAACTCGAGGTCGACGTCGACGAACTGAACGCCGCGCTCGCGCTGCTGCACAGCTTCGACCCGTCCGGCGTCGGCGCGCGCTCGGCCTCCGAATGCCTGAGGCTGCAGCTGCTGCGGCTGGATCCGTCCCCGACGCGCGTGCTCGCGCTCGAGATCGTGTCGCAATACCTGGAGCTGCTGGCTGCGCGCGATTTCACGCGGCTGCGCAAGCACCTGAAGGCAAACGACGACGAGCTGCGCGACGCGCACACGCTGATCCGCTCGCTCGAGCCGTTCCCCGGCTCGGCCTACGGCAAGGCCGAGGCCGACTACGTGGTGCCCGACATCATCGTGAAGAAAAGCGGCCAGAGCTGGCACGCGGAACTCAATCCGGAAGTCGTGCCGCGCCTGCGCATCAACCATCTGTACGCGAACATCCTGCGCAACAGCCGCGGCGATCCGAGCGCCGGATCGTTGAAGCAGCAACTGCAGGAAGCGCGCTGGCTCATCAAGAATATCCAGCAGCGCTTCGACACGATCCTGCGCGTCGCGCAGGCTATTGTCGAACGTCAGAAGAATTTCTTTGCGCACGGCGAAATTGCCATGCGCCCCTTGGTTTTGCGGGAAATAGCTGATACGCTGGGCCTACACGAGTCGACTGTCTCCCGTGTGACAACAGGCAAGTACATGCTGACCCCGTTCGGGACGCTTGAATTTAAGTACTTCTTCGGATCACACGTGTCGACGGATACAGGGGGCGCCGCGTCATCCACGGCGATCCGCGCCCTCATCAAGCAACTGATAGGAGCCGAAGACCCAAAATCTCCTCTTTCGGACAGCCGCATAGCCGAGCTGCTGGCAGAACAAGGATTCGTGGTCGCGCGCCGCACGGTTGCCAAGTATCGCGAAGCCCTCAAGATCCCAGCGGTGAACCTGCGCAAGTCTCTGTAGCCCGTCGCGCCAGCGGCGGGTATTTTCCGGCCGCCGCGCTGTCGACGGTAAAGGCCGGCCGATGCATCAGCCGCCTCCGCTGCGCTACGGGGAGGCAGCCAGGTCGACCGGCACTGCCGCCTCTACGCGGAAGGTGGTCATTAGCTTGGAGAAGCACTATGAACCTGAAGATCAGTGGACACCATCTCGAAGTCACCCCTGCGATTCGCGAATACGTGATCACCAAGTTGGATAGGGTGCTGCGGCATAGCGACCAGGTTATCGATGGCACTGTGATCCTCTCGGTCGACAACCACAAGGAAAAGGACAAGCAGCAGCGAGCGGAAATCAATCTGCATCTGAAGGGCAAGGATATCTTCGTCGAAAGCGCAAACGGCAATCTGTACGCCGCGATCGATCTGCTGATCGACAAGCTCGACCGCCAGGTCGTCAAGCACATGGAGCGACTGCAAACGCACACGCACGATCCGCTCAAGCACCTGCCGGCCGTCGAACAGATCGAACTGCCGCCGCAATGAGTCACGGCGCTCGAGCGCCATCCCGGCCGCCCGCTTAGACGGGCGGTTTTTTTTACCGCCCGCCGCAGAGGCATGGGCAGCGCCGCAGCGCACCACGCCGTCTGCTGTGCTCTATAATGTCCCGTTATTACCGGGGGCGTTAAGCCGGCTTGCCGTGCTCTACAAGGTCTCCATCGCCTAACGCCGGCCTAATTGCCCGATATGGAAAATCAGTCCGCCGCCGCGAGGAGACCCCAGGCCGCTCCCTTGCCTGCCAACATGAATCGCCTAGCCAAAATCCTGCCCTTAGAGAACGTCGTCATCGGCCTCTCGGTCACCAGCAAGAAGCGCGTCTTCGAACAAGCCGGGCTGATCTTCGAAAATCAGAACGGCATTGCCCGCAGCATCGTCACCGACAACCTGTTCGCGCGCGAGCGCCTCGGCTCGACGGGCCTCGGTGAAGGCGTCGCGATTCCGCACGGCCGAATCAAGGGGCTCAAGCACCCGCTCGCCGCGTTCGTGCGGCTCGCCGAGCCGATCCCGTTCGAAGCGCCCGACGGCCAGCCGGTGTCGCTGCTGATCTTCCTGCTGGTGCCAGAACAGGCTACTCAGCAGCACCTCGAAATCCTCTCCGAAATCGCGCAGCTGCTGTCCGACCGCGACGCGCGCGAACGCCTGCATACCAGTACGGACCGCGACGAGTTGCATCAACTCCTCACTCAGTGGCAACCTTGAGCTGATCCGGGCGGTTTTTTTTCGCGACCGGCGGCACCGCCCGCCCCCCGGCCACCGCCCGCTGCCGGGCCGGCAGCGCGACCTTCGTCGCGCCGCTGCGGCGCCGGCTCCTTGGAGTGACGGACTCATGGATACGTCCAGCATCAACGCCCAGAGCATCTTCGACGACAACGCCGCCATGCTGAAACTCAGCTGGCTGACGGGGCATGAAGGCTGGGAACGCGGTTTTTCCTCCGACACGGTATCGAACGCGACCTCGAGCGCCGACCTCGTCGGCCACCTGAACCTGATCCACCCGAACCGGATCCAGGTCCTCGGCGAGGCCGAGATCAACTACTACCAGCGCCAGACCGACGAGGACCGCTCGCGCCACATGGCCGAGCTGATCGCCCTCGAACCGCCGTTCCTGGTGGTCGCGGGCGGCGCCGCCGCGCCGCCCGAGCTGGTACTGCGCTGCACGCGCTCGTCCACGCCGCTGTTCACGACGCCGATGTCCGCCGCCGCGGTGATCGACAGCCTGCGGCTCTACATGTCGCGCATCCTCGCGCCGCGCGCGACGCTGCACGGCGTGTTTCTCGACATCCTCGGGATGGGCGTGCTGCTGACGGGCGACTCCGGTCTCGGCAAGAGCGAACTCGGCCTCGAGCTGATCAGCCGCGGCCACGGCCTCGTCGCCGACGACGCGGTCGACTTCGTGCGCCTCGGCCCCGACTTCGTCGAGGGCCGCTGCCCGCCGCTGCTGCAGAACCTGCTCGAGGTGCGCGGCCTCGGCCTGCTCGACATCAAGACGATCTTCGGCGAGACCGCCGTGCGGCGGAAGATGAAGCTGAAGCTGATCGTCCAGCTGGTGCGCCGGCCGGACGGCGAATTCCAGCGGCTGCCGCTCGAAAGCCAGACGGTCGACGTGCTCGGCCTGCCGATCAGCAAGGTCACGATCCAGGTGGCGGCCGGCCGCAACCTTGCGGTGCTGGTCGAGGCGGCGGTCCGCAACACGATCCTCCAGCTGCGCGGCATCGACACGCTGCGCGACTTCATGGACCGGCAGCGCCTCGCGATGCAGGATCCCGACAGCCAGTTCCCGGGCAAGCTCGTGTAACGCGCGCCGGCTCGGCGGCGCCACGCGGGTGCCATGAGCCGGTGCTATGATGAAACGTCAGGATTTACGTCTTCCCATGCGCATTGTCCTCATCACCGGCATTTCCGGCTCCGGCAAATCCGTCGCGTTGAACGCGCTGGAAGACGCCGGCTATTACTGCGTCGACAACCTGCCGCCGCGCGTGCTGCCGGAACTCGCGCGCTACCTGGCCGAGGACGGCCAGCACCGGCTCGCGGTCGCGATCGACGCGCGCTCGAGCGCCTCGCTCGACGACATGCCGGGCCTGATCCGCGCGCTGTCCGTCGACCACGACGTGCGCGTGCTGTTCCTCAATGCGAGCACCCAGGCGCTGATCCAGCGCTTCTCCGAAACGCGCCGCCGGCATCCGCTGTCCGGTTCGCCGTCCCACGACGCGGACGTCGGCCTGCTGTCGTCGCTCGAGGAAGCCGTCGAGCGCGAGCGCGACCTGGTCGCGCCGCTCGCGGAATTCGGCCACCAGATCGACACCAGCAGCCTGCGCGCGAACGTGCTGCGCAGCTGGGTCAAGCGCTTCATCGAGCAGCAGACCGACGACCTGGTGCTGATGTTCGAATCGTTCGGCTTCAAGCGCGGCGTGCCGCTCGACGCCGATTTCACGTTCGACGTGCGCGCGCTGCCGAACCCGTACTACGACCACCAGCTGCGCCCGCTCACCGGGCTCGACAAGCCGGTCATCGCGTTCCTCGAC
>NZ_JAAGNW010000025.1:1004-16999 GCF_010645215.1 Burkholderia multivorans | reverse complement strand
ATCGCGGAGACGCTCGCCGCGCGTCTCGCGCGCCAGGCCAACGTGATCGTGCGGCATCGTGACGCACCGGTCGACACCGACGCGTCGTCGCGGCTCGTCACCTAGCGGGGCCGTCCCTCCTCGAGCGCGCCATGTCCTCTCTCTCGACCACTCTCATCGATCTGCCGCTGTTTCCGCTGCACACGGTGCTGTTCCCGGAAGGCCTGCTGCCGCTCAAGGTGTTCGAGGCGCGCTATCTCGACATGGCGCGCGCGTGCCTGCGCGACGATGCGCCGTTCGGCGTGTGCCTGCTGCGCAGCGGGCCGGAAGTCGCCCAGGAAGGCGCGGTCTCCGTGCCCGAGACGATCGGCTGCATGGCGCGGATCGTCGAATGCGACACCGGCGAATTCGGCATGCTCTACCTGCGCACGATCGGCACGCAGCGCTTCGAACTGCTGTCGCACCGCGTCGAGGCGAACGGCCTGCTGGTCGGCATCGCGGGGCCGATGCCCGACGACATTCCGCTCGACGGCGAACTGGCGCTCGCGCAATTCGGCGCCTGCGCGGAAGTGCTCGAACGGATCCGCGAAGCGCTGCGCCGGACCGAGCCGGGCGAGATGCCGTTCGTCGAGCCGTTCCGCTTCGACAGCGCGACCTGGGTAGCCAACCGGCTGTCCGAAGTCCTGCCGCTCGACCTGCGCGCGCGGCAGAAGCTGATGGAGTTTCCCGACGTCGGCGCGCGCATCGACGCCGTGCACCAGGTGCTGACCCGCCACGGATGGCTGTAGGCGCGCTCAGATCAGGGAGCCGCCGAGACTGTCGAGCAGCTTGCGCACCGGCGCGGGCACGCCGTACGCATCGAGGCCGCCGCGCGGCACCCACGCGGTTTCGTCATCGCCCGCGCGCGGCGCGCCGGCCGCGGTCGTCCCGCCCAGTTCCGCGAGCCGCGGCTCGATCTCCAGCTTGAAGTGCGTGAAGGTGTGCGTAAACGACGCGAGCCGCACCAGCGACGCGCCGCCGAGCGCGCGCGCGTGCTCGAGCAGCGCCGCGTCGCCGTCGGCCTCGGGCAGGCTCCAGAGCCCGCCCCAGATGCCCGTGGGCGGACGCCGCCGCAACAGCACGGCATCGCCGTCGCGCCGCACCAGCATCCAGGTGCGGCGCACGGGCACCGCCTTCTTCGGACGCGCCGCGGGCAGCTCGCGCTGCCGCCCGCTCGACTGCGCGACGCAGTCGCCCGCGAACGGACACCGCGCGCAGTCGGGCTTGCCGCGAACGCACAGCGTCGCGCCGAGATCCATCAGGCCCTGCGTATACGCGCTGACGTCGGCCTGATTCGCGGCGTCGGGCAACAACGATTCCGCCAGCGCCCACATCTCGTTCTCGACGCGCTTCTCGCCCGGAAACCCCTCGACGCCGAACACCCGCGCGAGCACGCGCTTCACGTTGCCGTCGAGAATCGTCGCGCGCGCGCCGAACGCGAACGACGCAATCGCGGCCGCCGTCGAGCGGCCGATGCCGGGCAATTCGGCCAGCGCGTCCGGCGCCGCCGGGAATGCGCCGCCGTGCTGCTCGACCACCACCTGGGCGCAGCGGTGCAGGTTGCGCGCCCGCGAGTAGTAGCCAAGCCCGGCCCACAGCGCCATCACGTCGTCGGCGGGGGCGGCCGCGAGCGCCGCGACATCGGGAAAGCGTTCGAGGAAGCGCAGGTAGTACGGCACGACCGTCGACACCTGGGTCTGCTGCAGCATGATTTCCGACAACCAGATCCGGTAGGGATCGCGGGTGTTCTGCCACGGCAGATCGTGGCGGCCGTGCGCGCGCTGCCACGCGATCAGCCTGGCGGCAAACCCGGCATGCAGCGGGGTGACGGGAAACGGAGCGGGGGGAATGCGGGGTGGCTTCAAGTTTTCAACGCTGACAATTCGGACAGTAATAGGTCGACCGCTGCCCCTGCACGATCTGGCGCACCGGCGTGCCGCAGACCCGGCACGGCGCGCCCGCGCGATCGTAGACGAAACAGTCGAGCTGGAAATAGCCGCTTTCGCCGTTGCTGCCGACGAAGTCGCGCAAGGTGCTGCCGCCCCGCTCGATCGCGGCGGCGAGCGTCTCGCGCACCGCGTCGGCCAGGCGTTCGTAACGGGGCAGCGACACCCGGCCGGCCGCGGTGGTCGGCCGGATGCCCGCGCGGAACAGGCTCTCCGACGCGTAGATGTTGCCCACGCCGACCACGATGTCGCCCGCCAGCAGCGCCTGCTTCACCGACACGCTGCGCCCGCGCGTGCGCCGATGCAGCAGCACGCCGTCGAACCCCGCCTCGAGCGGCTCGACGCCGAGGCCCGCGAGCAGCGGGTGGGTGCGCACGTCGCCCGCGCTGCGCGGATGCCAGAGCACCGCGCCGAAGCGACGCGGATCGCGAAAGCGCAATACAAAATTGTCAAACAGCCAATCGACGTGATCGTGCCGCGCGGCGGCCGGCACCTGCGCGAGGTCCGGCAGGATGCGCAGGGTGCCCGTCATGCCGAGGTGGACGATGAACCAGCCGGCGTCGACCTCGAACAGCAGGTACTTGCCGCGCCGCTCGACCCGGAGCACCTCGCGGGCCTCGAGCGTGCGCGCCAGCTCGGCGGGCACAGGCCAGCGCAGCATCGGGGTGCGCACCTCGACGCGACGCACGCGCTGCCCCGCGACGAACGGTTCGATTCCGCGGCGCGTGACTTCAACTTCCGGCAACTCTGGCATGGTTCGGTGGTCTGTATCTTGCTGGTAACGATTCTGCGCGTATTGTAGCGGGCGCGTTACAATCGACTGAAACATCGAACGGATTTCCATGACCTTGCCCTCGAAGCTGTTCCAGAAGCGCCGCACCGCACTTGCGCGCGGCCCGCTCGCTGCCCCGGTGCGTCGCGCGATCGGCGCGGCCCTCCTCGCGGCAACGGCGTTCGCCGCCCTGCCCGCGCAGGCGCAGGATCCGGTCTCGGACGACGACGTCGCCGAGGGCCTGCAGATCCCCGCGCTGCCCGAGGAGAAGAAGGATCTCCCGAACCTGCCGCTGACGGCCCAGATCGTCTATCAGGTGCTCGCGGCCGAAGTGGCGCTGCAGCGCGGCCAGCCTGCGCCCGCGTACCAAACCTACCTGGCGCTCGCGCGCGACACGCAGGATCCGCGCAACGCGCAGCGCGCCACCGAGATCGCGCTCGCGGCGCAGAGCCCGGCGGATGCGCTCGTCGCCGCGAACCTGTGGCGCAAGTACGCACCCGATTCGAACCGCGCAGCGCAAGTCGACGCCGCACTGCTCGTGCTCGGCGGCAAGCCGGCCGAGGCGCAGCCGATGCTCGCGCGCGGGCTCGCGCGCGCGACCGACGCTACGCGCGGCGATGCGATCCTCGCGCTGCAGGCGATGCTGATGCGCGGGCCGAACCGCGTGGAAGGGCTCGCCGTGCTTCAGGACCTGCTGAAGAACGACCTGAACCGGCCCGAGGCGCAACTCGCGCTCGCCCGCCAGCAACTGGCGACGGACGACAAGGTCGCCGCCGCGCAATCGCTGCGCCAGGCGCTGCAGCTCAAGCCCGACTACCTGCCCGCCGCGCTGATGCTGTCGCAGATGGGGCCGGACGAGCGCGCGGTCGGCATCGCGTCGTTCGAGAAGTACGTGCAGCAGAATCCGAAGTCGCGCGACGGCCGCCTCGCGCTCGCGCAGCTGTATCTCGCCGACGATCGCCTCGACGACGCGCAGAAGCAGTTCGAGGCGATGCGCAAGAACGACTCGAAGGATGCGACGCCGCTGATGGCGATCGCGCTGATCAAGATCCAGCAGAAGCAGCTCGACAACGCGACGACCTACCTGAAGCAGTACATCCAGGTTGCCGAGAAGAAGCCCGGCGCCGATGTCGGCCAGGCCTACATCTATCTCGCCCAGATCGCGCTCGATCAGGACAACGACGCGCTCGCCGGCCAGTGGCTCGACAAGATCGACCAGACGAGCCAGCACTACGTGCCCGCCCAGGTCACCCGCGCGCAGCTGCTGCAGAAGCAGGGCAAGACCGACGAGGCGCGCAAGGTGCTCGCCGACCTGCAAGTCGTCGATCCGCGCGACGCGGCGGTGATCGCGCGCACCGACGCGTCGATCCTGTTCACCGCGAAGCGTTACAAGGAGGCGTCGGACCGCCTCGCGCAGGCGGTCGAGGATTTCCCGGACGACCCCGACCTGCGCTACGACTACGCGATGGCGAGCGAGAAGCTCGGCCAGTTCACGACGATGGAAAAGCAGTTGCGGGTCCTGATGCGCGCGCAGCCGGACAATCCGCAGGCCTACAACGCGCTCGGCTATTCGCTCGCGGACCGCAACCAGCGCCTGCAGGAAGCGAGCAAGCTGATCGAGAAGGCCAGCGCGCTCGCGCCCGATGATGCGTTCATCATGGACAGCCTCGGCTGGGTCAAGTACCGCCTCGGCGACAACGCGAGCGCGACGCGCATCCTCCGGCAGGCCTACGATCTGCAGCCGAACGCCGAGATCGGCGCGCACCTCGGCGAGGTGCTGTGGAAGAGCGGCTCGCAGGATCAGGCGCGCGCGGCGTGGCGCGATGCCCAGAAGCTCGAACCCGACAACGACACGCTCGTGCAGACGCTCAAGCGCTTCCAGGTCAACGGGCTCTGATGATCGCAGCACCTTCGTCTTTCCGGTTCGCGCCGGTCCTGCGGCGTGCGACGCTGGCCGCCGCGGCCCTCGCGGCGCTCGCGCTGGCCGGCTGCGCCACCCCGCAGCGCCCGCCCGCAACGGCCAACGCCCAGGGTGCGCTCGCCACCGCCGCGAACCACGCCTACACGGGCCGTTTCTCGGTGCAGTACAGCGATCAGCTCGGCAACGCGCGCAACGTGTACGGCAATTTCGATTGGCAGGAAAACGGCGACGACCTCTCGCTCGAATTGCGCAGCCCGCTCGGGCAGACGCTCGCCGTCGTGAAATCGTCGCCGCGCGAAGCGTCGCTCGAACTGCCGAACCGCCAGCCGCAATATGCGACCGACGTCGGCGAACTGATGCAGAATACGCTCGGCTTCGCGCTGCCCCTCAACGGGCTGCGCTACTGGCTGCAGCCGACGCCCGCGCCCGCCACCCCGGCCACCACCGTGCGCGATCCGGGAAATGCGAGAATCACGCAGATCCGCCAGGACGGCTGGACCATCGACTACGTCGCGTACGCCGATG
The DNA here is from genome assembly GCF_010645215.1 of Burkholderia multivorans. Lineage (GTDB taxonomy): Bacteria > Pseudomonadota > Gammaproteobacteria > Burkholderiales > Burkholderiaceae > Burkholderia > Burkholderia multivorans_A. The sequence goes on along the minus strand of NZ_JAAGNW010000025.1, from coordinate 11,817 downwards.
CGCCGGCCACGGGCGTGAAGCGCATCAACCTGGTGCGGCAGGAGCCGCCGCTCGACATCAAGCTCGTGCTCGACCGCTGAACCCGCGCCTTTTTGCCTGAATCCTTGCAAGCATGACCGATACGAACCGCTCGCTGCGGGGCTGCCTGGCCCCGGCGAAACTCAATCTCTTCCTGCACATCACGGGCCGCCGCCCCGACGGCTACCACGACCTGCAAAGCGTGTTCCAGCTGCTCAACTGGGGCGACCTGCTCGACTTCACGCTGCGCGACGACGGCCGCATCGTGCGCCAGACCGACATCGAGGGCGTACCCGCGGACACCGACCTGGTGGTGCGCGCGGCGACGCTGCTCAAGACCCACACCGGCACGCCGCTCGGCGTCGACATCGCGATCGACAAGCGCCTGCCGATGGGCGCCGGCCTCGGCGGCGGCAGCTCGGATGCGGCCACCACGCTGCTCGCGCTCAACCGCCTGTGGCAACTCGATCTGCCGCGCGAGGAACTGCAGTCCCTCGCGGTCAAACTCGGCGCGGACGTGCCGTTCTTCGTTTTTGGAAAAAATGCGTTCGCAGAGGGTATCGGAGAAGAACTGAAGCATGTAGAATTGCCGACTCGCTGGTTCCTGGTTGTGACACCGCGGGTTCACGTTCCGACTGCTTCGATTTTTTCAGATAAATCGTTGACAAGAGATTCGAAACCCATCACAATTACGGACTTTCTTGCACAGCAAAGCTGCGATGCAGGATGGCCGGAAAGTTTCGGTCGGAATGACATGCAGCAAGTTGTGACAAGGCAGTACGCGGAAGTTGCGCAGGTGATCGAATGGTTGTATGATTTGACCCCCGCGCGGATGACCGGCTCCGGAGCTAGCGTGTTTGCAGCGTTCCGCAGCAGAGCTGAAGCAGAAGCGGTGCAAGCCAAACTGCCAGCTGGCTGGAACAGCGCGGTAGCCGAGAGCATGAACGAGCATCCACTCTTCGCTTTCGCGTCATAAGTTTTACTGTGTCGGATGTCCTACACTTCCGGCAGAGTTCAAAGTTGAGTGTAGGGGAGTCGCCAAGTTGGTCAAGGCACCGGATTTTGATTCCGGCATGCGAGGGTTCGAGTCCTTCCTCCCCTGCCAAAATTTCTCGCATTTCCCGCCCAAGCCTGAAGCAGGTGCACGATGAGCAGCCATGACGGCCTGATGGTTTTTACTGGCAACGCAAATCCCGCGCTTGCTCAGGAAGTCGTCAAAATCCTTGGTATTCCCCTCGGCAAGGCAATGGTCAGCCGTTTTTCCGACGGCGAGATCCAGGTCGAGATTCAGGAAAACGTGCGCGGCAAGGACGTCTTCGTCCTGCAGTCCACCTGCGCGCCGACCAACGACAACCTGATGGAACTGCTGATCATGGTCGATGCGCTCAAGCGCGCATCCGCCGGCCGGATCACCGCTGCCATTCCCTACTTCGGCTACGCCCGCCAGGACCGCCGCCCGCGTTCGGCGCGCGTCGCGATCTCGGCGAAGGTCGTCGCGAACATGCTGGAAATCGCCGGCGTCGAGCGGATCGTCACGATGGATCTGCACGCCGACCAGATTCAAGGCTTCTTCGATATCCCCGTCGACAACATCTACGCGACGCCGATCCTGCTGGGCGACCTGCGCAAGCAGAGCTACTCGGATCTGCTGGTGGTGTCGCCCGACGTCGGCGGCGTGGTGCGCGCCCGTGCGCTCGCGAAGCAGCTCAATTGCGATCTCGCGATCATCGACAAGCGTCGCCCGAAGGCGAACGTCGCCGAAGTGATGAACATCATCGGTGAAGTCGACGGCCGTACCTGCGTGATCATGGACGACATGGTCGATACCGCCGGCACGCTGTGCAAGGCCGCCCAGGTGCTGAAGGAGCGCGGCGCGAAGCAGGTGTTCGCCTACGCGACGCACCCGGTGCTGTCGGGTGGCGCGGGCGACCGGATCGCCGCTTCGGCACTCGACGAGCTCGTCGTCACCGACACGATCCCGCTCAGCGAAGAGTCGCTCAGCTGCCCGAAGATCCGCTCGCTGTCGAGCGCCGGCCTGCTGGCCGAAACGTTCTCGCGGATTCGCCGCGGCGACTCGGTGATGTCGCTGTTCGCGGAATCCTGAGCCGCCACTGCCGCAGCAAAGCATGCGTGAAAAGCGAAGCGTCCCGCTTCGCTTTTTGCACAATCGGCCCGGGCTGACGAAACCCCGGCCGTTCGTTCGGGGGTCCGACGTCATCGATGCGGACCCCGTCTTACTACCTGGTCGCGGGTAGTTATTGGAGATTGTTATGAAAGTCGTCGCCTTCGAGCGCCAACAGCAAGGTACGGGTGCGAGCCGCCGCCTGCGCAACACCGGTAAGACCACGGGTATCGTGTACGGTGGTGAAGCAGCGCCCCAATTGATCGAACTCGATCACAACGCCCTGTGGCACGCCCTGAAGAAGGAAGCCTTCCACGCGTCGATCCTCGACCTCGAAGTGGCTGGCCAGTCGCAACAAGTTCTGCTGCGCGACGTGCAATACCACCCGTTCCGCCAGCTCGTGCTGCACGTGGACTTCCAGCGCGTCGACGCGAAGAAGAAGCTGCACACCAAGGTGCCGCTGCACTTCCTGAACGCTGAAGTCAGCCCGGCAGTGAAGCTGTCGAGCGCGATCGTCTCGCACGTCGTGAACGAAATCGAAGTCGAGTGCCTGCCGGGCAACCTGCCGGAGTTCCTCGAAGTCGACCTGTCGAAGATCGAAGCAGGTCAGTCGCTGCACGCGAAGGACGTCACGCTGCCGGCAGGCGTCGCGCTGGTCGCGCACGTCGACGCTGAAAACCCGGTGGTCGCCTCGGCGACGATCCCGGCGGGCGCAGTCTCGGACGCGGCTGAAGGCGAAACGCCGGCTGCCTGAGCGCCCGTTCGATCCGTTTCCTGAAACGGTCGACGCAACCCGCCGCGGCTTGCCCGGCGGGTTTTTCTTTTTCCAGGACGGGCCGCTTCCCTGCGGACGCGCCGTTTCGAACATCATGATCAAACTGATCGTCGGCCTCGGCAATCCCGGGGCGGAATACACGGCAACCCGCCATAACGCGGGCTTCTGGCTCATCGACCAGCCCGCGCGCGAAGCCGGCGCGACGCTGCGCGACGAGCGGCGCTTCCACGGCTTCTACGCGAAGGCGCGCCTCTACGGCGAGGAAGTGCATCTGCTCGAACCGCAGACCTACATGAACCGCTCCGGCCAGTCGGTCGTCGCCCTCGCCCAGTTCTTCAAGATCCTGCCCGACCAGATCCTCGTCGCGCACGACGAGCTCGACCTACCGCCCGGCGCGGCCAAGCTCAAGCTCGGCGGCGGCAGCGGCGGCCACAACGGACTCAAGGACATCTCCGCGCACCTGTCGTCGCAGCAGTACTGGCGCCTGCGTCTCGGCATCGGCCATCCGCGCGACCTGATCCCCGAGGGCGCGCGCGCGGGCGCCAAGCCCGACGTCGCGAATTTCGTGCTGAAGCCGCCGCGCCGCGAAGAGCAGGAGGTGATCGACGCCGCGATCGAGCGCTCGCTCGCGATCATGCCGCTCATCGTCCAGGGCGAACTCGAACGCGCCATGATGCAGTTGCATCGCAACTGAGCCCGTCACGGCGGGCCGTGCGCGCCCGGCTGGGTTAAGCTCGTGGTTTTTCCCAGCATCAGGAGCCAAGCGGTGAGCCGTTACTGGAGCGATATCGTTCAGGAACTCGTGCCCTACGTGCCGGGCGAACAGCCCGCGCTCGCGCACCCGGTCAAGCTGAACACCAACGAGAATCCCTATCCGCCGTCGCCGCGCGTCGTCGAGGCGATCCGGCGCGAGCTGGGCGAAACCGGCGACGCGCTGCGCCGCTACCCCGATCCGGTCGCACGCGCGCTGCGCGAGACGGTGGCCGCGCATCACGGCATCGACGCGGCCCAGGTATTCGTCGGCAACGGCTCCGACGAAGTGCTCGCGCATGTGTTCCAGGCCTTGCTCAAGCACGCACGGCCGATCCGCTTTCCCGACATCACCTACAGCTTCTATCCGACCTATGCGCGCCTCTACGGCGTCGCCTACGAGACGATGCCGCTCGCAGACGACTTCTCGATCCGCCCCGACGACTTCCTCGGCGACAACGGCGGCGTGCTGCTCCCCAATCCGAACGCGCCGACCGGCCACGCGCTGTCGCGCGCGGACCTCGAGCGCATCGTCGCGGGCAATCCGGATGCGGTGGTGGTGATCGACGAGGCGTACGTGGATTTCGGCGCGGAGTCGGCGCTGCCGCTGATCCGGCGCTATCCGAACCTGCTCGTGGTGCACACGGTGTCGAAGGCGCGCTCGCTCGCGGGCATGCGGGTCGGCTTCGCGTTCGGCGACGCCGCGCTGATCGAGGCGCTCAACCGCGTGAAGGACAGCTTCAACTCCTATCCGCTCGACCGTCTCGCGCAAGCCGCCGCGCAGGCCGCCTACGAGGATCAGGAATGGTTCGAGGCGACCCGCGGCCGGGTCGTCGCGAGCCGGGAGCGCCTCGCGGCCGAGCTGGCCGCGCTCGGCTTCGAGGTCGTGCCGTCGGCGGCCAATTTCGTGTTCGCGCGCCATCCCGGCCGCGATGCGGCCACGCTCGCGGCCGCGCTCAGGCAACGGGAGATCATCGTGCGGCATTTCCGGCTGCCGCGCATCGAGCAGCATCTGCGCATCTCGATCGGCACCGACGCCGAATGCGACGCGCTCGTCGCCGCGCTGCGCGAACTGCTCGCGCAGCCCGCCTGACGCGCCCCGCGCGTCAGGCGTCGCCGTCCTGCGCGGCGGCCGTCAGCGCGCGGTACTTCGCCATCAGCGCATCCTGGGTTTCCGGATGCTGCGGATCACGCGGGATGCATTCGACCGGACACACCTGCTGGCACTGCGGCTCGTCGAAATGGCCGACGCACTCGGTGCACTTGTTCGGGTCGATCACGTAGATTTCCGGGCCCATCGAAATCGCGCCGTTCGGGCACTCAGGCTCGCACACGTCGCAATTGATGCACTCGTCGGTAATCATCAAGGACATACAGGTCTCACTTCCGCCGGCGTGCGCCGGCGCTTGAATCAGCCCGCTGCGTCGCGCGTCACGCGGCCGGCCCGTGGCCCATCGCGGCCACTTTTTCCGTCAGCCATTTCTCGACCGACGGGAACACGAACTTGCTGACATCGCCGCCCAGCTGCGCGATCTCGCGCACGATCGTGCCCGAGATGAACTGGTACTGGTCGGACGGCGTCATGAACATCGTCTCGACGTCGGGCAGCAGATAGCGGTTCATCCCCGCCATCTGGAACTCGTACTCGAAATCCGATACCGCGCGCAGCCCGCGCACGATCACCCGCGCGTTGTTCGCCCGCACGAAATCCTTCAGCAGGCCGGTGAAGCCCATCACCTTCACGTTCGGGTAATGGCCGAGCACTTCGTTCGCAATCTCCAGACGTTCCTCCAGCGAGAAGAACGGCTTCTTCGCGCGGCTGTCCGCCACGCCGACGACCAGCGTATCAAAAATGCTCGATGCGCGCCGCACGAGATCCTCGTGGCCGCGCGTCAGCGGATCGAACGTACCGGGGTACACGGCGACTACCATGTCGCTCCTCCTGTCATCACGCAAATGGGGGCACGGCTACGCGCCGTGCGCGCCGCCAGCCTGGACGCATCGCGCCCGGCGCCTCGTTTGGAACGCGCATTATTCATCATTTTCGCGTTGCAGCAAATGATAGTGGACCGCACCCGCCTTGCCATGCCGCGCGACTTCCCACCCGGCCAGCGCGTCGTGCACCTGCGGATCCAGCGCCTCGCCCGCCTCGACGTACAGGTAGCCGCCCGCGGCCACGAGCGGCAAGGCGAGCGCGAGCGCGCGCTCGAACAGCGCCGCGTCGCCGAACGGCGGGTCGAGGAACACCACGTCGAACGAGCCGGGCGCGAGCCCCGCCGCGAGCCGCAGCGCATCGGCCTCGGCGACCTCGATCGCGCGCGCGGCCAGCTTGTCCTTGTTCGCGCGCAGCTGCTGCGCCGCGCGCGGATGGCGCTCGACCATCACCACGCTCGCCGCGCCGCGCGACGCCGCTTCGAAGCCGAGCGCGCCGCTGCCCGCGAACAGGTCGAGACAGCGCCGGCCGTCGAGATCCTGGCCGAGCCAGTTGAACAGCGTCTCACGCACGCGATCGGGGGTCGGCCGCAGGCCGTCCAGGTCGAGCACCGGCAGCGGCGTGCGCTTCCAGTCGCCGCCGATGATGCGGATCGTGTGCGGCTTGCCGCGTGCGGACGACGCGGACGGACGGGCGGAGGACGGACGGGACATACGAAAATTCGATTCGGAAAGGGTCGGCGAGAGGGCGGCGGGACGGGCCCGCCGCCGCGAACAGGCGCACGTTACCACAAGCCGTGCGCGGCTTCGCCGGTGGCGACGCGGCGCGCCTGATAAAATGGCGGGCTTCGGGCCTCCCGGCCCCGGACGCCAGCCGGCCGGGCCGTGCCGCCGGCAGCGCGGTGCGCCCTCTTCCTCCAAGCCAGACCATGTTCAGTTTCTTCAAACGCTTCAAAGGCAACCCGACGCAGGACGCCACGCCGGACGAATCGCCGGCCCCGGCGCAACGCGCAGCTCCCGCGCCGACGCCCGCCCCCGCGCCGGCCGTCGCCCCTGCGGCGCCCGTCGCCGCGCCCCCCGTCGCGCCCGCCCCGGCCGTCGTCGTGACGGTCACGGCCGCCGACAGCGGCCCCGGCGAGGTCGTCGAGACGGTCGAGATCGTGCCGCCGCCCGTCACCGAGCCCGGCGCGCGGAAATCGTGGCTCGCGCGCCTCAAATCCGGCCTGTCGAAGACGAGCGCGAGCATCACCGGCGTCTTCGTCAGCACGAAAATCGACGAAGACCTCTACGAGGAGCTGGAGACGGCGCTGCTGATGTCCGACGCCGGCGTCGACGCGACCGAGTACCTGCTCGGCACGCTGCGCGAGAAGGTCAAGGCGGAGCGCCTGACCGATCCGCAGCAGGTCAAGAGCGCGCTGCGCGACCTGCTGATCGGGCTGCTGAAGCCGCTCGAGAAATCGCTGATGCTCGGCCGCGCGCAGCCGCTCGTGATGATGATCGCGGGCGTCAACGGCGCGGGCAAGACCACCAGCATCGGCAAGCTCGCGAAGCACCTGCAGCGCTTCGACCAGTCGGTGCTGCTCGCCGCGGGCGACACGTTCCGCGCGGCCGCGCGCGAGCAGCTGTCGATCTGGGGCGAACGCAACAACGTGACGGTGGTCCAGCAGGAAAGCGGCGATCCGGCCGCGGTGATCTTCGATGCGGTCGGCGCCGCGCGCGCGCGCAAGATCGACGTGATGATGGCCGACACCGCCGGCCGCCTGCCGACGCAATTGCACCTGATGGAGGAATTGCGCAAGGTGAAGCGCGTGATCGGCAAGGCGCTCGACGGCGCGCCGCACGAGGTGCTGCTCGTGATCGACGCGAACACCGGGCAGAACGCGCTCTCGCAGGTCAAGGCGTTCGACGACGCGCTCGGCCTCACCGGCCTCATCGTCACGAAGCTCGACGGCACCGCGAAGGGCGGCATCCTCGCCGCGATCGCGCGGCAGCGCCCGGTGCCGGTCTATTTCATCGGCGTGGGCGAAAAGGTCGAGGACCTGCAGCCGTTCAGCGCCGAGGAATTCACCGACGCGCTGCTCGGCTGACCCGGGCCGCCGTGCGGCGGCCCCGCCTCACTCCGCGTCGGGCTGCTCGCCCGGCGCAGCCGCGCGGAACGCCTCGAGCGTCATCGCGTAGTCATAGATGCGCCGGATCGTCGGATACGGCTGCAGGTCGATCGAGAAGCGCTGGGCATTGAACACCTGCGGCGCCAGGCACAGGTCGGCCAGCGTCGGCGTATCGCCGAAGCACAGCTTGCCCACGCGCGGATCGCCCGCGAGCCGCACCTCCAGCGTCTTGAAGCCCGCCTCGATCCAGTGCCGGTACCACGCGTTCTTCGCGTCCTCGTCGACGCCGAGCGCGTGTTTCAGGTACTTGAGCACGCGCAGGTTGTCGAGCGGATGGATCTCGCACGCGATCTGCAGCGCGATCGCCCGCACATGGGCGCGGTCGAGCGGCGCCTTCGGCAGCAGCGGCGGCTCCGGATAGGCTTCCTCCAGGTATTCGATCGCCGTCGACGAAGGTCGGCACGATCCCGTCCGGATTCAGCGCGCGGTATTCGTCCTTCAGCTGCTGGCCGCCGTCGCGCAGCATGTGTACGGGCACGTACTCGTACGTGAGCTGCTTCAGGTTCAGCGCGATACGCACCCGATACGACGCCGAACTCCGGAAATAGCTGTACAGCTTCATCTGTCTGTCTCCTTGCGCCGGCCGGGCGGCGAACCCGGTCCGTGTGACCGCCGCGCCATGCGGCTTGGGGGAGCCAAGTGTAGCCGCATTCCCCGCCCGGTTGCGCGCACCGTCAACTTGCCAGAACGCCGCAAATACGGTACTGAATGGAATCCCACAGACCCTCGCGACGCCCGCCGCCGCGCCGCCTCGCATGCCGATGACCGACTCCCACGACTCCGCCCCCTTTCCGTGCGCCCGCTTCATCAAGGAAATCGGCCGCGGACCGCACGGCGCGCGCGCCCTGTCGGCCGACGACACCTTCGCGCTGTACCGGGCGATGCTCGACGGCCGGGTCTCCGACGCGGAACTGGGCGCGATCCTGATCGCGTATCGCCTGAAGGGCGAGACCGCGGACGAGCTGGCGGCGATGCTCGGCGCCGCGCATGCGTCGTTCGAACCGCTGCGGATCCGCGACGGCGCATTCCGCCCGGTCTCGATCCCGAGCTACAACGGCGCGCGCAAGCAGGCGAACCTGGTGCCGCTGCTCGCGCTGCTGCTCGCGCGCGAAGGCGTGCCCGTGCTCGTGCACGGCGTCACCGAGGATCCCGGCCGCGTGACGAGCGCGGAAATCTTCGCCGCGCTGTCGATCCCCGCGGCGCGCTCGCACGACGAGATCGAGGACACGCTCGCCGAACGCCGCGTCGCATTCGCGCCGATCACACTGCTCGCGCCGCCGCTCGCCCGCCTGCTCGCGATGCGCCGCGTGCTCGGCGTGCGCAATTCGACGCATACGCTCGTGAAGATCCTGCAGCCGTTCGAGCCCGCCGGCCTGCGGCTCGTCAACTATACGCATCCGCCCTATCGCGAAAGTCTCGCGCAGTTGTTCACCGGGCATCCCGAGCTCGCCGCGGGCGGCGCGCTGCTCGCGCGCGGCACCGAGGGCGAGGCGGTCGCCGACACGCGCCGCCAGGTGCAGGTCGACTGGCTGCACGACGGCCGCTGCGATACGCTGATCGAGCCGGAACGCGCGGCGGCCGACGCAGCGCCCGTCGACCTGCCCGCGGCGCGCGACGCGGCCACCACCGCCGCGTGGACGGACGCGGTGCTGCGCGGCGACGTCCCGGTGCCGGACACGGTCGCGCGCCAGGTCGAGCTGATCGCGCGACTCACGCGGATCGACGCCTGATACGCCGGTCGCGCGGGCCGCGCGGCCGTTTCGCGAGATCCGGCGCCATTTTCGCCGGACGCAACGCGCACGCGACGCGATTGACAGCATGCGCGGTCTTCGCATAGAGTTGTCCCATGCGTTCCTTCCAGAACACCCTCCGAATTACTTCCGGCCGCCTAGCGCGGCCGCTATCGCTACGACTAGCGTAAAGCTGTCGTAGCGCCGTGCATTTGTCCGCACGGTCCCTCCTTAGCAGTTCCTCGCAGTTCCTTCTCGCAGTTTTTTAACCCGTAGTCGTCAGCCTTCGTCCGTCTATCCGTCGGGCGATCCGCGAAGAACCCCCGCATCGCCGCGCGATCGAGCGCGACCTTGCGCAGGCCGCGTCCACCGACGCCCATGCCGCCCCTCTTCGCTCGCGACTTACCGCCACGAGGCCAAGATGAAGCGCAACCCCGCCGAGAAATACCGACCGTTCGAGCCTGTCCGTCTCCATGGACGCAAGTGGCCGACCCGCGCCATCGAACGCGCGCCGATCTGGATGAGCACCGATCTGCGCGACGGCAACCAGTCCTTGATCGAACCGATGAGCATCGAACAGAAGCTCGAATTCTTCGACATGCTGGTCGCGATCGGTTTCAAGGAGATCGAAGTCGGTTTTCCCTCGGCGTCGCAAACCGACTTCGATTTCGTGCGCAAGCTCATCGACGAACGGCGCATCCCCGACGACGTGACGATCGAAGTGCTCGTGCAATCGCGCGAGGACCTGATCGCGCGCACCTTCGAGGCCCTCGACGGCGTGCCGCGCGCGATCGTGCATCTGTACAACGCGATCTGCCCGTCGTTCCGGCGCATCGTGTTCGGCCTCTCGAAGGACGAGGTGAAGGCGCTCGCGGTCGACGGCACGCGGCTCATCAAGGAACACGCACAAGCGCGGCCGGGCACGCACTGGACCTACCAGTATTCGCCCGAGACCTTCAGCATGAGCGAGCTGTCGTTCGCGCGCGAGGTGTGCGACGCCGTCGCGCAGACCTGGCGGCCGACGCGCGATCACAAGATGATCGTCAACCTGCCCGCCACCGTCGAAGCCGCGATGCCGAACGTATTCGCCGACCAGATCGAATGGATGGACCGCAACCTCGGCTATCGCGACAGCATCGTGCTGTCCGTGCATCCGCACAACGATCGCGGCACCGCCGTCGCCGCGGCGGAGCTGGCGCTCCTCGCCGGCGCGGACCGCATCGAGGGCTGCCTGTTCGGCAACGGCGAACGCACCGGCAACGTCGATCTCGTCACGCTCGCGCTCAATCTGTACACGCAGGGCATCGACCCGGGCCTC
>NZ_JAAGNW010000025.1:0-994 GCF_010645215.1 Burkholderia multivorans | reverse complement strand
GTCGACGCGGTGCGGCGCGTGGTCGAGCGCTGCAACCAGATCCCGGTCCATCCGCGTCATCCGTACGCGGGCGACCTCGTGTTCACCGCCTTCTCAGGCTCGCACCAGGATGCGATCCGCAAGGGCTTCGCGCAGCAGCAGGCCGACGCGATCTGGGAGGTGCCGTACCTGCCGATCGACCCCGCCGACCTGGGCCGCAGCTACGACGCGGTGATCCGCGTGAACAGCCAGTCCGGCAAGGGCGGCGCGACCTTCCTGCTGGAACGCGGCCTCGGCTTCACACCGCCGCGTCGCGTGCAGATCGAATTCAGCCACGCGGTGCAGGCGCTCGCCGACCGCTCGGGCGAGGAAGTGACGGGCGAGGCGATCTGCGCGCTGTTCGCCCGCGAGTACCTCGAAGCCGCCGGGCCCGCCGCGCGCGCAGGCGGCACCGTGCGCTGGCACGATCGCGACATCTCGGCCGCCTGCGCGGTGCCCGTCGACGCGACGCCGGCCGTCGCGGCCGACCGCGCGGTCGCCGGCTTCGCAGCGGCGGGCGGCACCGCGATGGAGCTGGTGTCGTGCGAGGTGGTGCGTGCGGCGGATGGCCGCACGGCGGTATTCGTCGGCTGCAAGGTACGCGGCGCGCCGCTGCGCCATGGCGTCGGCGTGCACGAACACGCGGTGGTCGCCGCGATCGACGCGGTCGCGGGTGCGATCAACCGTTCGGAATGGAGCCGCGCGGATCGCCGCGCGGCGGCTTGAGCCCGGCTTGAAGCCGGCCCGATGCGCGCCTCCCGCGCGCCGCGTCACCCGCGGCGCACGGGCACAGGACAAGCGGCCGATCCGGCCGCTTCGCGCGGGACCTGAGAAGAGGCGCGACGAGCGCCTAGCAGGCTGTTGAATTTGGATACGGTGTAAACGGGCCCTGAGGGCGGTGCGTTAGAGATATCGTGTTCATGATCTTGAGCAGGCGAGAGCGATGCGCGGAATGGACGAGATGCAAGAACCGCTG
>NZ_JAAGNW010000249.1 GCF_010645215.1 Burkholderia multivorans | reverse complement strand
AGTACTCCTCGATGACGAAACAGCAGCACGACTCCTCCGCCCTCAACGCCCACGAAGGACGCGCCGGCTGGCGCACCTACCTGAATACGCACATGCTGATCTGCGTGTTCCTGGGCTTCACGTCGGGGCTGCCGTTGTTCACGCTCGTCTATCTGGTGCAGGCATGGCTGCGCTCGGAAGGCGTGAACCTGAAGGAGATCGGCCTGTTCGCGCTGATCCAGTTCCCGTATACGTGGAAGTTCCTGTGGGCGCCGCTGATGGACCGCTTCCTGCCGCGCCTGCCCGGCTGGCGGCCCGGCCGCCGGCGCGGCTGGATGCTCGTCACGCAGCTGCTGGTCGCGGGCGCGATCGCGGCGCTCGGCTTCGTGTCGCCGCGCGACTCGATCTGGACCGTCGCCGCGCTCACCACGCTCGTCGCGTTCTTCGGCGCGAGCGCCGACATCGTGATCGACGCCTATCGCCGCGAACTGCTGCGCGACACCGAGCAGGGCCTCGGCAATGCGGTGCACGTGAACGCATACAAGGTCGCCGCGCTGATCCCCGGCTCGCTGTCGCTGATCCTGTCCGATCACCTGCCGTGGGACGCGGTGTTCGCGCTCACCGCCGCGTTCATGCTGCCCGGCATCCTGATGACGTTCTTCGTGCGCGAGCCCGAGGTGCACGGCACGCCGCCGAAGAACCTGCGCGACGCGGTGATCCTGCCGTTCCGCGAATTCATCGGGCGCGACGGCTGGCGCGGCGCGCTCCTCGTGCTCGCGTTCATCTTCCTGTTCAAGCTCGGCGACACGATGGCCACCACGCTGTCGACGTCGTTCTTCCTCGACATCGGCTTCAACAAGACCCAGATCGGCGTGCTCGCCAAGACCACCGCGTTCTGGGCCAGCCTCGCGGGCGGCATCATCGGCGGGATCTGGCTGATGAAGATCGGCATCGCGCGCGGGCTGTGGATCTTCGGCGTGCTGCAGATCGTCTCGACGCTCGGCTTCGCGTGGCTCGCCAAGGTCGGCCCGTCGCCCGTGCTGATGGCGGGCATCTACGGCTTCGAGACCTTCTCCACGGGCCTCACGCTGGCCGCGTTCACCGCCTACATCGCGAGCACCACCGACCCGCGCTACACCGCGACGCAGTTCGCGCTGTTCACGAGCCTCGCCTCGGTGCCGCGCACGCTCGCGTCGGCGTCGAGCGGCTTCATCGTCACCCAGATCGGCTGGTTCGATTACTTCCTGGTGTGCGCCGCGCTCGGCATCCCCGGCATGCTGCTGCTGTTCAAGGTCGCGCCGTGGCGCGGCGGCGACGCGAACCCCGAGGCCGTCCGTGCAGGCTGAACTGCGGCGCGCCGCCTGGGCCGCCTGCGCCGGTGTCACGTTGTTCGCGGCCACGCCCGCGCTGGCGGGCGACGCCGTCGCGCCGGCCGACCACGCGGCTGCGCCGGAATCCCCGCCGCAGCTCCGCTACGGCAACGCGATCGCGTTCCGCAACCTGATTCCGTCACCGCTGCTCGAACAGGTCACGGCGGCCGAATACCGCCAGCTCGTGCAGGGCGCGGCGCAAAACGATCGTCTGCTGCCCGCGGGCAATCCCCGGGTTCGGCGCGTATCCGCGATCGTCGGGAAGCTCGCGCCGTATTCGGTGAAATGGAACGACCGGGTCCGGAACTGGAACTGGGAAATCAACGTGATCCGCTCGCGCACGATCCGCGCAGCGTGCCTGCCGGGCGGCAAGATCCTGATCGACAGCGGCCTGCTCGACCGGCTGCGCCTCAGCGACGACGAACTCGGCCTGCTGCTCGCGCACGAGATCGCCCATGCGCTGCGCGAGCACGCGCGCGCGGGCCTCGGCGAGCAGCCGCCCACCATCGGCGCGAATCCGATGCCGTCGCTGTTCGGGCTCGCGGCGCCGCTGCCTGCGCAGATCGGCAACGGCGAGCGGCTCGCTGCGCTGCGCTACGATCCGACCGACGAGACCGAGGCCGACGTGATCGGCGGCGACATCGCCGCGCGCGCGGGCTTCGATCCGCGCGCGGCCATCACGCTGTGGGACAAGCTCGCCGCCGCGACCCGCGCGAACAAGGAAGACGGCTTCATCTACACGCACCCGTACGACGCGCGCCGCCGGCAGGATCTGCTCAAGCGCCTGGGCGACCTGATGCCGCTCTATGCGAAGGCCATCGGCAAGAATCTCGACACGCTGCCGAGCTACGCGGGCATCAGCGCGAAGCGCCGCCGGCTCGTCGGCCGCTGAGCCGCCCCGTCACCGGGACGGATCGAGCATGAGCGGCCGCTCGCCGCCCGCCTGCGCCCAGCGCAGCTCCTCGCTCGGATTGCGGCCGAACAGCCGCTTGAACTCGCGACTGAACTGCGACGCGCTCGCATAGCCGACCCGCGCCGCCGCCGCGCCCGCGCTCACGCCGTCCTGCACCATCATGAGCCGCGCCTGATGCAGGCGCGCCGCCTTCACGTATTGCATCGGCGAGGTCGCGGTCACGCTCTTGAATTGCGCATGGAAGGCCGCGAGGCTCATGCCGGCCTCGCGCGCGAGCGTCTCGACGTCGAGATCCTGTTCCAGGTTCGCGTGGATCCGTCGCAGCGCCTTCGCGATCCGGCCGAAATGATGCTGCTGCGCGAGCGCCGCGCGGATCGCGTCGCCCTGCTCGCCCGTCAGCACGCGGTAACCGATCTCGCGCATGATCGCCGGCCCCAGCACGCGCGTATCGGCCGGCGAGGCGAGCGCTTCGAGGAGGCGCAGCACTGCGTCGGCGAGCGGCGTGTCGAGCGGCGTCGAGTACACGCCGCGCGGCTCGCCGGCGATCGCGCCGTGGGTTTCGTCGAGCAGGATCGCCAGCTCCGCGATCACCGACAGATCGACGCGGATCGAGATCGCGAGAAACGGCTCGTCCGGCGTGGCCTGGGTTTCGCACTCGAATGGCAGCGGCACTGACAGCACCAGATACTGGCGCGGGTCGTACACGAAGGTCTGCTCGCCGAGATAGCCGCGCTTGCGCCCCTGGCACACCACGATGATGCTCGGCTCGTACAGCACGGGCCGGCGCGGCATCGGGCGGTCGGCGCGGATGAAGTACACGCCTTCGAGCGACGCCTGCGTGAAACCCTCGTGGGGCGCGAGCCGCGTGAGCAGTTCGATCATGCGGCGCTGCGCGTGCGCGCCATCGTCGGAAGAAAGGGTTTGAAAGCTCATCGTCCGGTCTTCGTCCGCTGGAGAATCAGGCTCGCAATCTAGCACCGATCGCGGGCGTTCGCGGCACGCGCACGACAATCGTGGAGGAATAGGCAAACATCCAAGACGATCAGGTATTCCGTCCGCCTCCCCGCGTCCTTAGCATGGGAACCCATGCCGCCGCCCCATCGCCATCCCCGCGAACGCGGCGCGCACCCCTAGTGTTCCGAGTCAGGAGTCCTTCATGTCCCCCATCCAAGCCTATGCGGCGGCCGACGTCCGCACGCCGCTCGCCCCGTTCTCGTTCGAGCCGCGCGTGCTGCGCGACCTCGATGTGCAGATCGAGATCCTGTACTGCGGCGTCTGCCATTCCGATCTTCACCAGGCGCGCAACGAATGGCGCAACACGATTTATCCGGTGGTGCCGGGCCACGAGATCGTCGGCCGGATCACGGCGACGGGCGCGGACGTGACGCGCTTCAAGACGGGCGACCTGGTCGGCGTCGGCTGCCTGGTCGACTCGTGCCGCACCTGCCCGAGCTGCGCCGAGGGCCTCGAACAGTACTGCGAGAACGGCTTCGTCGGCACCTACAACGGCCGGGACCGCCTGACGGGCGCGACCACCTATGGCGGCTACGCGTCGCAGATCATCGTCGACGAGGCGTTCGTCCTGCGCGTACCCGACACGCTCGACCCCGCGGGCGCCGCGCCGCTGCTGTGCGCGGGCATCACGACCTACTCGCCGCTGCGCCAGTGGGGTGCGGGGCCGGGCAAGAAGGTGGGCATCGTCGGCCTCGGCGGCCTCGGCCACATGGGCGTCAAGCTCGCCCGCGCGATGGGCGCGCACGTCGTGCTGTTCACGACCTCGCCGTCGAAGATCGAGGACGGCAAGCGCCTCGGCGCGCACGAGGTGGTGATCTCGAAGGACGACGCGCAGATGAATGCGCACCTGAACAGCTTCGACCTGATCGTCAACACGGTGGCCGCGCCGCACGACCTGAATCCGTTCCTGAACCTGCTCAAGCGCGACGGCACGCTGACGCTGGTCGGCGCGCCCGAGCACGACCATCCGTCGCCGCAGGTGTTCAACCTGATCTTCAAGCGCCGCCGCCTCGCCGGCTCGCTGATCGGCGGCATCGCCGAGACGCAGGAGATGCTCGATTTCTGCGCGCAGCACGGCATCACGTCGGAGATCGAGGTGATCCCGATGCAGCAGATCAACACGGCCTACGAACGGATGCTGAAGAGCGACGTGAAGTACCGGTTCGTGGTCGATCTCGCGTCGCTCAAGGCGCAGCAGGCGGCCTGAGCGTCGACGCGGGCCGCATCATCCGCGCGTGCGGATGATGCGGCCCGCGTGCGGGTTTCACGGCTACTTGCATTGATTGCCCGGGCTCGCCGTCACCTGCGGGTTGATCGTCTCCCAGTTCACCGTGTCGGCCCAGCTGGCCTCATTGTCCACGCCGAACCAGCTGGCCTCCGAGTTCGACGCGCGGTTGTTGACGACCCAGTTATGCAGGGGTGTATTGCCCACGTTCAGCTTGATCATCGAGTCCACCCTGCAGTCGAGCGTGCCCACCTTGCGCATGAGATTGCCGCGCACGGTCAGGTAGTCGCTGCCCTGGTCGAGATAGATGCCGGTCGGCGGGTAACCACCGTACAACCCCGACAATTGCATGTTCCCGATTCTGTTCCCGCTGATCTCGGACTGCTGCTGAACGCTCTGCGTGTAGATCGCCCCGCCGTCGTAAAGCAGCTGCATGAAATCGAACACCTTGTTGCCCGTGACGGCATTCGCGTTCATGCCGACGTCGACGTCCCCCCATCCCCAGCCGACGCTGATGCCGGTATACGGCAGATAGCGCAGGTAATTCCCCGACACCGTGAGGCGCTTCGCATACAGCGCGAAGATCCCGACGGAGCCCGCGTAGCGGGTGCCGCAGGACCAGATGCGATTATTCGTGACCGTATCGTGATCCGACAGCCCCGTTGACGACGGGCTTCCCGGGCTGCCGCCGCCCAGGCTCAGGCAACTGCCGCCGATGTCATGGAACGCGTTCTCCGTCACGCTGTCGTCGCGGCTGGAATCGATCAACTGCAAGCCTTCCGCGCCGAGATTCATGAAGGTATTGCCGGTGAAGACCAGCCCCTGGACATAGCTCGCGCTCACCGCGGCCGGCTGGCGGACATAGCTGTCGCCGCGCCGGTACATGCTGGCCTGCTGGTTCACGTAGCCATAGCTGGCGGGATCGTAGAACGTCGTGTTCTCGAACGTCAGGCCGGTGAAGGTCAGATTCATCACCGGCTGGCTCGCGGAACGACCCTGGATGCGGATCAGGGTTTCGAGCGTCGGGATCATGAACTCCATCGCGTTCGGATCTGCGCCCTCGGGCGGCTGGTAGTACAGCTTCGACGCTTCCGCATCGAAGTACCACTCGTTGGTCGCGCTCAGGAAATCGAGCGCATTTTCGAGGTGGTACGGTGAAGTGGGCAGCAGCGTCCCCGCCCCGTCGCCGTGCTGCAGTGCGCTCAGTTCCGCCGAGCACGGGCGCAGCGACAGGACAGCCTTGCCCCCGGACGTCACGCTGTCGACGCCGGCGACGCGGATCGCGCTCTGCGTCCACTGCTGCTGGCTGACGAATTCCACCGGATGCCGCTTGCTTGCGTTCGTGCAATCCCCGCCCTGCTTCGCGATGATCGCGGCGGGATCCAGCGCGCGGGGATCAATGTCGATCAGCGGAAATTTCGCGCTCTTGTTCCAGTCGATCGTCATCAGGTAGGACTTTTGCGGAACCGACGTCAGCTTCGGATAACGTGCACGGATCGCCGGCCTGCGGTTGACGTAGAGGTCCCGGAACACCGGGTTGGCGACCCGCAGCCCGTTCCGGTCGTAGGCGGCCAGGTAGCTGTACGGATTGATGGCGGCCACCCAGATCGCGCCCGCGTAGCGCTGCCAGTTCAGTTTCGTGGTGAGGCCGCCGACGATCCGCGGCTGCGCGCCGGGCAGGTTTTCGTAGTAGACCCGCGTGCGGGCCGTCCCGGAATCATCGTTCGTGAAGATCAGCGGCCCGTCGCTGAAATAGACGCCGTCGCCGAGCTTCACGTGAATGTCCTCGTTGAGCGTCCCCGTGCTCAACAGCGCCCGCACCACGGCCTTCGCCTTGCCGAGCGAGGCGACCGGCGTCTGCGGGCCGCCGTCCGCGCTGTCGGACCCGGTCGGCGAAACGTAGATGTCCCGCGCCGCCGCCGGCGACGCCCCCAACACCAGCGCGGCGCACAGCGCGGCCGCTAGTATCCCGATACTGCGCATGCGCGCCCTCTCTCTCATGTATTGTCGTTCGATGCGCGTGACGTCGCGCGTGCGTGTCCTGCGTGCGTGTCCTGCGTGCGTGTCCTGCGTGCGTGTCCTGCGTGCGTGTCCTGCGTGCGTGTCCTGCGTGCGTGTCCTGCGTGCGTGTCCTGCGTGCGTGTCCTGCGTGCGTGTCCTGCGTGCGTGTCCTGCGTGCGTGTCCTGCGTGCGTGTCCTGCGTGCGTGTCCTGCGTGCGTCGCGCGATGACGGCCGACGGACGCCGGCCGTCATCGCGCGAACGTCCTACTTATAGTCGTAATCGACCGTCAGCGGCGCGTGATCGCTGAACTTGATGTCCTTGAAGATCGAGGTGGCCTTCGCGCTGCCGGCGATGCCCGGCGTCGCGATCTGGTAATCGATCCGCCACCCGACGTTCTTCGCGTACGCCTGCCCGCGGTTGCTCCACCACGTGTACTGCTCGGCGCGCGTGTCGAGCGTGCGGAACACGTCGACATAGCCGACATCGTCGAACAGCTTCGTGAGCCACGCGCGCTCTTCCGGCAGGCAGCCGGAGTTCTTCTGGTTGCTCTTCCAGTTCTTGATGTCGATTTCCTTGTGGACGATGTTGACGTCGCCGCACAGGACCACCTCACGGGTGCTTTTCAGTTCCTCGAGGTGCGGCATGAACTCGTCCATGAAACGGTACTTCGCCTGCTGGCGCTCGTCGCCGCTCGAGCCCGACGGCACGTAGACCGACACGACCGACAGCTTGCCGAAGCGCGCCTCGACATAGCGCCCCTCGGCATCGAATTCGCTGCTGCCGTAGCCGATGATCACGTCGTCCGGCTCGCGGCGGCAGTACAGGCCCGCGCCGCTGTAGCCCTTCTTCTCGGCGTGGTGGAAGTAGCCCTTGAAGCCGTGCGGCGCGACGAACTCGGCCGGCAGGTCGTCGGCCGACACCTTGATTTCCTGCACGCACACGCAATCGGCGCGCTGCTCGCCGAGCCAGTCGAAAAAGCCCTTCTTCGCGGCGGAGCGGATGCCGTTCAGGTTCGCGGTAATGACACGCAGCATGTTGGGTTCCAGTGAAAATGAACGTTACGGTTTATTGGATCTTGACGCCTTCCAGCTCGGGCTTCGCCGGCGGGAATTCGAGCTTCATGCCGGTCAGCTCGCGCAGCAGCAGCTCGGCGATCATCACGTTGCGGTGCGTCTTCGAATCGGCGGGGATCACGTACCACGGCGCATGCTCGTCCGAGGTCGCGGCGAGCGCGTCGCGATACGCGGCCTGGTAGGCGTCCCAGTGCTTGCGCGCCTCCAGGTCGGAGATGTCGAACTTCCAGTGCTTGGCCGGATCGTCGATGCGCGCCTGCAGCCGCTCGCGCTGCTCGTCCTTCGAGATGTGCAGGAAGCACTTGATGATCGTCGTGCCGGCCTCGACCAGCATCTCCTCGAACTGCCGGATGCGCCGGTAGCGCCGCGCGCATTCGTCCGCGTCGATCGTGCCGAGCACGCGCGGCACCAGCACGTCCTCGTAGTGGCTGCGGTTGAAGATCGCCAGCTCGCCCGCGGCGGGCGCCTGCGCATGCACGCGCCACAGGAAATCGTGGGCCAGCTCGACCGGAGTCGGCGCCTTGAACGACACGATCCGCAGGCCGAGCGGATCGACCTCGTGGAACACCGCGCGCACCGTGCCGTCCTTGCCGCTCGTATCCATGCCCTGCAGCACCAGCAGCACGCGCTTGCGCGCCTGCGTGTGCAGCCGCTCCTGCAGCGCGTCGAGCTGCGCGGACACCGCCGACAGGCGCTCGCGGTCCGCTTCCTTGCCGCCCGTCGAGAACGGCTTGGCGCCCGCATCGAAGGCATCGAGC
>NZ_JAAGNW010000248.1:5880-8448 GCF_010645215.1 Burkholderia multivorans | reverse complement strand
ATCGCGAGACCTTGTCGGCGCTCGAATCGATCGGCACGCGGATCCGCGCGCTGCAGCAGTCGCTGCAGGCCGCGCGGCTCGCCTACGAATCGTCGCTGAAGGCGCATCAGGTCGGCTACAGCACGACCTACGAAACGCTGAACCTGCGCACCGACATCTCGACGATCCGTCAGAAGCTGTTCGACAGCTATCTCGATGCGCTGAAGCTGCAACTGAAACTCAAGAGCATCCTCGGCACGCTCGACGAGCAGTCGCTCGTCGCCGTCGACGGCTTCCTCGACAGCAACGCCGCCCCCGCCGCGTCGACGACGCGCTGAGCATCGCGCGTTCCGGAAAGCACGGCGCTCGGGGGAAGGTCGAGGCATGCAGGAAGGTCGGCGCTCGCGGTCGCGTGCCTTCAGCTTCGCCGGGGAATCCGCGCGCTGTCGACACAGCGTCCACGGTGTAATCGATACGCAAGCTCGCCATGCGGCGCGCGACACGCCCCGATGACGGCATCACGCACCAGGCCGCCCCTCGTCAGCCGGCCGACGACTGGCTGGTGAAAACCGCCAGCTGCGCTGCGAATGCGCGCTGGTACGCGGGCCGCGCCTCGCCGCGCGCGACATAGGCCGCGAGGTTCGGATATTCGTCCAGCAGGCCCGATGCTTTCAAGCGGATCAGCACCGCCACCATCATCAGGTCGCCCGCGCTGAACGCGCCGTCGAGCCAGTCCGCGTCGCCCAGGCGCTCGGCCAGTTCGCCCAGCCGGCCGCGGATGCGATCCCGGACGAGCGGCAGGCGCTGCGCATACCAGCTCTGGTCGCCTTCCAGGAACTTGACGGTCTGGAGATCGAGGATCGGCGGCTCGACCGTGTTGAGCGCGGCAAACATCCAGGCGATCGCGCGCGCCCTGGCATTCGCCTCGCCGGGGAGCAGGCCCGCATGGCGCTCCGCGATATGAAGCACGATCGCCCCCGACTCGAACAGGACGAGTTCGCCTTCTTCATAGGTCGGGATCTGCCCGAAAGGATGACGCGTGCGATGCGCGGGCTCCTTCATCGCGCCGAGCGAAACCAGCCGAACCTCGTAAGGCTGGCCCGCTTCTTCCAGCGCCCAGCGGACCCGCATGTCGCGCGCAAGACCGCGGCCGCGATCGGGCGAGCGTTCAAAGACCGTGATGACGGGGAGCAGTGGAGCGCTCATGCTGGTTTCTCCTGGGTTGGCTGTCTCGAGGCGCGCCGAGTACACCCTGCACGACGATCGGGATCGGGCTGAATCGACATCCTCCGACGACTTTTTCTCACGCACCGGCTTCACGCCGAGCCGGGCTGCCCAACGGGCGAGCCGGGCGCGATCGGCGACCGCCACGTAAATCCGCGGTGCACCAAAAAAAATCGCCGCCGGGCCTCGCGGCGCGGCGGCGCTCGACACCGGGCGCATGCGCCCGCGCATCAGGTCAAGGTCCCGCTCAGCGAATGATCCGCGTCACGCCGCGGCCGCGCGGATCGGCTACCGCCTCCGGCGTATCGCCGTCGATCTGGATCACCTGGATATCCCCGCTGAAATCCTGCCCCTTCAGCGTGTAACCCTTTTCCTCGATCCCCTTCGCCAGTTCGCCGTCGATCGGGTGGTACGGCTCCCAGAAGATCGTGTTCGGCGGCAGCAGCTGGTGATGGAAGCGCATCGCGCTGACGGCCTCCTTCAGCGGCATCTTGAAGTCGTAGATGTTGCTGATCACCTGGAAGATCGACGTGAAGATCCGCGAGCCGCCCGGCGTGCCGATCACGAGCGCGACCCGCCCGTCCTTGGTCAGGATGGTCGGCGACATCGACGACAGCGGCCGCTTCTTCGGCTCGATCGCGTTCGCGTCGCTGCCGACCACGCCGAACATGTTCGCGACGCCCGGCTTCGCGGAGAAATCGTCCATCTCGTCGTTGAGCACGATGCCCGTGCCGTCGGCGATCACGCCCGAACCGAAATAGCCGTTGATCGTGTAGGTGTTCGACACCGCGTTGCCCCACTTGTCGACCACCGAGAAGTGCGTGGTCTCCGCCTTCTCCGGCATCGCGGTGCCGAGGCCCGGCTGCACGCTCTTGGTATCCGACGGCGCGCTCGGGTTCACCTCGGCCGCGCGCCGTGCGATGTAGCCGTCGTCGGTCAGCCGCGCGACCGGCACCTTGTAGAAATCGGGATCGCCGAGGTATTGCGCGCGATCGGCGAACACGCGCTTCTCGATCTCGGCGACGAGATGCACGTACTGCGGCGAATTGAGCGCGACGCCGTCGAAGTCGGCCTTGCGGTCCTCCTTCATCTTCAGCAGCTGCACGAGGCCGATGCCGCCCGAACTCGGCGGCGGCGCGGTGATCACGCGATAGCCGTTCCAGTTCGCCTCGATCGGCTGCCGCCACACCGCGCGATACTGCGCGAGATCCTCGCGCGTGATCAGCCCGCCGCCCTTCTTCATCGCGTCCGCGATCAGGCCCGCGGTCTTGCCCGCGTAGAAATCCTTCGCGCCGTCGTTCGAGATGCGCGTGAGCACCGCCGCGAGATCCGGCTGCTTGAACGTCGCGCCGGCCTTCATCGCGC
>NZ_JAAGNW010000248.1:4112-5870 GCF_010645215.1 Burkholderia multivorans | reverse complement strand
GAACTCCTTCGATGCGTCGACGCCGCGCTGCGCGAGCTGCTCGTCGACGACGAAGCCGTCGCGCGCATAGTGGATCGCGGGCGCGAGCACCTGCTTCCACTTGAGCTTGCCGAAACGCTTCTGCGCATCCCACATGCCGGCCACGGTGCCGGGCACGCCGGCCGCGCGATAGCCGTACAGGCTCATCCCCGGCACGACCTTGCCGTCCTTGTCGAGGTACATGTCGCGGGTCGCCGCGAGCGGCGCGCGCTCGCGATAGTCGAGGAAGTACGGCTGGCCGTCCTTGTAGATCGTCATGAAGCCGCCGCCGCCGATGTTGCCCGCCTCCGGATACGTGACCGCCAGCGTGAACGCGATCGCCACCGCGGCGTCGATCGCGTTGCCGCCTTCCTTGAGGATCTGCTGGGCCGCGTCCGCGCTGTACTTGTCGGCGACCGCCACCGCCGAGCTGGTCAGCACCGCGCGCGGCGCATCCTTCGCGAACGCGGGCGCGACCGGCATGAAACCCGTCGCGCCGGCCGTCACGAGCGCGACGGCGGCCGAAGTACTGAAGCGATTCACGATACGCATTGCCTGTCCCCCACCTAACTGGTTGTCCTGGATGCATGCCGACGCATGCACTCAGCGCTTATAACATGGTGGCTTCGGTATACAAAAAGCCGGCAGGCCGCGCCGACGCCAACCCGCCGCACTGCAACAGACCGCATTCCGCCGCACGCCAATCGCGAATAGCAGCCGTTAGTCGCGATATCGACTGTTTTATGCGTCCGCATGCGCCACGCACGCGGCGTTCTGCGAAGATAGCGCCCTTTCTTTTTTGCAGCGCACACACGCAGGTCGGCATGGCATCACAGGCAGCACATCACGCGACCGGCTGGGCTGCCGGTCTCATCGCGTCGACCCTGGTCGCGCATTCGAATGCGGCGGGGCCGTGGCACGTCGGCATCCTCGTCGCATTCGCGGCGGGCGTCGCGGGCGGCACCGCGCCCGATTGGCTCGAGGTCGCCTGGTGGAGCCGCACGCGGCGGCTGTGGGTCACGCACCGCACCGTCACGCACTGGGGGCTCGGCTGGCTCGCCGCGTTCGCGATCGCCTACCGCGCGCTCGATACCCATCCGCTGTGGGCCGCGCCGCTGCTCGGCTTCGCCTGCGGCGGCCTGATGCACCTGCTCGCCGACTGGCCGAATCCGCTCGGCGTACCGTGGCTGTGGCGGCGTCATTCGCTGCGCTGGTGGAACAGCGGGCGCTGCGACCTGCTGGTCGTGGCCGCCGCATGGAGCGGCGCGCTGTGGTTCACGCAGGCGACCTGGGAGCGCGTCGAGCCGCTGCGCCACTGGCTCGCGTGGCTGCGCGCGGTGTAGGCGGATCGGATGTCGATGCATCCACGCATGCACTGGCCACATCGGGAACCGAAGGCGTTGAACGGCAAGGCGTCGGGTGGATCGACCCATCGCCCACGCCGTGCATGTCGGGACAGTCGGCACGCGGCCCGCGCACTCCCGGCATTGAAAGCCTCTTGCGCCGAACGGAAAAAACACCGGCCGACCCATAAAGCATGTCGGAAAAATCAGCATGCCGTGCGCGCGCGCAACATTGGCAGCCGTGCATGCCGAACCACACCGCTACGGCGAATCAACGTTGCCCGCGCCCGGCATTCGTGAAAGCCGCCCTGTCCGCCCGCCGCGCCGCCTGCGCCCCGCGCCGATGTCTGGCACACTGGGCGTCTTCGCCGGCCGCCGCGCCGCCCGCTTCCGAGTC
>NZ_JAAGNW010000248.1:0-4102 GCF_010645215.1 Burkholderia multivorans | reverse complement strand
ACACCTCGCTCGATGCGTTCCACCCCGCCGTCGCCGCGTGGTTCGCGTCCCGCTTCGCCGCGCCGACCGCCGCGCAGGCGGCCGCGTGGCCGCTGATCCAGGCCGGCCGCTCGACCCTCGTCGCCGCGCCGACCGGCTCCGGCAAGACCCTGACCGCGTTCCTGTGCGCGCTCGACGCGCTGGTCCGCGACGCGCTCGCCCACGACGGCGTGCTGCCCGACGCGACGCTCGTGGTCTACGTGTCGCCGCTCAAGGCGCTGTCGAACGACATCCACGTCAACCTCGACGCCCCGCTCGCCGGCATCCGCGAGGCACTCGCGCAGCGCGGCCTGCCCGCGCCCGAGATCCGCACCGCGGTGCGCACGGGCGACACCACCCAGGCCGAGCGCAGCGCGCTGCGCAAACGCGCGCCGCACCTGCTCGTGACCACCCCGGAATCGCTGTACGTGCTGCTGTCGTCGGAATCCGGGCGGCGCATGCTCGCGACCGCGCGCACCGTGATCGTCGACGAGATCCACGCGCTGGCCGGCAACAAGCGCGGCAGCCATCTCGCGCTGTCGCTCGAACGCCTCGACGCGCTCGCCGGCCGACGCCTGCCGCGCATCGGGCTGTCCGCGACGCAAAAGCCGATCGACGCGGTCGCGCGTTTTCTCGTCGGCGGCCCGGCCGACGCGCCGCCCGACTGCGCGATCGTCGACATCGGGCACGCGCGCACGCGCGATCTCGCGCTCGAACTGTCGCCGATCCCGCTCGAACCCGTGATGGCGACCGACGCGTGGGAACGCATCTACGACCGGCTCGCGGAGCTGGCCGCCGCGCACCGCACGACGCTCGTGTTCGTCAATACGCGGCGCATGGCCGAGCGCGCCGCACGCCATCTCGCCGACCGTCTCGGCCGCGATGCAGTGGCGGCCCATCACGGCAGCCTCGCGAAGGAATACCGTTTCGACGCCGAGCAGCGGCTCAAGCACGGCAAGCTCACGCTGCTCGTCGCGACCGCCTCGCTCGAACTCGGGATCGACATCGGCGACGTCGACCTGGTCTGCCAGCTCGGCTCGCCGCGCGCGATCGCACCGTTCCTGCAGCGCGTCGGCCGCTCCGGTCACCACGTCGGCGGCGTGCCCAAGGGCCGCCTGTTTCCGCTGTCGCGCGACGAGCTGGTCGAATGCGCGGCGCTGCTCGACTGCATCCGGCGCGGCGAACTCGAGGCGCTGCGCATCCCGCACGCACCGCTCGACGTGCTCGCGCAGCAGATCGTCGCCGAAGTCGGCAGCGCGGAATGGGACGAAGGCGCGCTGTATCGCTGCCTGACCCGCGCCGCCCCCTATGCGACGCTGCCGCGCGAGCGCTTCGACGAACTGCTCGCGATGCTCGCGACCGGCTTCACGAGCCGGCGCGGCGCGCGCGGCGCGTACCTGCATCGCGACGTGGTCGGCGGCACCGTGCGCGGGCGGCGCAACGCGCGCCTGACCGCCGTCACCTCGGGCGGCACGATTCCCGACAATGCCGACTACACGGTCCTGCTCGAACCGCAGGGCCTGACCATCGGCACGGTCCACGAGGATTTCGCGATCGAGAGCCTCGCGGGCGACGTGTTCCAGCTCGGCAACCAGTCGTACCGGATCCTGCGGGTCGAGTCGGGCCGCATGCGCGTCGAGGATGCGCACGGGCAGATGCCGAACATCCCGTTCTGGATCGGCGAGGCCCCCGGCCGCAGCGACGAGCTGTCGCTCGGCGTCGCGCGGCTGCGCGCGCGCCTCGACGCGCTGCTCGCGCAGGGCGCCGCCCAGGCGGCGGACGACGCCGACGCGAGTCGCACGGCGCCCGCGCTGCGCTGGCTCGCCGACGAGCTGGCGCTGCCCGCCGAGGCCGCGCGGCAGATCGTCGACTATCTCGCGCGCGCCCGCGCGGCGCTCGGCGCGCTACCGACCCAGGACACGCTCGTGATGGAGCGTTTCTTCGACGAATCGGGCGGCACCCAGCTCGTGATCCACACGCCGTTCGGCAGCCGCATCAACCGCGCGTGGGGGCTCGCGCTGCGCAAGCGCTTCTGCCGCACCTTCAACTTCGAATTGCAGGCGGCCGCGACCGACGACGCGATCATCCTGTCGCTGTCGCTCGCGCACAGCTTCGTGCTCGACGAGGTGTGGCGCTACCTGCGGCCCGCGAGCGCCGAGCACGTGCTGGTGCAGGCGCTCCTCGACGCGCCGCTGTTCGGCGTGCGCTGGCGCTGGAACGCCATCACCGCGCTCGCGCTGCCGCGCTACACGGGCGGCCGCAAGACCGCGCCGCAATTGCAGCGGATGAAGAGCGAGGACCTGCTCGCGACCGTCTTCCCCGATCAGGTCGCGTGCGCGGAGAACCTGGTCGGCGAACGCGAGGTGCCGCACCATCCGCTCGTCGACCAGACCCTCGACGACTGCCTGCACGACGCGCTCGACACCGACGGCTGGCTCGCGCTCCTGCGCCGCATCGAGCGCGGCGCGATCGAACTCGTCGCGCACGACCTGCCCGCGCCGTCGCCGCTCGCGGCCGAAATCCTGAACGCGAAGCCCTATGCGTTCCTCGACGACGCGCCGCTGGAGGAGCGCCGCACCCAGGCGGTACGCGCGCGCCGCTGGCAGGACCCGGAGGCCGCCGACGATCTCGGCGCGCTCGATCCCGGCGCGATCGACGCGGTGCGCGATGAGGCGTGGCCGCTCGTGCGCGACGCCGATGAAATGCATGACGCGCTGCTCGGCCTCGCGTGCCTCGCGGACGCCGAGGTCGACGCGCGCGACGGCTGGCGCGGCTGGCTCGACGCGCTGGCGGCCGGCAAGCGGGCCGCGCGCGTCGCGCTCGGCGACGGCCGCGGCCTGTGGCTGCCGGCCGAGCGCGTGGCCTGCCTGCACGCGCTCTATCCCGGCGCGCGCGTCACGCCGGCGCTCAAGCCGCCCGCCGGCTTCGACGCCGACTGGGACCCGGCCGCCGCGCTGGTCGACGTGCTGCGCGCGCGCCTCACCGGCTTCGGCCCGCTCACCGCGCGCGCGATCGCCGCCCCGCTCGGGCTGCCGCCCGCGACGCTCGACGCCGCGCTGGTCGCGCTCGAAGCCGAGGGCTACGTGATGCGCGGCCGCTTCTCGCCCGGCGCGACCGACGACGAATGGTGCGAACGCCATCTGCTGGCCCGCATCCATCGCTACACGGTCAAACGGCTGCGGCGCGAAATCGAGCCGGTCGAGCGCGCCGACTTCATGCGCTTCCTGATCCACTGGCAGCGGGTCGCGCCCGACACGCGCGGCGCGGGGCCCGAGGCGCTCGCCGCCGTGGTCGAGCAGCTCGAAGGTTTCGAGGCCGCGGCGAGCGCGTGGGAAGAGGAACTGCTGCCGGCCCGGCTCGGCGATTACCTGACGGGCGGGCTCGACACGCTGTGCCGGTCGGGCAAGCTGGCCTGGGCGCGGATCGGCGCGGCCGCGAAAAGCGCGAGCGCGCCGGTACGCAGCACGCCGATCGTGCTGCTGCCGCGCCGCGACCTCGCGCGCTGGCAGACGCTGCATGCGCCCGACGCCGCCGTCGCGCTGTCGGCGCGCGGCGCGCGGGTGCGCGACGCGCTCGCCGCGCACGGCGCGATGTTCTTCGACGAACTGCTCGCCGATACCCACCTGCTGCCCGTCGAACTGGAAGGCGCGCTCGGCGAGCTGGTCGCGGCGGGCCTCGCGCACGCCGACAGCTTCGCGGGCCTGCGCGCGCTGCTGAAGCCGAGCGTGAAACGCGGCGGCTACCGCGCGCCGCGCACCCGGCACGGCGGCGCGCTGCTCGGCGGCATGGACGACGCGGGCCGCTGGGCGCTCGTGCAGCGGCCCGCGCCTGCCGCCGCGCCGGAACCGCCGCCCGCGCCCGGCCCCGTGCCGAACCCCGGCGCGACGCCGCGCGACACGCTCGAACACGTCGTCTGGACCTTGCTGCGCCGCTACGGCGTGGTGTGCTGGCGGCTGCTCGAACGCGAGGCCGCGTGGCTGCCGAGCTGGCGCGAGCTGCTGCGCGTCTGCCAGCGCCTGGAGGCGCGCGGCGAGATTCGCGGCGGGCGCTTCATCGCCGCGCTCGCGGGCGAGCCGCTCGCGCT
>NZ_JAAGNW010000247.1:7167-8515 GCF_010645215.1 Burkholderia multivorans | reverse complement strand
AGAAGGCGAGCGAGGAGGGGCTGCTGGCGATGACGCGCACGGTGATGGAGCAGGGCGCGAGCGGGCTGTGCATCGGCCGCAACGTGTTCCAGCATGCGCGGCCGCTGAGCCTGCTGAAGCGGCTCGCCGATTGCGTGAAGGGCGAGGCCGAGCGCGTGGCGGAGCTTGAGGTGGTGTGAGTCTGGGTGCGCGTCGGAGCCGCGTCCGGATCCGGACGCGGCTCCTTCCGACGGATCCGCCCGGCCGGGCATGAGATGTCGTCAAGACGTCCGTTCGTCTGTCGCGACGGATGCGCGGCGGCGCCGGGCATGTTCCCGCCCGGTGCCCGATGCGGCGGCGCGACGCGCACCGATGGTCAATCTCTGAATGGAGCAGGCACGATCGATGAGTAATCAGGACTACGAATCCGGCGCGATCGCGTCGGTGCGGCAGCGGCTCGCCGTCGCGGAAGCGGAGCGGGTGACGCGCTACGTGTGCGACGGGCGCAGCTTCGAGGTGCATGAGAGCGTGTTTCCGCCGACGCACTTCCAATCGACGGGGATCTTCACGCGTTACCTGCCCTATCCGTCCGGCGGCGCGTTCCTGGAGATCGGCTGCGGTGCGGGCGTGACCGCGGTGACGGCGGCGTTGTCGGGGTGTACGCGCGTGGTGGCGTCGGACATCAGCGAGGCGGCGGTGGGGAACGCGCGCGCGAATGCACTGCGTCATGGCGTGGCGGGACGGGTGTCGACGCGCCACGGAGACCTGTTCGACGTGCTGGAGGCCGGTGAACGGTTCGACGTGATCTTCTGGAATTCGAACTTCGTGTTCGTGCCGGACGATTACGCGTTCGAGCAGCCGATCCTGCGCGCGTTCTGCGCTGCAGGCTACGTCGCGCACCGGCGCTTCCTGCGGGAGGCGCCGGACTACCTGAGCCCGGGCGGTCAGCTGCTGATCGGCTTCAGCAGCCAGGGCGACGAATCCGCGTTGAAGGCCTTGCTCGGCGAACACGGCTATGCGTCGACGGTGGTCGCGGCGGCGTACGGCGAGGGAGAGGGTGCGCATCGCTACGACATCCTGCGGCTGTGGCCGGCTGCGCGCGAAACGGGGGGGCCCGGCGCGTGAGCACCGCAACCGTGGACAACCTGGAAGACGCGTCGCCGGAGGCGCTCGACGGTACGCCGCAGCGCCCGGTCGCGATCGTGGGCGGCGGGCCGGTGGGCTTGATGCTGGCGCTGTTCCTCGATCGCCACGGCGTGGCGACCGTGGTCTTCAACCTGGAGAAGGACAGCCGCTGGCATCCGAAAGGCAGCACGCACAATGCGCGGACGATGGAGCACTACCGCCGGCTGGGCATCGCGGACGCGGT
>NZ_JAAGNW010000247.1:3666-7157 GCF_010645215.1 Burkholderia multivorans | reverse complement strand
ATCGCACAAGAGGCGGGAGAGCGCGATCAGGAGCCCGAACCGCTGCTGCGTGCGAACCAGATGTACGTGGAGCGCTTCCTGCTCGCGCATGCGGGCACGCGCGCGAACATCACGCTGCGTTATGGCCGGCGGGTGACGGGATTCGAACAGGACGCGGCGGGCGTGACGCTGACGGCCGAGCCGGCCGACGGCGGCGCGCCCGGCGAGCGCTGGCGCGCCGCCTATCTGGTGGGCTGCGACGGCGGCCAGAGTTTCGTGCGCCGCACGCTGGGCATCGCCTACGAAGGGCCGGGCGGCGCGCACGACGGTTTCCTGGGCGGACGGATGTTTTCGAGCTACGTGCGGATCCCGGCGCTGGACGGCGAGCTGCTGCGCGGTCGCAAGGCGTGGATGTACAACGTGATGGCGCCGGGCGCGCGGATGTTGCTCGTGAGCCTGAACGGCGGCGACGAATTCCTGCTGATGTCGAAGCCGGATGCGCAGGAGCTGGAACCGGACGACGCGACGGTGATCCGGCGTATCCAGAACGGCGTGGGCCGGAAAGTGGACGTGGAGGTGATCGCGCACGTGCCGTGGCAGGGCGGGGTGGCGCTGGTGGCGCAGCGCTTCTCGTCGGGGCGCGCGTTCCTGGCGGGCGATGCGACCCATCTGTTCTCGCCGACGGGCGGCTTCGGCATGAACACGGGCATCGACGGCGCGGCGAACCTCGCGTGGAAACTCGCGGCGGCGCTGGAGGGCTGGGCGGGCGAGAGCCTGCTCGCGTCGTACGAAGCGGAGCGCCGGCCGATCGCGTACCGGAACACGGCGGCCGCGCGGTTCCTGACCTTCCAGGTCGGGGACCTGCGGGTGCCGGTGGAGGTGGAGTCGGACGATACGGCGGGCGAGACGGTGCGGCGCGAGCTGGGCGAGAAGCTGCAGGCGTTCCGGCCGCAGTTCGAATCGCCGGGGGTGGAGCTCGGCGCGCGCTACGACGGCTCGCCGATCGTGTGGCCGGACGGCGTGCCGCCCGAGGACGATCCGCTGGTGTACCGGCCGAGTTGCGTGCCGGGCGGCCGGCTGCCGCATGTCTGGCTGACGGGCGCGGACGGTGCGCGGCGCTCGGTGTTCGATCTGCTGGGCTTGGGTTTCACGCTGTTGAGGGTGCGGGCGCACGGCGCGCAAGCGGATTCGCCGGCGGACGACGGCAGCGCGCGGCTCGGCGACGCGGCGCGTGCGCGCGGCGTGCCGCTGTCGATCGTCGAGGTGGAGTCGGATGCGGCGTTCGAGTTGTACGCGCGCCGGCTGGTGCTGGTGCGGCCCGATCAGCATGTCGCGTGGCGCGGCGACGGCGTGCCTGCCGATGCGGGCGCCGTGCTCGATCGGGTGATCGGGCGCGGCGCGTCGACGCGCGAGGCGCGAGCCGGCGAATCCGGTGAGGAGAGGATGTCGCCGAGCATGGCCGGCGAGGCGCGCTGATCCGGTGTCGAGGCATGGGGCGCGGATTCGACTGCGCGTCAGCCCGAATCTGCGGCAGGCGCGCTGGCCATGCATACGAAGACCGGATGCGCGCACGCGGCCGCCCCGCGTTGCGTTGCGCCGCTGTTCCGACCTGTTGCAATAGAGCCGGCCTGCGCAAACGACCTGCGCGAACAGCACGAACGACGCGAGGCTCGATACCCGCATCGCGCGTCATCCGCGGTTTCGCGAGGACAGGCATCCCGGACTCACCGCCTCACCGGGGTCGGTTCTGATTTAAATCAAACGCGCCGCTGCGCGATTCAGCGCATACTGGTCAGTCTGTTCTGTCCGGCCAAGCGCTGCACGCATGCGCGCCCGCTCCGGCGGCGCGTCCGATGCCTCTGCACGCACGAGGAGCGCAATCATGTCCGATTGTCCGCATGATCCGTATGCGCGTCACTATGCCCACTGTCTGCCGTTCGGCGCCCAGCCTTGCGGTGCGGCCTGTGCGACACCCCGTACCCATTTCCGCCTGTGGGCGCCCGCCCACGCCGAGGTCGCGCTCGAATGCACGCCGCCGGGCGAGGCTGCGCGAACCGTGCCGATGGCGCATGCGGGCGACGGCTGGTTCGAGGTGTTCGCCGAGTGCGGCGCGGGCACCCGCTACCGCTACCGGCTCGACGGCGCGCTGCTGATTCCCGATCCGGCGTCGCGTGCGCAGCCCGACGGCATCGCAGGCGAGAGCGAGGTCGTCGATCCGCGCACCTTCACCTGGCGGCATACGTTCTGGCGCGGCCGGCCCTGGGAAGAGATCGCGCTGTATGCGATCGATCCGGGCCTCGCGGGCGGCTATGAGGGTGTGCGGCGCCGTCTGCCGCAACTTGCGCGGATGGGCGTGACCGCGCTTGAACTGCTGGCGACGCCGCATACGGCGCACGACAGCCTGCCGTTTGCACCGAGCGCCGCGCAGGGCGGCCCCGACGCACTGAAGTCGCTGATCGACGCGGCCCACGGCCAGGGTCTCGCGGTGCTGCTCGATCTCGATTTCGCGCGCTTCGGCGGCGGCGGCGACGACGCATTGCGCCACTATGCCGCGCCGTTCTTCCGCAACGGCGACGATCCGCTGCAGGCTCCGTCGCTCGCGCTCGATCATCCGCAGGTGTGCGATTTCTTCTGCGACAACGCGCTGTACTGGCTCGAAGAATACCGCTGCGACGGGCTGCGCCTGCGCGAGGCGGACCGGATCGGCAGCATCTGGCTGCGCGAGATCGCCGACCGGGTGCGCGGCGCGATCACGGGCGATCGCCTCGTGCATCTCGTGCTCGGCAGCGAGCGTCATCCCGCGCATCTCGCGGACACGCATTTCGACGCGCAATGGAACGGTTGCGGCGAGCGCGCGCTGCATCGCCTGACCGGCCGTCACGACGGCGCATGCCAGGAGGGGGTGTCGAACCGCCAGTCGATCCATGCGCTGGCGCGCGCGCTGACGGCGGACGGCGCGGTGTTCCAGCGTAGCGACGCGGGCGCGGCGGAGGGGATGCCGATGAGCGCGCTCGTCCTGTCGGACGGCCTGGCGCAGACGGCGCGGCCCGCGCGCGAGGCCGAGCTGGCGGCGCTTGCGCTGTCGCTGCTGACGCCGCAGATTCCGCTGGTCTTCGAAGAGGCGGCCGGCGACAGCGAGCGCCGCCATGTGGTCCAGTCGGCGCTGGCGGTGCGCGCGAAGCTGATCGCACCGAGGCTGGCCGACGCGCGGCCGCAACGCGCCGATCTGCTGCGCGCTGACGACGGCGCGGAGACGGATGCGCTGGTCGCGGCATGGTGGCTGGGCGACGGCGAGGTGCTGAGCCTCGCGCTGAATCTGTCGCCGGACGACTTGCATTTCGACGACGCGCCGGACGGGACGATCGTGTTCGAGACGCCGGCGCGCGCGCGGGACCGGGTCGACGCCGGCGTGCTGCCGCCGTATGCGCTCGTGGCGTGGCTCACGGGCGACGTCAATCACTATGCGCTGACGCACGACGCGCGCCATTCGCCCGACGACATCGCGCGTCCGC
>NZ_JAAGNW010000247.1:0-3656 GCF_010645215.1 Burkholderia multivorans | reverse complement strand
CGAATGCCCGCGATGCCGTGCGCGCCGTGCGCACGCGCGACGGGCAGCAGCGCCGGCGTCATGCCGCCGAGCGCGTAGATCGGCAGGCCGCATCCGCCGCGCAGGCGGCGAAGCGTTCCCAGCCCAGCGTGGGCGCGCCCGGATGGGTGAGCGTCGGCAGCACGGGCGAGCGCGCCGCGCAATCCGCGCCGATGCGCGCGGCCTGCAGCACATGTTCCCGGGAGTGACACGCGACCGACAGCAGATGATCGGCCGCCGGCGGCCGCGTCTCCAGCGCAGCGAGCGCAAGGCTGCCCAGATGCATGCCGCCCGCGCCGCAGGCGAGCGCGCGCGCCGGATCGAGCGGGCCGTTGAGCACGATGCGCGCCGCGCGCGCGTGGCAGCGCGCGACGGCGTCGGCCGTGAGCGCCGCATACGCGCCGGCGGGCAGCGTCACGGAACCGGTGGCCGGCCGCGAGCGCAGCCGACAGGCGCGCGAGGAACGCGACCA
The DNA here is from genome assembly GCF_010645215.1 of Burkholderia multivorans. Classification (GTDB taxonomy): domain Bacteria; phylum Pseudomonadota; class Gammaproteobacteria; order Burkholderiales; family Burkholderiaceae; genus Burkholderia; species Burkholderia multivorans_A. The sequence goes on along the minus strand of NZ_JAAGNW010000247.1, from coordinate 3,166 downwards.
GATCGGTGTCTGTGCCGGCTGCGGGCTCGGGCGTGATCAGGTAGCGCGCGGGCAGCGGATGAGCGTGGGGCATGCGGGGAAAGCGGAAGAAGCGGCCGGAATGAAGCAGGGCGTGCGCGGCTTGCTAGAGTTTCACGTGCTGAGCGAGGAAGTCGAGAAAGCCCTGCACGCGGCCGGTCAGCGCGGCGTGCCGATAATACACGGCGGACACGGGTTGCCGATGCTCGCTCATGGCGCGGGGCAGCAGCGGCACGAGGCGGCCCGCCGCGACGTCGGCCGCGCACATGAAGTCGGCGAGACAGGCGCATGCAGCGATGAATCGGGCAGTTCGCCGATCCGGATCGCGATGTCGATCCGCTGTTCGATCAGGTCGACGAAACGTTCGTTGTTGCTGAGTTCGAGCTGGATGTCGGGATAGCGCGCGACGAACGCGGGCAGGTGCGGCACGATCGCGTGCAGCATGAACGGCGTGGCCGCGTCGACGCGCAGCCGGCCCGCCGGCTTCTCGCGGCCGAGCGCGACCGCGGTTTCCGCTTCCTCGATCGATTGCAGGATGTCGCGGGCGCGCGCGAGCAGCAGTTCGCCCTCGTCGCTCAGCTGCGAGCTGCGGGTCGTGCGGCGCAACAGCGTGACGCCGAGCTTGCGTTCGAGGCGGTGCAGCGCGCGGCTCACGCCCGACACGGTCTGCCCGAGCTGGTCGGCGGCGGCGGTGATCGAACCGCTGTCGACGATCGCGACGAACATCTGCAATTCCTCGGTCGTGGTCTTCATTGTTGATCCGGAATCAAGAATGACTTGAGCCTAGCACGGTTTTTCCGGCGCGCGCACGGGGCCACACTGGCGCCATTCCATCCGGAATCGACACAAGGAGGACAGCATGAACATTTTCGTGACAGGCGCGGGCGGCTTCATCGGCGGTTCGATCGCGGCGGGGCTCGTCGCCGACGGCCATCAGGTGAGCGGGCTCGTGCGCGATCCGGCGCAGGCCGACGCGCTCGCGCGGATCGGCGTGACGCCGGTGACGGGCTCGCTCGACGCCCACGCGCTGCTGGCTGCGCAGGCGGGCGCGGCGGACGCGGTCGTCAACGCGGCGAGCAGCGATCATCGCGGCGCGATCGAGGCGCTGATCGACGGACTGCGCGGCTCGGGCAAGGTGCTGCTGCACACGAGCGGATCGAGCATCGTCGGCGACGCCTCGGGCGGCGAAGGCAGCGAACGGATCTATCACGAGGACGCGCTGCCGGAGCCGACGCCGGACAAGGCCGCGCGGGTCGCGCTCGATCGCCGCGTGCTGGCGGCCGCCGACGAGGGCGTGCGCAGCGCGGTGCTGTGCAACACGCTGATCTACGGACACGGCCGCGGCTTGCCGCGCGAGAGCGTGCAGCTGCCGCGCCTCGTGCGCCAGGCGCGCAAGAGCGGGATCGTGCGTCACGTCGGGCGCGGGCTCAACATCTGGTCGAACGTGCATATCGACGACGTGGTCGACCTGTACCGCCTCGCGTTGGCGAAGACGCCGGCGGGCGCGTTCTACTTCGTCGAGAACGGCGAGGCGTCGTACCGCGACATGACGGCGGCGATCGCGGCCGCGATGGGGCTGGGCGCGGCGCAGGACTGGCCGCTCGCCGATGCGGAAGCGGAATGGGGCTACGAGATGGCGAACTACGGCCTCGGCTCGAACAGCCGGGTGCGCGGCGAACGCGCGCGCAGCGTGCTGGGCTGGCAACCGCGGCATGCGTCGGTGCTCGACTGGATCCGCGACGACCTGCTGCGCGACGGCGCATGAAAAAAGGCGCGCGACCTCGCGGTCGCGCGCCTTCGCGCGGGGGAGTCGAACCCGGCAAGCTGCGCACCGGCTCCATCGAGATCCCGTTCAGCCGTTCGACAGTGGCTTGTCTACCGGATACTTGATGAAGTCGACGCCGTAATCGATATCCTATGGAGTACTTCGTTTAACTCCGCCGCGCTGTAAAGATAAAGGCGGTGGAAGTGCCATGCATGAGCCAGTCATGCATCGATTGCCGTCTTTTCAGACCGAGCGGTTTTCGGCAACGCGACACGCGTAAGAAGCACGCCAACCCTCACTGCATCCGCTCGCTCCGTTTCCGGACAGTCCCGATAGAAACCCGGCGCGCACCTCGTTGCAACGTCAAGTTCCGACGGGAAGCCATGATCGCCCCACGATTCAACCGCCCGGTTCGTTCGCCAGCACAGTACGTCGGTCCGCGGGTGATCGATCTGGACGATGTCCCGCGGGTGCCGGGCCCCGAACATGTCGAGAGACGACGAGAGACGACCATCGTATCCGAACTGTAAGGATGGTTAAGTAAGCGTATGCCTTACTTCGCAGAGGCCCCATCCCCCGATTTCGGGAATGTACCGATACCACCCAAGTTGTATATACAAGACCATTCGCTGGCAATGTCCGCCCATGTCGCATCGCTTGCTCGCAGGCGCTCCTCGACCCTGAGAGCGGAACAGGCGGCTCGGCGGCTTCCCCCTGCCTCTTTCAACCTGTTGGTGATTCTGAGTATTGTGGAGAGCGACACGTGTCAACGAATGGCAGTGGCAAGACCGGCGGCCTGATCGAGGTCCGCTCGATCGACTTCATTCCCGATGCCGAGCGTCATGGCGGGCTGGTGAGCCAATTCACGCTGTGGTTGTCGGCCAACATGCAGATCACGGCTATCGTCACCGGCGCGTTGGCCGTCGTGCTCGGCGGCGATGTGTTCTGGTCTCTGGTCGCGCTGCTGCTCGGCCAGCTCGTCGGCGGCACGGTGATGGCGCTGCATGGCGCGCAAGGGCCGCAGCTCGGGCTGCCGCAGATGATATCGAGCCGTGTGCAGTTCGGCGTCTACGGCGCGATGATTCCCATCATGCTCGTCTGTCTGATGTATATCGGCTTTTCCGCGAGCGGCTCGGTGTTGGCCGGGCAGGCCGTTGCGCAGCTGCTGCACGTCGACGACGCGGCAGGCATCCTGCTGTTCGCGGCCGTGATCGTCGTGTTGACCGTGTTCGGCTATCGCGCGATCCACTTCGTCGGACGAATCGCGAGCGTGATCGGCGTCGTCGCGTTTGTCTACATGTTCGTGCAGCTGTTCGCGAACCACGACATCGGGGCGCTGCTCGCGAACAGGCATTTCTCGCTTGCGAGCTTCCTGCTGTCGAT
>NZ_JAAGNW010000246.1 GCF_010645215.1 Burkholderia multivorans | reverse complement strand
GACGTCTACGCACCCGCTTCGAGCGACGTGCTGACATTCACGAAGCATTTCTCAAACTCGGGTGCTCGCTTGTCTGTTGGAACATCTTCAGGCGGATCAAGCAGTCTTTTTGAACTAGCCTCTAAGCTTCGGCTCGCCAGATATCGTGGCGTTGTTCCTCGCAGCCTGTATCGCCGTGATCGCTCATATTCTGCGGCACGCAAGCGAACTGAACGCCGAAAATCAGCAGTTCGTGTGAGATGCCGCCATGCCTATCACAATCAAGCTGGATGTACTGCTTGCGATGCGCAAGGTCAAGTCGAAGGATCTTGCTACGGCTATCGGAATTACTGAACAGAACCTCTCCCTGTTGAAGCAGGGAAAGGTAAAGGGGGTGCGCCTGGCAACACTGGATGCGATTTGCCAATATCTCGACTGCCAACCGGGCGACCTTCTGGAGCATCACCGCGAAACATCAGTCAGTCCGGAATAATCCGGCACTCCCAATCCGGACGGAGCGTGGGCTCATCGATCACTCCTTTGCTGACCCGACCCACGCGACACAACGGTCGCGTGGCAACCTTTGCGTTTGTGATCACAGCGGCGCTCCATGCGGTGGGGTTACTTGCGTTGAAAGACTCTCTGCGGCCCCAGCCAGATAATCCTCAACCAGAACACCGCGCGCTTACCGTAACGCTTATACCGCCTGAAACGCGGCGGTCGGGCACCGCACCGTCGAACGACACTATCCATATTTCCCGGGCCACCAGGCAATCACGTTCGCGTACCGCGACGATTCCTGGTCCCGTTTCAACAACTGCGGGATCGTGAAACGACCTCGGTGCCCGCCAAAATGTGAGTAAGCCGGTAGCCCTCGCTGTCGACACCGCTGGAATGAGCAAATCTCCGGACGAGAGTATTAACTGGCAGAGGGACCTCCGGAGCATCGACACCCACCGATCAGCTCGTTATGGCAATCGCATGCCCTGTCCTATCGTGCAGGGGCCAGTCCACAACGGTCGCGTGCAAAACTGAAAAAAATTAGAGGGTGCTAAAAGGAATTTAGTTTCGAACCATGTAGCGGTACTTTTATCGATGGATGGGATATCTTGCGAAATCGCTCGCCATGATGGATGCTGGGGATAGCCAGCGAAGGCGTACAAGAATCGAGAGCGAGGTTCACCGAGACACTTGGGACGCGAAGCGTGTCAATCCAGAATGTCGAAGCGACAGAGGGAAGCATGGCGATGATGTTGATCAGCAACTTAGTGCCTCAGCCGAGGCTTAACCGAAATATTTCGTACCCCACATGAACGTCATGTCACACCTCAGTATCTTGTGGATAGCCAGAGTTTCTTCTCTATGCGGCGCGACTCTTGCATTGACATAGATATCATCCACTCGAAAAGAGCGGTCATGGTTTTGATGTTCCCTTGGTAAATTTCAAATGCGCACGAAAATTAATCATAAGTTTTTTATCTCGATCACTGCTGCCTTGATGATTTCGACATCGACCTATGGGAATTCACCCGAGTATGATCAATGTCTGATGCGCGCACTCAAAGGCGACCACAGTTCCCAGGTGTCGATGGTGATCACTGATGCGTGCAAAAAAATCCACGTGGATGGCGCGCTGCTGCTTCCACGAGAGCGCAATTACTACGCTTGCCTTGTACAAAATCTAGTTGATGTGAGGCATGACTTGGCTGCCCAACAGATTGATCAGGTGTGTCTTCGGCAAAATTCGTTGTGATACGAGCTACCAGAGACATCATAACTGAGCATGAACTGAACAGAGGCTACATTCCCCGTCGAGTCGACGATGAGCCCATCATGGGTGTCGTATAAATTGTCTACGCGGAGATGTCGATGGTGAATAGACGGACGACGAAAGCTACTAAATGCCGCCGGTACGGCGTGGTGGTTTCTCACAGAAAATGGCGATTCTTCGCGAGCAGAGTGGCCTCTCGCACTTCTTCTGCAGTAGTCCGAGTGCGACAGGTAAGCGGCGCGGGCAAGGCAGATGAATACGCAAATGTTCACACGGCACGGACGATGATTATAGGGATTGATATCTCGAATTCCACACTCAATCGTATGCAGATTCATTGGATTCCCATACAGCATGACGAACCCCATTGCTTGCGCCTCGCAAACACCTCACGATACCAAAGATGCGCCCCCACCTGGAGGAATGCTTCGTGCGGCCTGGCGGATCGTATCGCCTTTCTTCGTCTCCGAGCATCGCTGGCGCGCGGGGGCTTTGCTCGCCTTCTTGGTTGGAGAAGCGCTGACCGGATCAGCAATGAGCTTATGGTACAACCAATGGAATGGTCAATTCATGGATGCGCTAGCCGCACATGATCGTACCGCGATCCAGATATTAGCCTATCAGTTTGTTTACCTGCTCGTCGGCTTTTTACTACTGAGTCTTACCGAACTTTTGGCGAAATCTACTCTGCTTATCACATGGCGAGGATGGATGACCGATCGGTTTCTCGGGAAATGGCTATCCAGTGGCACCTTATACGACCTTGAACGCGAGCAGGCCGTTGACAATCCGGATCAAAGGATCACCGAAGATATCAGTCTGCTTGTTGAGCAAACCTATACGCTTACAATTGGCCTTCTAGGGGTTGTGGCCAATTTGATTGGCTTCAGCGCTGTACTCTGGCATTTGTCAGGCCCGGTTAATTTTCGAATCTTCGGCGTTGAATGGATTATCCCGGGATATATGATGTGGGTCGCATTATTTTATGCACTCATTACATCAACAATTACGCATTTTCTAGGGCGCCGTCTCCTTCCACTCGAAATCAATCGTCAGCGCGCTGAGGCGGATTTTCGTTTCATGATGACATCTGTTCGAGAGCATGCAGAGTCGATTGCACTGTATGATGGGACACAGACCGAGCGACTGCGGATGAACGCCGGATTTCAGGTAATCCGCGGCAATTTCTGGCAAACGGTCAGGCTTAAGTTACGTCTCAATACTATCGGGACCTTTCTATTTTATGTATCGATGTTGCTCGCCATGGTGATCGCACTTCCTAAGTATCTCGCACGAACGATTACGTTGGGTGGTTTACAGCAGACCTCCGGGGCATTTGCATCGGTCTCGGACGCCCTATCCTGGTTTGTCCAAAATTATCAACGATTGCAGACCTATCGGGCCATGATATGGCGTCTCGATCGAGTGTCACGAGAAGTGACAGTTTCATATGCGTCAGGGATGACCGATTGGGTCAGTGCAATGAATCTGCAGGTCTGTACGCCGCAAGGCGTCATGCTGCATGACGTGGTGAATTTCACAGCGCGCCGAGGTGAGCGCTGGTTAATCCGCGGGCCCTCGGGTTCAGGGAAAAGCACCCTCGTGCGCGCATTGGCGGGTATTTGGAAAAGCGGAACCGGTCGAATATCGGTACCGGCCAGACAACACATGCTGTTTTTGTCACAGAAGAGCTATCTCCCATCAGGTACGCTCAAGGCTGCGCTCTGCTATCCATCGAGTGGTTTGCGCTTTACCGATCAGGCTTGCCGAAACGCAATGGATGCATGTCATCTCACGCATCTGGTTGACAAGCTGAATGTAGTCGCAAACTGGGCCCACCGTTTGTCACCGGGAGAGCAGCAACGTGTCGCCTTGGCGCGCGTTCTGCTTCAGCGACCCGATTTCGTGTTTCTGGATGAGGCGACTAGCGCACTCGACGCCGAAACGGAGCTGAGCATTTATAGACATCTCACCCAGCAACTGATACAAACGGGTATCGTCTGCATTTCACATCGTGCGACACTTGATGCGTTCCATTCGCACGAGTTGTGTATCAAGCCCGTCGATACATCGTCTGTCCGCTCCGCAGATGGGCTAACGGTGGGCGATGTCTAATACTATGTGAAGTTGAGTGCCCGGCGCCATCTCGGCCTGCGCGGCGCGCGTCAGCGCGGCAGGGCTCGACTGGGACGCCGTCGAACCACTCACCGAGGACGAACTCGATATCAAACTAGAACAGCGGCCCGAACCCATTGGAATGAACCGGGCTACGCGGCAACGCACCTCGAACTGCGCTGTAAGGGCGCGACGCCTAGTTCCTTTGGAAGACCATCCCGGCCAGCGCACTTACTGCTCTATACGCTGCTCTGTCTCGTTCGCTTTGAGTTAAAGGTGAATCAACGGCCGAAGACTCCGCAATGATCCTGTCAAGCTCGAGCGACGCGTCCTTATGCTTCTTCGGCGCGAAGAACTGGCTGATTACTGATTTGATGGAACTCCCTGACGAAGCCTTAACTGAGCTCGACGCTTTCTGGGGCGCCTCCTCGGAAGACGATGCATAGGATATTCGGGGCCGTCGGGTACTCCGCTCCAATTATGTTGTCAGTTCTCTTCGATACATGGCGTCCTCCTTCAGTTTGAATTTACGGACGGTACGTTGTTACCATGCTTCGTCTCAGACGAGCCGTCAAGTGGTAGAGATATCTAAGAGCCGCCAACACAAGTCATCGACAAATCGCGAGCAGATAACAGCAGCAGCCAGGGAGAGCAAAGCGACATGAATATCAAGGCGCCGCTCGATGCGAATACGGAGCTTGCCGAACCCCGCGAATCAGGCCTGCGTGCGCTCGACGACCCAACGATGCCGTCCGAGCCGCTCGCTACTTTCTACACTACGACGGACAATACGCGCCTTGATGCCTCGCTGCCTCAGATAACGCCAGCAACGAGCAAAGCCATAGCCCTTGTCCGCGTGCAACTTGCTCGGACGTTTGCGCGGCTGGCCGTCCAGACCCGGTACCGCCAGCATAGCATCAAGCGTGGGCTCGAACGCAATCGAATCGTGCCGGTTGGCGCCCGTGACCGTGACAGCCAGAGGGATGCCGCGTGCGTCTACTTCGATGTGCCGTTTCGATCCGAGCTTTCCTCGATCTGTCGGGTTGGGGCCGGTCTCCTGGCCCCCTGGGGGCTGGAGACGCTGGCTCCATCAAGGCTTGCCCGCTCCCAATCGATCTGGTCATGCTCACGCAGCCGACGAAACATCGCCAGATGCAGTCGTTCCATACACCAGCGTCCTGCCAGTCTCGTAGATGTCGCCAGCACGTCATACCACTGCCGAAGCCCAGTTCTCGGGCTTGTGTGGCATGCCGACTAAAACCCTGGGAGGGCACCACCAGTTTATTACATGACTCCTTCAAGTCCCTCGCTCCGACGAACAACAGCACGTTGACAGCGCCCTCCGCAGCACGAAGAGCCGCCTTGACGGATGCCCCGAAACCTGGGCACCCGCCCGCCCCTTACTTCACGATCGTAAAGGTCGTGGGCGTCACCGCGAAGAATACGTTGTTGGTGCAACTCACCCGGATGCGCGCCTTGTTCGACGCCACCGCCGGCAACGTGACCTTGGCCTTACCGTTGTTGGGCGTGCTGGCCAGCAACGGATTGGGCAGATAGCTATACCCGCCATCCAGCGACAGATCCAGCTTGACGTTGGCACAGGCAATCGGCGCGGCATCGGTCTGAGCCACATTCCAGCCCACGGTTTGCCCGGACCCTGCCGCCCATTTCACCGTGGCTCTCGGCGCCGTGACGGCGAATGCGCCGCCGGTATCGACCACATTCAGATACATGTTGCCGCTGGCCGTATTCGGTCCCACGCCCAGCGATCGGGCCATCGCCACGTTGTCGCGCACGGTCACGCGGAAGCTGAGTTTGCGGTTGGTCGCGGGATAGACTTCGCCGTTGCCGAGCGGCTCGTCGCCCAGTACGGCCGCCAGGTGCGGGAAGGTCTGCTCGTCCTCCGCATGCGGTTTGACCGAACGAAAGATCGGCCCCTGGCCGTCGTCCTTCAGTGCGCCAAACTGCTGCGGGCCGAAGTCGAACTGCTCCCAGGTGTAGGTCAGGCCGCTGGCCTTGCTGCCCTTGGCCGCTGTCACCTTCAACGTGAAAGGCGTCCTGGCCGGAATAGTGTAGTGCGCCCGGCCAGCCGTGAACGCATCCGGCGGAACTAGCGATTTCGCGTCGAGCCACGGCGCGCCGCTCTTGTTGAGCGTGCGCGTCGCACAGCTTCCGCCCGCGCTGGAAATCCAGTCCTGGATCATGCCGATGCTGCTGCTGTTGAAATACGGATCGGTATGCAGTTGATAGGAGAAGTCGGGGTAGCCCTCACGATACACGCCTGCGTAACCCATGATGGTGGAACCCTCTCCCGGCTCGACTGCGTCCTCTTCAGGCGTGCTGCGATTGCCGTTGAATGAATGATATGAACCAAACGAATGCCCCAGTTCGTGCGCCACAAAATCCACCGCGAACGCGTCGCCGACCGGATCGAGTCGGCCGGTGCTGCCCGCCGCTTTGGTGGCGTCCTGACAGGTGCTGGCGATCGACGCCATACCACCCACGCCGTCGCCCGCCACCACGTGGCCGACATCGAAGTTCTTGTTGCCGATCACCTTGGCGAGGTTTTTCACATTCTTGTTGTTGATCGGATCGTCGCCAGGAGCCAAGCCCGCGTACGGATCGCTCTTGGTGTCCGTATAAATGATCTTGTCTTCGCTGTCGATCAAAGTCAGGTGCACGCCCAGATCGTTCTCGTAGATTTCGTTGATACGGTTGACCATCGTTGCCACTGCGGCCAGTCCATCGACGACGGTGCCGCCGAACCTCTTGGTATATGTGCTGGTCGCCGCCATGGCCAGGCGGTAGTCGTACATCACCGAGCCGCCCGCGCGGGCGCCGGTCGCGCTGCCGCTCGCCTCCTTGCCCGAATTCTTCCGCACTCTGCTACCGTTGAGCAGGTTCTTGTCGAACTTTTCCTCGTTGAACGGGGCCGAACCCGGCAGTGCGGCCCGCCTGAACGACCAGTACACATCGCCACTGTCCGCCGCCTTGCTGGCCTGACCGGACAGTTGCCCTGCCGGCTGCACCAGCCACATCCCATCATTGTCGCCGTACACCGCAGCCTGCAACCCTTGCGGCGTGATGTCGACGCGGGCGCGGCGTCCCTTGTCGTCCACCCCCTTGTAGCTCTTCAACGTCGGATAGCGCTTGGCCAGGGCCGGTGGCAGCACGTCCGATTCAGACAAGGTGAAGTACGTCACGCCCCCTTCCGGCAGCGGCAACGCGAGTCTGTTGCCTTGCCCGCTCCGGATCGCCGCAGCGCTCGCCGACAATTCAGTTTTGAGGTTGCCCAGATCGAGCGTGACCGCGCGATAGGACGTGGGGACAGACGTCACCGCGCCGCGCGTCGAGACTGCCACCGAAGCCGGAACGTCTTGCCAGAGTCCCGCCGTATCGGCCGCCCCCGCCCTCGATGCCCAACCCCAGGCGGCCAACACCATGTACGTCATCAAGAGCTTTTTCATATTTAGTTATCCTATAAAAATTGGGTGAATCCGATTGGAAAAACGCATGTCGGGGCCATTTTCCGCTTCAATTGGCCAACCGTAGAACTCACATGAATCGCGGACGCCCAGCCGCTTCCGCTGTGCCCAGAACGGGAACCCCGCGCAGACGACGCGGCATCGAGCGCGTTCCCGCGACCGGCATGGCAGGCGTCAGGATTCATCCACCGGCCGGACATTCCGATAGAGGAAAACCGGCAGATTCCGCGCAAAAGCGGACGACGACACCTCTGCCTCACCGCGAATTCTCGCGAAGAAAGGCAATCGTTCATGTCGAAATAAATGGACGGCGAACTACGTGAAGATATTCATGATGGCGGCCCTGTTGTTTATGTCGTACCGATAAACAGGCCGTGTTCTTCGACACGTGCCCATTTGCGAATTCAAGTCGTGGCAGAAGATTGCGGTCCGGCGGCTACCAGCCATTTCGAATGGCAGCCGGAACCATCGCTCGGCGACACGGTTCGATTAGCGTTTCACACGATCCGGCCGGGACAGCACACCGGGTCGCTCCGCCTCTCAGGCGTCGTTCAATCTGCGCTTGAATATACTTCGTAATTTTTAGCAATGGAATATGAAAGCCGTGAAATTCCAAAAAAAACACAAATCGGTCAATTAATTGAAGCCCACTCATTGACAATCGCACCGATGAAACCGATGCCCCGCCAGGAAGGTTCTAATACAGAACTTTATCGCGTGTCCGGCGGCGCATGGCTCACGGAAAACTGTAGCGGTCTAATGAATCCGGGCACTGATTTAGGCGAGAATGCTCGCCATGAAGAGGTGTCCGATGACCAAGCAACGACGTGCGTTTTCCCCTGAGTTCAAACGGCAAGCCGCGAGCCTGGTGCTCGACCAGGGCGATAGCCATGTGGAGGCGAGCCGCTCGGTCAGCGTCGGCGAGACGGACTGCATCGCTGGGTGCGCCAGCTCCAAATGGAACGCCAGGGCGTCACGCCGCAGGGTAAGGCAATCACGCCGGATCAACAGCGTATTCAGGAACTCGAGGCGCGTATCGAACGCCTCGAGCGTGAGAAGGCCATTTTAAAAAACATCCCCTAGCAGGCTGTTGAATTTGGATACGGTGTAAACGGGCCCTGAGGGCGGTGCGTTAGAGATATCGTGTTCATGATCTTGAGCAGGCGAGAGCGATGCGCGGAATGGACGAGATGCAAGAACCGCTG
>NZ_JAAGNW010000245.1:8071-8560 GCF_010645215.1 Burkholderia multivorans | reverse complement strand
ATCGAGAAGTCGATGCTTCCGGCTCGCGCACGGAAAGCGTCGGCGGGCGAAAGCAAAGGCGCATGCGCGTTCGTCGCCTCCGTCGCGTTCTGCACGTGGGCCGTCGTGGCCTCGGCGACGACCGTAACGGCTGCGACGGGCGTGGCATGCGCGACCGCTGCCTCGGTCTGGGTTCGCGTGCTCTGGTTCGCGGAAAACGATTGGAACCGATTGAGCGGCCCGCCCGAGCGGCTGCGCGGCGGCGCGGGCGGTCGCAGCGACGCGGGGCTCGCGGCGGGGGAATTGAGCGAGGCGGATGTCGGCGTGACGTGAGGCTGGGGCGACGCGCGCCCAATGGACGAAATCGATGAGGAACTCATGGTGAGTGGGCTTTCCGCTTGGATTCAAGGACACGCCGGGCGCGCTTGAACGCACGGCGCGCACAACGGGGCATGCGAGTCGTGCACCTGCGGCAGAGATATAGCGAAGTCGCAGGCATCGAGCCGCACC
>NZ_JAAGNW010000245.1:1076-8061 GCF_010645215.1 Burkholderia multivorans | reverse complement strand
ATCGAGGCAGGCGAAGCGACGAAGCCGACGGCGCTGGATCACCCGGTTTCGGCGGCTTGCCTGCGCGCGAAAGCAGGGACTTCGCCGCACAGGTTCATCGATCGTCCGCACTGCGTCGGCATCCGCCGGCCTTCCGCCCCTGCTGCCCCCTGTCTTCCCTTCCACCTCTCAACGATGAAGGCGCGCAACATGAATCTCTATCAAGGCGTAGCACACTGGCCGTCGCACCGTGCGGGCGAGAGCCTCGTGATGATGTTTCCGGAAGGAATCGAAGCCGGCAAACCGGTGATCACCCAATGGCATGGACACGCCGACAGCCACGAGCCCGCCGACCCCGCCAGGAAACTGGCCGGCAGGATCGTCTCGACGGAAATCGCCGCTGCCGGCCCGTGGTTCCGTATCGAACACGACGACACCTGCTCGTTCGACGTCGTCATCGGCGAACACGGCGCGCGGCTGAGCGTGGCGGTCAACGACCCCGGGCATCCGACGCCGCCGACCTTCACGCTTCGCATCCACTATCCCGACCTCCCCGTCACGAAGGGATTCGCCTCGACCACCACCACGGTCTACAACGACGTCACGGCCAACGGCGGCACGGCCGCGGTCTACAACTGCACGCTGTCCGATTCGAGCGACAACGTCGAACTCCGGGATACGTTTCTTTCCGCCCTCGGGGAGATCTACGGCGTGGTGGGACTCATCGTCTCCAAGACGGGCATCGTCGAGGAAGCGGGGATCGCGCTGGCCGCGGCCTCGCTCGTGCAATCGAAGGTGCTCTCGTGGATCTACGGCGACACGACCCAGGGACGGGTGCAGGACATACTCGGCTATGGCGGCAGCATCACGCGCACGTCGAGAACAGGCTTCTTCCCCACCAACACGCTGACCATCACGGCCGTGACGATCGTGCGGAACGGGCGCGGAGAGCCGGAGCAACTGGTGATTCGGCAGGCCGTGAAGGACCAGCTCGGCGACGGCATCACCAAGCTGAGCACCCTCAAGGACCTCGTCGACAACGGCGAGCCCATCCTGCAACTCACGCTCGACGACGGCAGCTGGACCTTCGAGAGCAAGGCGCTGCTCTACTTCAAGGGCTGGAAGATCCGCGAGCCGGGGCGGCTCACGAAATTCGAATCCGGCGTGAACATGGTGCGATGGCCGACCGGCAGGCTGATCAACATCGTGCCCGGCGCATCACCGCCCAATGGGCATTGGGATCATGCGCTGTCCTTGATCAAGGGCCTGGATCACGATGAAACGGCCACCTTCGGCTACATCTACTCGCTGGACGCCGGCCGTGATGCGCGCTTCGGCATCCTCGACGTGTTCACCGAGCCCACGCGGCACTTCGGGAAATTCGGGGGCTTCGGCGCAACGGGCGAGATCGATGAGACGGTCCTGCTGGGCACCGCCGCAAACGAGGATGACGTCCGGGCCCAGATCAAACGGTATCTCGAATCCTACCCGGACAAGACGTTCCCGGGCTTTACGTGGCGCGGAACCGGCGGCGGGCCCGTCCATCCCTATCGATCGATCAGCGGCATGACGCCCGTCCGCGATCCGCAGCAGTTTGTCTTCCTGCCGGCCGGTTCGCTGTTTCCTTACCAGCGGCTGGTGCGAAAGTAACGCTCGCATGCGGTACGCCGCCGCTTCATGGCTTCGCCTCGTGCGGGCCGTCGTCCTGTTCGTTCGAGCGCGGCATCGACCCGGGCGGGCGGCCCGATTCGGCCATGCCCCGCGCGACGGCCGGGCACGGCTGCTCCGCCTTCGTGCGCAACGCGCCGTCGCGCACGGATTCGCCGGCCGCGCACGTGCGCGGCCGGATCCTCTCATCCGTCCGGCCCGCTTCCGACTCGCGCGCGCCGCGTGCCGACGGCGGACGCGTTGCGCGTTCGCCGTCTTCCTGCTCCTCGTCGCGCAGCCAGAACGCCACCAGCCAGTCGCCCACGACGATCACCACGACCCATGCAAGCCCGACCAGCATATACGCGTCCATCAAGCGCACTCGCTCACCCGCCGCCTCCTTTCACGACACGCCGCCCCACGACGCCGTTCACGCATCAATACCCCGGCGCCCAGTGCCCACGCACCCAGGCCCAGTGGTTGCCTTCCCAGCGGTAGTGACCCTTGACCCAGTGATAAGCCGGCCCCGGCGCGACCGGCATCACCTCCACGATCGGCTCGGGCTGCGGCGGCCGCGCCGGCTCCACCACGCACGCCGACAACACGACAGCCAGACCCGCCGCCCACACCAGACTCCGCACCGGCACATTCTTCTTCATCGATACTCCTCTTCACCTTGTTTTGAAACACACGTCGACTGCTGAAAACACGTTCCCGCCCGTCCGAACGCGTCGCGTTCAGGTCCGCACCAGGCCGCTCATCGGACGCGGCGACGCACCCGCCTGCGCGAACAAGGTCTCGGCCGTGCGCTGCGGATCGAGCCCGAGGCTCTCGGCCGCCGCGCCCGCGATCAGCGCATCGAGCGCCGCCGTGGGCCGCAGGTCGCGAGCCTCGTACAGATCGCCGGGACGCAATCCCGGCCAGTCCGCGATCACGCGGCCGCCCGTCACCGCGCCGCCGACCAGCAGCGCCGCCGACGCCGTGCCGTGATCGGTGCCGCCCGTGCCGTTCACGGCCGCCGTGCGGCCGAACTCGGTCGCCACCAGCACCGTGGTGCGATCCCACACCGGCCCGAGCCCGTCGCGCAGCGCCGCGAGCAGCGTATCGAGCGCCTTCAGCTGCGTGGCGAGGCGCGGATTCTGCGCGCTGTGCGTATCCCAGCCGCCCGTCTCGATCATCGCGAGCCGCGGCCCGTCGTCACGCGCGAGGAAGGTCGCCGCGAACTTGCCGAGCCCCGCCGGATCCTGCCGCGCCTTGGCGTCGCCCGCGAGCCCGCGCGCGGCCATCGCCTCGTCGGACAGCGGACGCAGCTGCGCGTCGCGCCCATACAGGTCCGTCACGCGCGCGAGCAGATCGTCCGGCGCGGGCGGCAGGCCCGACGGCGCGTACGACGCCACCTCCACGCGCCCGCGCAGCGCGGCCGGCACGGTCGGCGCGAAGGCGATCGCCGGCGTGCGCGCGGGCGGCAAGAGGCCCGCGAGCCGGTTCAGCCAGCCGTCCTTCACCTGGTACGGCGTGCGGCCGCCCGTTTCCAGCACGTTCTGGCCGTCGAAATGGGAACGGTCGCGGTACGGCGATGCGATCGCATGCACGAACAACGCCTGCCGCGCCGCGTACAGCTTCGCGGTCTCGACCAGCGACGGATGCAGGGAGAAGGTGCCGTCGAGCTTGGTCGCGGCGGCGGGATCCACGGCGAGCGGACCGCGCAAGGTCGCATAGGCCGGCTCGGCGTACGGCACGACGATGTTGAGCCCGTCGGCGGCGCCGCGCTGGATCACGAACACGAAGCGCTGCTCGGTGCCGGCGCGCGCGAACGCGATGCGCGGCGCGACGAGCAGCGCGCCCGCGCCGGCAGCGGCGACGCGGATGAAATGGCGGCGGGACATCATCGTGCTATCTCCTCAGGAAATCCGGCGACACCATCAACAGCGCGAGCGCGGTCGAAGTGCTTTCGGCGCGCGCGATCGCCTGCGCGGTCGGCGCGCCCAGCGTGCCCGGCAACAGTTGCGCGCCGAGCGCGCGCGGGTCGAACGTATCGCCCGCGCGCGCCGCGAAGCGCTGAGCGACCTCGACGCGCCGCACGAGGGCATCGGGCGCGGCCCAGCTCGCGGCCAGATCGTCATAGCCGGCCGGCGAGCCGGGCCGCCAGACGGGCTGGCCGAGCTGGGTCAGCAGCGGCGCGGCGCGCAGGTTGCCCACCTCGCGCCAGCCGAGCCCGCGCATCGCCGACAGGGTCCAGTCCCACGGCGTCTTGAACTTCGCGGGCGCGGGCGACCAGGCCTCGGGCGCATCGATCAGCGTGCGGTACAGCGTCGGCAGGTCGCCGCCGCTTTCGGTGAAGCGCGCGGCGAGGCGTTCGACCAGCGCGGGCGGCGGCTGGTCGCCGACGAAATGCCGCGCCAGTTGGGTGGCGACATGCTTCGCGGTGGCGGTGGCGGGGGCGATGGCGAGGTCGTGCAGCACCGCGCGGGCCTGGCCTTCGCCGCTGTCGTCATAGCGCCGGCCGAGCACCGTGCGCGCGCCCGGTTCGTGCAGCGCCGGCCGGAACACGAAGGTGCCCGGGGTCGCGCCCAGGCGCGTCGCGTCCTGCAGGTTCGCGATGCTCCAGCCGGTCAAGGCGCGCGCGAATTCCGTCACGTCCTGCTGGGTGTAGCCGCTACGCACGCCGAGCGTGTGCAGCTCCATGATTTCGCGCGCGAGGTTCTCGTTGAGGCCGCGGGGCCGCGCGGGATTGCGCTGCGCGGCGCGCATCGCGGCCGGGCTGTCGGGGCCGACCGACGCGCTCTGGTCGAGGAAAAACTGCATCGCCGGGTGCTGCTCGACGGCGACCAGCATGTCCTCGAAGCGGCCGAGCACGTGCGGGCGGATCGCTTCGCGTTCGAATGCGCCCGCGAGCATGGCGACCTGCGGTTTCTCGGTGGAGACCGCGAAGTGGTTCGCCCAGAAATGCACGAGGCGTTCGACGAACGGGGTCGGCGTGACGAGCGCGCTGTTGACGCGGGCGTCGACCGCCGAGCGGTAGCGGTCGCCGACCTCGGCGCGCAGCATCTTGCGCGTGGCTTGCTGGGCGGGGTCGGCGCCGGAGGCCGCGGCGGATGTCGATGGCTGGGCATCCGAGGTGATTTTTGCGGCGCGGGCGCGGTTTTCTTGCTGGCGGGTTTGGGCGTACGCGCCGAACAGGGTCGCGGAATCGGGTTCCGAAGCCCACGCGGCGGATGCCGGGTCGTAATGGCCGAGCTGCGCGCGCAGCCACGCGGCGGGATCGGCGGGCGGCGCTTCGTCCGGACGCGCGCCGAGCCCGAAGCGGTTCATCGCGATCGCCGCTGAAGCCGGATCGGAAGATGGGGACATGCTCGTTCCTTCGCGCGGGGGAGATGAGCGTTAAACGGAGGGGGCGCGGGAATCCGTCGCGGTGGGGAGGTTTTTTTTGATTCGTGCTGGATGGTGATTGGATTGAGGGTTTTGTATTACCAGGGGCGCGGCGGCTGCCGGCAATTTTTGCGCGCCGTAGAATCGCTTTTCCTCACGTTCGGCTTGCACAACCTGACTATGGCCGCTCCGCGATTCATCTCCGCCCAGATTTCTTTCTCGGTCGTATTGGTATTGGGAGTCGCTGCGTTGACGGCCGGCGCGGTACGGGCGGATACCGGGGAAGTGCGCTTCGTTGCGGAGCAAAGCGTGCGTGGCCAACGTGGTATGCCCTCTTCTTCCAGCGCGCCGGCGGACTGCCGCCCGTTTCTGATTGAAGGCACCGCCCGATCGAAGGGGCTCGTCGGGAAGTTCTTCATGGCAGTTGATCCGCGAAGACGAACGGCGACGCTCCAGGTTACCGATACAGGCCCCGCGGATTTCGCCTTCGGCGTATCGGGCGCCCGGGCGTGGGTCAAGGATGCCGGCGGTATCGTCAGCGATGCGGATTTCGCCGGCTATCGGGCAGGCATCGCGAGCGATGCCTATTGGCTGAGCGGCGGGATATCGAATCCGTGTTGGCCGGCGAACATCACCTCGCTGGGCACCGGGCAGATCAACGGCACGACTGCCGACAAGCTGAGCGTGTCGCCGCAAGGCGGCAAGGTGACCACTGCCTGGATTTCCCGCGCGACGCATCGGCCGCTGAGCTGGTCCCGGAGAGACGAGCCGGACGTCGCGTCGACAACCTACTCGGACTATCGTCGCGTGGGCGATCACGTCATGCCTTTCAGGCAACGCATCGTGGATCGCGACGGCAATCAGTGGGATCTGCGCGCCGTTCGGGTACAGACGGGTGCTGCCTCGGATCGGGTCGATGAGCGAGTACAAAAACCGGTATCCCTATCGAGCGATCATTGGATCGACGGCGGCGACACCACGACGATTCCGATGGACGGAAGCGGGAAACCGCGCGTCAACGTCTTCATCAACGGGAAAGGACCGTTCAGCTTCCTGTTCGACAGCGGCGGCGCGCTGATGATGTCACGGGCTGCCGCCGATGCCGCAGGACTCAAGCTGTTCGGGAAAGGACAGGAGACGGGCATAACCGGTGCGGCTACCACGATGCGCTTCGCGAAGATCGGGGATCTGCGCATCGGGGCTGCGCATCTGCGAGATCAGTTTGTTTCCGTCAGGGACGGCGATTCGAATGGCGTCGACCCGCAGGATGCCGGATTGATCGGTTACGAAGTGCTTGCGCGGTTTACAACGACTTTCGATTTTCCCAAGCGGACGATCAGCCTCTCGCTTAAACCCGGCGAGGCGACGGCCGGCGGTTCGGCGGCTTCTGCTATCGCACTCGATCACACCGTACCCGTGGTGGCAGGGTCGATGAATGGCGTGGCCGACTATTTCTGGCTCGATACCGGGTTCAATGGGGCGCTTCTCGTCAATCGGACGTTCGGTATCGCGCATCCCACGGCGCTGCCTGAACGGCTGTATGACATCGGGGGATCACTGTCCGCCGTGGGCGGAGGCAGCGCGATCAAGGCCGGGCGAATCTCGTCGGTCACGATCGGGACGATGACCTTTGCCGATGTCGTCGGGATGTTTTCCAGCGTCGACGGCGGGTTGAACACCGATGCGGAATTCGCCGCCGATGTGGGGGATGCGTTGTTGGGGTCGTGTGTCGTGACGTTCGATTACAAGGCGCGGCGGCTGTGGATCGCGCAATCCGATGTGCCTGGCAGCCCTCTTCCCTCGTCTTATAACAGAGCGGGTTTCGGGATCGAGTATGCGAACAGCGGTATGGCAAGCGTCAGCTATGTCAGGGAAAGTTCGCCCGCGGACGAGGTCGGGTTGCGGGAAGGAGATCGCGTCATCGGGATCGAGGGGGGGGAAGTATCGGGGGCGGTGGTGGCTGCGATCAGGTCCAGGCTCAGGACGCGCG
>NZ_JAAGNW010000245.1:0-1066 GCF_010645215.1 Burkholderia multivorans | reverse complement strand
GCGCGATGATGCGCCCATCAGGCTCACGGTTCTTCGGGCGGGTTCGGTCCTCGATTTGGCGGTGCAGCCCAAGGATTATGTGCAGTAAGGGGACCGTCAGTGTTGCATCGCCGAATGGTCGCTTGGTCGCCGATGCAAGCCGTGTTCGTCGGGACAGGGTTGCCTTGAAATTTCGCTTACCCCTTCATAGGATTATGGTCAGTCAATCGCATCAATCGATGTGACTATTCCGAGGGGTGGATATGGCAACGGGGAGAAAAGCCGCGTCTGATGCGGCAAAGATGCTGCGCGATCCGAAGTCCACGCAATCAGAAAAATAGGCCCGCCGTCGTGTGACCTACGGGAGTGCGCATTCATGAATGCAAACGCTGCGGCCGGTGGCGGTTTGGACCAGATCATCCAGCATGTATTCGTGCTGATGCTGGAAAATCGCTCGTTCGACCATCTGTTCGGGCTGTCGGGCATAGCCGGAACCGGCGCTGCCACCGGCGCGAACTCGAATACTGTCAACGGCACCCCCTATGCGTTCGGCAGCGGCGCGCCGGATCCGATGCCCACCGATCCCGGGCATGAATTCACCGACGTGCTTGAGCAGCTGTGCGGTAAAAATGCGCAGTTCCAGCCAGGCCAGACCTATCCCGCCATCGACAACTCCGGCTTCGCCTCGAACTACGCGACCAAGCGAAATCAGCAGGACCCGCCGCCGCAAGGCGGCGACGCGGGGGATGTCATGAAGGGCGTCAACACCCCGGTGCAGTGTCCCGCGCTGTTCCAGCTAGCGACGCAGTTCGTGCTGTGCGACAGGTGGTATTCGTCACTGCCCGGTCCCACCTGGCCAAATCGTTATTTCCTGCATGGCGCTTCGTCGGTCGGGCTCGATCATTCGCCGAGCGCGGCGGAGATGGCCATATGGTTGAAGCTGGATGGTTTCGGCTATCCGAAAGGATCGATTTTCGACGCGCTCGGCGCCGGCAACTACCGTCTTTATCAGGATGATCTGGGCGATCTGCTCGGACGCATACCGCAGGTGACGTCGATCAAGGGCATCCATTTCGCGGACGTCGAT
>NZ_JAAGNW010000244.1 GCF_010645215.1 Burkholderia multivorans | reverse complement strand
GAAGGTCGGCGCACCCCGCACCATCTCGTTGGTGATGCCGGTGAGTTGCTGGATGAACGGCGGGATGGACTGCAGCGGATTGACGAGCGTCGTCCAGGTGGACACGGTGCCATCCGCACCGACCTCGACAATGCCGATGTCGGTGATGCGGTGGTCGGCGGCGGAGCCGCCTGTCGTTTCCAGGTCGACGAACACGATCGGCGCGTCGGTCGCCGGGTGGAGCAATTGCGATTCGGACATGAGTAGCTAAAGGCGGCGCTTCCTGTTTCGGTGCAGTATGCGCCGGATCCTGCACGGCGCCAGCCGGCATTCTACCCGTCATGAAAACCAAAACCCCCGCCTGAGCGGGGGTTCGCACGACCCTCATGCGCTTCCGGCGTTCAAAGCGCCTGGATATTCGCGGCCTGTTTGCCCTTGGGGCCGGTTTTTACTTCGAACGACACCCGCTGATTTTCCTTCAAGGTCTTGAAGCCATCCATCCGAATTTCGGAGAAATGTGCAAACAAATCCTCACCACCATTGTCCGACGTAATAAAGCCGAAGCCCTTAGCATCGTTAAACCATTTCACGATACCGGTATCCATATTCCTTGTTCCCCACTAAATTTAAATAAATCGGGCTGCGCCCTTATGCCGTCACTAAAAATCCCTCATCCCCCACCCTCGTAACCGGAGGCAGAAAGCACCGAAGGCTTAGTGCTGCTTTTATAAATTGGAGCATCCAATTCAGTCAAGAAAATTTTTGATGACCGCTTATCTTAATTGACGCTAATACAACTGGAATCGGTACACTTCCTGCAAAAGATTAATATTCTGCAACGACACCTGTCATTATTGCCGGGTGGGATTAGGAAATATCCGTGCGATCGCAAGTTCTACCTGCGAGAAGAAAAATTCGCATTGACTCAGTATTTATCCGCATTGTATTTCATAAAAACATTCGCCAAGCTGACTCGCGCCTGCACAGTGCCTGAATGGCTCGGGAGATTGTCATGCTGGATGGAATCCGACGCTTCGCTCATCGGCTCGGTTTTGCCCGCCGCAGGGTCGGACCAGATCGTGCCCCGATTTCCCCCGACCTGCTCGATCCCGCATTCGACGCGAACTGGCACGGCGACCACTGGCAAAACCTGCTCGCCGCGCCGCTCGATGCGCGGCATTACGTGATGGAAGACTGGGCGCAACCCGCGATGCCGCCCAGCGACGACACCGATGCAGCGCCGCCGGCACGTCGGCGCCGTTGGTATGAACAATAATCGGCGGGCAAAAAAAAGCGCGACCGGAAAGTCGCGCTGACAAAGGTTTGGAGATCTTTTCCGTCAACGAAAAAGTCTGCTTCGTAAAGCAGAGATTGCAGTATAGCGACTTGGCATCGCTTCATCAGCCATGCTCTACACAAACCTCTATTGCCGAAGCGTCAATAATCACAGGATTGTACGACGCCCGCCCGGCCACGCTCCTTTGTCGCCACCGCGCAACGCCGTAATCAGTTTGAAATCCTGAAAACGCTCTCCCAACGGCGATCCGACCTTGCCCGGCAAGGCTTCCAGCCGAACTCGAAATCATTGCGTGAACTTAAATTGATTATTGCTTAATCTGGAATCGGCGGACGCAGACCTCGCTCTCTACACTCAAAACGCTTGGAACGGGCGTCGTGGCGCCCGATGCATCTCCCTCGGCGCACCTCCCTCTCGCAGCGCCGCCCCGGGGGCATCCAACAATGCGGGCCAGAGCGTCATCCATCCTGTACCGAACGGAGATAGATCAATGAAAAAGACTCTCATCGTGGCAGCCCTTTCCAGTGTCTTCGCCAGCGCGGCGCACGCGCAAAGCAGCGTCACCTTGTACGGCTTGATCGATGCCGGCATCACCTACGCGAACAACCAAGGTGGCCACAGTGCGTGGTCGGAAACGAGCGGCTCGGTGAACGGCAGCCGCTGGGGCTTGCGCGGCGCAGAGGACCTCGGCGGCGGCCTGAAGGCGATCTTCGTGCTGGAGAACGGTTTCGGCATCAACAACGGCACGCTCAAGCAGAACGGGCGCGAATTCGGCCGCCAGGCGTTCGTCGGCCTGTCGCAGGACCAGTTCGGCTCGGTGACGCTGGGCCGCCAATACGACAGCGTCGTCGACTTCATCGGACCGCTGTCGCTGACCGGCACGCAGTTCGGCGGCACGGAGTTCGCCCACCCGTTCGACAACGACAACCTGAACAATTCGTTCCGGATCAACAACGCGATCAAGTACACCAGCGTCAACTATGGCGGCCTGAAACTCGGCGCGTTGTACGGCTTCTCGAACAGCACCCAGTTCTCGAACAATCGCGCCTACAGCGTCGGCGCCTCCTACACCTACGCCGGCTTCAACATCGGCGCGGGCTACCTGCAGCTGAACAACAACATCTCCGGCCTGACCGCCCCCGAGGTGAGCAATTCGGGCGGCGCAGTCGCGGGCGACAACACCTTCGTCGGCCAGCGTCAGCGCGTGTTCGGCGGCGGCATCAACTACACCTACGGTCCGGCAACGGCAGGCTTCGTGTTCACGCAGACCCGCGTGGACAACGGCCTCGGCATCGCCTCCGGCGCATCGGGCGTCTCGAGCGGTGTGACGCTCGACGGTTCATTCGTCCGCTTCAACAACTACGAAGTGAATGCCCGCTACGCGTTCACGCCGGCCTGGACGCTGGCCGGCTCGTACACCTACACCGCCGGCTTCCTCAACGGCGGCCACCCGGGCTGGAACCAGTTCAACCTGCAGACCGCCTACGCGCTGTCCAAGCGCACCGACGTGTACCTGCAGGGTGAGTACCAGAAGGTCAGTCCCGACGGCACGGGTCTCGGCGCCTATATCAACGGCATCGGCGGCGCGTCGTCGAGCGAGAAGCAGATCGCCGTCACGGCCGGCCTGCGCCACCGCTTCTAAACGGGCAGCGTACGCCGCAATGGAAAGCGCCCCGACGGGGCGCTTTTTCGTGGACCTCCGGCGCGTATCGCGCGCCGCGTCAGGCCGCCCCGCCCGGCGCCGGATAGCGGACGTCCAGCACGTCGATCGGCTCCGGGCCGAGCGGCGTCATCAGGGTGACCGTGTCGCCGACGCGGGACTTCAGCAACGCACGCGCCACGGGCGAAACCCAACTCACGCGCCCATGATCGAGGTCGACCTCGTCGACGCCGACGATCGTGATCGTATGGTCCTCGCCGTCCTGCGTCGCATAGTCGACCGTCGCGCCGAAAAACACCTGGTCGGTACTCTCCTGACGGCTCGCGTCGACCACTTCCGCGAGATCGAGACGCTTCGTGAGGAAGCGGATGCGCCGGTCGATCTCGCGCAGGCGACGCTTGCCGTAGATGTAGTCGCCGTTCTCCGAGCGGTCGCCGTTCGAAGCAGCCCACGACACGAGGCGCACCACCTCCGGACGCTCGACGTCGATCAGTTGCAGCAACTCGTCGCGCAGCCGCTGGTGCCCGGCGGGCGTGATGTAGTTCTTCGCCCCCGCCGGAATCGCAGGTTGCGCGTGATCGAGGTCATCGTCGTCCCCGTCCGACTCCTTCACAAACGCCTTGTTCATACGTACACGGTCAACAGCATGGAAGAGGCTTCCAAGGGTACACGAACGGCTTGTCCCAATAAATTGCGAGAGACCACTTCCCTTTTTATTTTCCTTTGCTATAATCTCACTTCTGCGTGCGGCTGTAGCTCAGTTGGATAGAGTACTTGGCTACGAACCAAGGGGTCGTGGGTTCGAATCCTGCCAGCCGCGCCACTTTTTCAAGGGCCTTCTCCCGAGAAGGCCCTTAACAATTCGAAGTAGTACCGCTTTGCGTGCGGCTGTAGCTCAGTTGGATAGAGTACTTGGCTACGAACCAAGGGGTCGTGGGTTCGAATCCTGCCAGCCGCGCCATTTATGAAGGGCCTTCCTCCGGGAAGGCCCTTTTCTTTTGCGCGCCGCCTTCAGGCGCCATGAAAAACGGCAGCCCGCAGGCTGCCGTTCCAATGTTTTCGCGCCGCCTCTCGCGGCAGGCCATCAATAATCCTGGCGCTCCCGGTCGATCCGCATGCCGCCGTCGTGACGCGCATGAACGACGTCGTCGCTCGATCGCTCGCGCATGATCCGCATCACGTCCGGATTGGTCCGTACGCGTCGCATCACGTTGGCCAGATGCACGCGGTCGCTCGCCTGGATCACGAAGCGCAGCACCGTCGACTCGTGGGTCAGGTCTTCGTCCATCGCGATGTGCACGATGTTCGCATCCGCCGACGTGATGTCGGCCGCCACGCGCGCGAAGATCCCCTTCGTGTTCTTCACCAGCACCTTCACCGCGACGTCGAACAGGCGGCCCGGCTGCGGCGCCCATGCGACGTCGATCCAGCGGCCCGGATCGCGGCGGTGGATCCGCTGCGCGACCCGGCAGTCGGTGGTGTGGATCGCCATCCCGAGGCCGATGCCGATATAGCCCATGATGTCGTCGCCCGGAATCGGCCGGCAGCAGGCCGACAACTGCACCGACATACCCTCGGTGCCCGTGATCACGACGGGCGGCGCATGGTGTGCGTGGCGCTCCGCACGCGGCAGGTCGTCGTCGGCGTCGCGCCCGGTCATCAGCACCTCGATGCGCTTCGCCATCACCGCCGCGACGCGCCGGCCCAGGCCGATATCCGCGAAGATCTCCTGGCGGCTCTTGTTGCCCGTCCACTGCACGAGCTTCTCCCAGACATCGGGCCCGACGTCCGCGAGCGCGAACCCGTAGCCCTTCAGGCTCTGGTCGACGAGCCGCTCGCCGAGCTGCACCGACTCGTTCAGGCGCATCGTCTTCAGATAGTGGCGGATCGCCGAGCGCGCCTTGCCGGTGCGCACGAAGCCGAGCCACGCGGGATTCGGCTTCGAATACGGCGCCGTGATGACCTCGACGATATCGCCGCTCTTCAGCTCGGTGCGCAACGGCAGCAGCTCGTTGTTGATCTTGACGGCCACGCACTGGTTGCCGAGATCGCTGTGGATCGAATACGCGAAATCGAGCGCCGTCGCGCCGCGCGGCAGCGCCATGATCTTCGACTTCGGCGTGAACACGTAGACCGCATCGGGGAACAGGTCGATCTTCACGTGCTCGAGGAATTCGCTCGAATCCCCCGCCTCGCTCTGGATGTCGAGCAAGGACTTCAGCCACTGGTGGGCGCGCGACTGCACGTCGTTCAGGTCGGCGCCGCCGTTCTTGTACAGCCAGTGGGCCGCGACGCCCGCCTCCGCGATCTCGTGCATCTTGCGCGTGCGCACCTGGAACTCGATCGGCGCACCGAACGGGCCGACGAGCGTGGTGTGCAGCGACTGGTAGCCGTTCACCTTCGGGATCGCGATGTAATCCTTGAACTTGCCCGGCACCGGCTTGTAAAGCGCATGCAGCGCGCCGATGCAGGTGTAGCAGTCGAGCGGATTCTCGACCACCACCCGGAAGCCGTAGACGTCGAGCACCTGCGAGAACGACAGCTGCTTGTCGCGCATCTTCCGGTAGATGCTGTAGATGGTCTTCTCGCGCCCGGTGATCTCCGCTTCGATCTTCGCGTCGCCCATCGCCCGCTGGGCCGCCTCGAGGATCTTGCCGATCACCTCGCGGCGATTGCCGCGCGCGGCCTTGACCGCCTTCTCGAGCGTCGCGTAGCGATGCGGGTTGAAATTCGCGAAGCTCATGTCCTGCAGCTCGCGATAGGTATTGTTCAGGCCCAGGCGGTGCGCGATCGGCGCGTAGATGTCGAGCGTCTCGCGCGCGACGCGGCGGCGCTTCTCCATCGGCACGGCGCCGAGCGTGCGCATGTTGTGCAGGCGATCGGCCAGCTTCACGAGAATCACGCGCACGTCGCGCGCCATCGCGAGCAGCATCTTGCGGAAGTTCTCCGCCTGCGCCTCCTCGCGACTGCGGAACTCCATCTTGTCGAGCTTCGACAGCCCGTCGACCAGTTCCGCGACCTTCGGGCCGAAACGCTCGGCCAGCTCGCTCTTGGTCACGCCCTGGTCTTCCATCACGTCGTGCAGCAGCGCGGCCATGACCGCCTGCGCGTCGAGCTTCCAGCTCGCGCAGATCTCGGCAACGGCAACGGGATGGGTGATGTAGGGCTCGCCGCTCTGGCGATACTGGCCAAGGTGGGCTTCGTCGCTGAAATGGAACGCAGCCTTGACTTCCTTGACCTCTTCCGGGCTCAGATACTCGGCAAGCGCGGCCGTCAGTTTCGCGATCGAAACGACGCCGTGCTTGCGCGGTTGCTCCGGGGTGGCGGTCGGCCCGAACAGATGGCGAAACGACTGTTCGAGGACCGCATCGGTGTACTGCCGCGCGGGCGACGTGGCGGCTGCCTCAGCCGGGCTGGCATCCGCGGAGGCGGACGATGGGGTGGTGCTCATATTCGCCTCCTCGGGTTGGCACGTCGGTTGCGCGGGGATTACATGACTGTCGAAATCTGAGTGTGCCTTAAACCGGCACTTTCTTCAGCATCTCGACGCCGACCTGGCCGGCCGCGATCTCGCGCAGCGCGACGACCGTCGGCTTGTCGCGGCTTTCGATCTTCGGCGTATGGCCTTGCGCGAGCTGACGCGCACGATAAGTGGCGGCGAGCGCCAGTTCGAAGCGATTCGGGATCTGCTTCAGGCAGTCTTCGACGGTAATGCGAGCCATGTTGGGTTTCCTTCTGAATATGGTTTGTATTCTACCTTATGTCCCCCTGCCCCCGCCGTTACTCGGCGTGAGGCAGATGGATGCCGAGCTCGATGAAAAGTTCGGTGTGCCGCGCATATTGCGACGCGACCCGCAGGCGCGTGGCCGAGACGATGCATTCGAGCTCCGCGAGCGCGCGCTCGAAGTTCTCGTTGATCACCACGTACTCCGCCTCCGACGCATGCGCGATCTCGCTGCCCGCCGCGAGCAGGCGTCGCGTGATCACGTTCGGCGCATCCTGGCCGCGCTTCTTCAGGCGCTCTTCGAGCGCGTCCAGCGACGGCGGGAGAATGAAGATGCCGACCGCGTTGCGGAACTGCTTCTTCACCTGCTGCGCGCCCTGCCAGTCGATCTCGAGCAGCACGTCGTGGCCGCTCTTCATCTGCTCCTCGATCCACACGCGCGACGTGCCGTAGTAGTTGCCGTGCACCTCGGCGCTCTCGAGGAATTCGTGCTGCGCGTGACGCGCGCGGAAATCCTCGACCGTCGTGAAGTGATAGTGCTGGCCGTCCTGCTCGCCCGGACGCGGCTTGCGCGTCGTGTACGAGATCGACAGGCAGATCTCCGGATCCTTCGCCAGCAGCGCGTTCACCAGCGTGGACTTGCCCGCGCCGGACGGCGCGACCACCATGAACAGGTTGCCGGGATAAGCGCCGGCGTGCAGCGTATGCGCTGCGGCGGCGGCGCGGTTCGTGTCGGTCATGTTGCGTTACTCCAGGTTTTGCACTTGCTCGCGCATCTGCTCGATCAGCAGCTTGAGCGCCATCGAGGCGTCGGCCAGTTCCTTGGCCGCGGCCTTCGAGCCGAGCGTGTTCGCTTCGCGATTCAGTTCCTGCATCATGAAGTCGAGGCGCTTGCCGACCCGGCCGCCCTTCTCGATCACATGACGCGTTTCATTCAGGTGCGCGGTCAGGCGCGACAGTTCCTCGGCGATGTCGGTGCGGATCCCGTACATCGTCACTTCCTGGCGGATCCGCTCGGCGGCTTCCTCGCGCGACACGAGCGGCATGCTGCCTTCCGGCGCGGCGAGACCGAGCGCCTCCTGCAGACGCTCGACGATCTTCTGCTGATGCTTCGCGATCAGCTCCGGCACGAGCGGCGTGATGCGCGCGACGATCGCTTCCATCTCGACGACGTTCGCGATCAACATCGACGCAAGCTGCGCGCCCTCGCGCGAACGCACCACCACCAGCTCGTTGATCGCCTCCTTGCCGCAGGCCAGCACCGCCTCGCGCAGCACCTCGGCCGACACGCCGCTCTCGGCCAGCACGCCGGGCCAGCGCAGGATCTCGCCCGCACGCATGCGGCCGACGCCCGGAAACGCGTCGAGCACCGCGCGCTCGAGTTCGGCCAGCTGGCCCAGCGCGGTCTGGTTCAGCGCGCCTGCGTTGGCGCTCTGGTCGCCGCGCTGCAGGTTGATGCGCACGTCGACCTTGCCGCGCGACAGCTTGTTCATCAACATCTCGCGCAGCGACGGTTCGCACACGCGCACATCGTCCGGCATGCGGAAGTTCAGGTCGAGGAAGCGCGAATTCACCGTGCGCAGTTCCACCGACACGCTGGTACCGCCGTTGCCTGAAGCCGCCACGAGTTCGCGCGTAGCGCTCGCATAGCCCGTCATGCTGTAGATCATGGTTCGTCTCGCCGTAGGATTGGCCGGCCCGGCCTGGGAATTCGAGGCGCCCGGCGCATGCGGGGCGCGGGGCGTTAAACGCGTATTATCCCATTTTTGGCCGCGCCCCTAGCAGGCTGTTGAATTTGGATACGGTGTAAACGGGCCCTGAGGGCGGTGCGTTAGAGATATCGTGTTCATGATCTTGAGCAGGCGAGAGCGATGCGCGGAATGGACGAGATGCAAGAACCGC
>NZ_JAAGNW010000243.1:4798-8582 GCF_010645215.1 Burkholderia multivorans | reverse complement strand
ATCGATTACCTGCTGAAACCGCTGGAGACCGCGCGGCTTGCGCGCACCGTCGCGCGGCTCGGCGAGCGTCTCGCGGGGCGCGCCGCCGATCCGCTGGCGCAGCCCGCGCTGGAGCGCCTGCTCGCGCGGCTCGAACCACGCGCGAGCGCGCCGCCGCTGCGCTTCCTGCGCGCGGCGCAGGGCGAGACGGTGCGGCTCGTGCCGGTGGACGACGTGCTGTATCTGGAGGCGGCGGACAAGTATGTCGCCGTGACGACGCGCGACGGGGCGCTATGGATTCGCGCGAGCCTGCGCGAACTGCTCGCGCAACTCGACCCCGCGCGTTTCTGGCAGGTGCATCGCGGCACCGTGGTGAATGTCGATCATGTGGAAAGCGCGCGCGTGAACGGCTTCGGCAAGATGACGCTGACGCTGCGCGCGCATGCCGCGACCGTGGCGGTGAGCCGGCAGTACGCGCACCTGTTCCGGCAGATGTGATGCGGGCGCGCCTGCGCCCGTGATGCGTGTGCGGTTTCCGGCGCGCGCCGCCGCGCCGAGGCGGCGGCGCGCGCCATGCGTTACCCGTCGGGCTTCGCCGACAACTCCTTCAGCCCTGCTATCACGGTCAGCAACGCGCGGCCGTGCTCTTCCGAACCATCCCACGCCTCGACGATCGCATCCCGCAGCAATTCGTTGTAGCCGGACGCCAGCCGGCCCGACATGGGCACGTTGACGCCATAGAAACTGCATAGCTTATTGAATGGCGCGCTCTTGCGCAGCCGGCGTCCGTTCGACAGTCTCAGCCGCGACACGGTCGGCTGGCTTACCCCGGAAAGTCGCGCTATTTCGCTGGACGAGCGGGTATCTGCCGCCAATCGGCTCAATAGATCCTGCACCGAAAATTTCGTGTCTCGGGTTCCCATGGTATGCATTATACTTATACATTAACGAATATTGAATTGCTCGTTGAAGTTGGCGAGCAGCAGCACCCCGAGAAAGCTTGATGACCTTGAAACACCTGCCCCCCACGTTTTGCTGGACCAAGATCGGCACCGAGTCCGGCGAAGCGCTTCCCACCACCGTGCTGCGCAAGGAATGGGAGCGGCGGATGGGCGGCGGGCGGTTTCTGTGGGGGATCGGCCAGTCGCTCGGCACGAGCGCGCAGGTGGCCGCGCATCGCATGGGGTCGTTGATGGCGCTGTTTTCGCCGGTTGCGAGCCGGCCGCGCGCGAGCGAACGCAAGGCGGAGGCCGGATTGCTGTGGCATGCGTGGGTCGATGCGAGCGGCCAGGTGCGCCAGCTGCCGTTGCACACCATCATCGCGAGCCGCGCGACGCTGCCGTCGGGGCGGCCTCGCCTGCATCACTACGCGCTCGTTTGCGCGTCGCCCACGCCGCTCAGCATCGGTACGCGCCTGAGCGTGTATCCGGAGCATCTGCGCAGCGTCGGCACCGGGCGCGCGCTGGGCGTCGCGCAGGGCGCGGCCGTGGTCGACTGCGTGGGCCGCGACGAGCCGGCGAGCGGCAAGCGATATCCGCTCGCGTTGTCGGTCGAGCTGGAAGCGCCGTACGTGGTGCGGCTCGCGCAGCCGAGCGTGCTGAAGGCGCGCGATCTGGCCGAGTTGAACAAGGCGGCGCGCGACGGCGATTTCGACACCTACGCGGAGCACGTGAAGCGGCTGCGCAACCGGCCGTGCGCGGAGGATGTGCGCGGCTTCACGCGCGATCTGTTCGATGGACCGTCGCCGGCTGCCGAGCCGGCGCGCGGGTTCAGCGGGAAGGCGCATACGCAGGTGAGCCTGTTCCTGTGACCGGCTGAGTCGCAGACACCGGACTCCACCCGCGCGCGTCGCGCGGGCGGCAGGTCACTCAGGATCACGCGCGATGCGCGGCGGCCGGCGGGCCGCATCGGTCGGTGGGCGCCGCGCATGGCGGCGGTCTGCCTGTTGCACTTGGCAACCTGACGGAGGACGGTGAATGACGATCATGAATCACTCACGCGAGGCGCTGGCCGCCCAGCGCTTCTTCGAGGCAACGCGCAATGTCGATCAGGCATTCCGGGCGGTGCGCGGCGAACACGACGAGGATGCGTCGGGCGAGGCCTACGCCAGCGCGATGTCCCGGCTGGATGAAGCGCTCGACGAGCTTGCGCGCGCGCAGGAATTGTTCGATTCGGCGGTGCGGGTGTGTGGGCGGCGTTATTGAGCAAGGGGGGGCGAGCGCGGCGTAGCGGGCAGGATGTTTGCGGCGCGTATGCGATCGCTGCTGCTACGGTGTCGATGGCGGCCGCGGCCGGTGTGGCGTGTCGCGTGTCGTCCCGGTTCGACTCGTCCGTTCCCAGTGCGCAAGGCTCGATAGGGGAAGTCGTTGAGGTGGTCGCGCGCATCGTCGATTGACAGGTTCGACAGCGTCTTCCTGTGCCCGTAGATTGTCCAGACGCGCCGCCGCTCGGCCGCGCTTCACTATTGTTCGCGTGCATGCGCGTTCTTTCAATTGCATGGCCAGAATAAGATCGCTTGCGCTGATCGCAGGGTGCCGCTGTAACGTTTGATCAGGTTCCTGCGCACGTTAGCAATCATTCTCGCGGCGCGATCGCGGCAGCCCGCGCCCGGTTTCAACTGGGTTGAGCGCGATAGCGGCTCGATATCTGCGGGGAAACCTACCTCACCTGAATCACTTTGCGTTTCGCGATTCCTGATAGCCTCCAGAACGCTTTCCCGGTTCAAGCTGCGCGAAAATGTAAATGATCCGATAGAGGGAGGTATGGGGACGAGAGAGAAAGTCGCGGCCATAGCTGGCCGGATGGTGCAGGAGGACCGCCTCCTGAAACTGGATACTCCGGCGGGAGACAATGTTTTACTCCCCCACCGCGTCGCCGGGCGCTCACGGATCGGCCGAGATTTCCTCTTCTTGCTCGACTGCGTGTCCAGCTCGGGAGAGGTCCGGCTCAAAACGCTGATCTCCCAGGGCGTGACGCTCTGGATCCGGCAGACCGATGGATCTTACTTGCCGCATCACGGCTATGTGCATATAGCGCGTCGGCTTGGGACAGACGGAAGCCTGACAAGTTACCAGCTCGGTTTTTCCTCATGGATGCACTTCCTGAGATTCCGTCGCGACCAGCGTCATTGGCAAAACAAGGCTGCGGACGAAATTATCTCGGATGTATTCAACCGGCACCCTCAGGCACAAGGAATGTTCCGGTTTGCACTCTCGAACCCACTTCCAACGCGCTCATATTGCCGGCAGGACGAGACTGACTGGAACTTCGTTCACCGGCTCCTCGAGTCCGAAGGGCTGTATGGCGTCTGGCAGCAGGCTGCCGACGGCAAATCACATGCGTTGGTCATCACCAACCGTCTGCAGGCGCTCGAACTGCTTTCGCCGGCAGCCGTCGGATTCCATCCTGCGGACGTGAGCAACGAGGCCGATGCGCTGACGCAATGGTCGGGTACGCGGACGCTGCAATCCGTGCTGCTATCGACTCGCACGTTTGACTACAAGCATCCTCCGGCGCTCGCCAATCCGAAAGGGACGTCGATCCCGACGATAGCGAATCAGGGGGCGTTGCCCATTCAAGCCGAAGTCTATGAGTACACCGGCGGGTATACGTATCCGGAACAAAAGCGTGGCGATCAGCTGTCGAAGATTCGTGTGGAGGAATGGGAGTCCCGGGCCAAGCGTTTTAACGGAATGGGTGGCCTGCGCGCGATGGACGCGGGACGACGCTTCACGTTGACCGGTCATCCCGAGCACGACCGGGACGCTGTGGACCAAAACGAATTCGCGAGCATCGAGGTTGAGTG
>NZ_JAAGNW010000243.1:2811-4788 GCF_010645215.1 Burkholderia multivorans | reverse complement strand
TCGAGAACAATCTTCCTCTCTCGGGACACGAAGCAAACTATCCGCACAGCCTGAGCAACCAGCTCGCACGGGCCCGCGCCGACGATCCCGGTGAAATATTCGGCGTGAGCCACGAGGACGGCTCGACCGGCTTCTACCGGATCTGCAGCGAAGCGCAGCGTACGGCGGTGCCGTACCGAAGCCCGTTCGAACATCGCAAGCCCGAAGCGAAACTGGAATCAGCCATCGTGGCGGGACCCAAAGGCCGGGAGTGCTACACCGATGAGCTGAACCGGGTGAAAGTGCTGTTCATCTGGGACCGACTCAACGAAGCCGACGAACGGGCATCATGTTGGGTGCGCGTGGCGCAGTCCGATACCGGGGATGGCTATGGCGGCGTCCACATGCCGCGCGCGGGAGAGGAACTGCTCATCGGTCACATCGGGAATGACATTGACCGCCCGATCGCGCTCCATCGTGTGTACAACGGTGCGAAGAAACCACGGTGGCACTCGAACGGTTGGCTGTCCGGCTATCAGTCCCTGGAGTACGGCGGAGGCGGCGGCTACAACCAGTACGTGATGGATGATTCAACGGGCCAGCTGCGGATGCGGGTCATGAGCAGCCACGGCATGAGCAGCCTCCATCTCGGCTATCAGATCGTTCAGGACGGCAATTCACGCGGTGCCTACACCGGTAGCGGCTTCACGTTGCGTACCGACTACGCCGGCGCTGTCCACGCGGGCGAGGGATTGTTCCTCAGTACACATCAGATCGGCTTCGATGACCAACCACTCGATAGCACCGAGCCGAGCGAGATTCTGGCGCGCGCCGATCTGCTGGTCGAATCGCTTTCTTTTGCGAGTTCGACGGCCAAGGCCGAGGATATGAAGCCTGGTCGCGAGGCGCTTTCGCAGTTCGCGAAGGCCACTCGGCACAGCAAGGCGGGGGTGGTCGGCGGCGGTGGCGCGGCAGGTGGTGGGACAGGAAATGCGAATGCATTCTCCAAACCCATCATGCTTGGGTCGAGTCAGGAGAGCATGGGATTTACCACGCGCGCATCGGCACAGATGGTTGCTGACGAGCATCTGAACTTCGTGAGCGGCAAGGATACCTACTGGGCCATCGGGAAATCGCTGGTTGCGAGTGTTGCGGAGAAAATCAGCGTGTTCGTCCAGCGCGCCGGTATGAAACTGATCGCCGGAAAAGGCGCGGTCGATATCCAGGCGCTCACCGATCAGATGCGATTGTTCTCCGAACTTGGCCTGACGCTCAAGAGCAATAACGGCCGTATCGAGATCGACGCGAAAACCGAGTTGATGCTCAAATGCGGCGGCTCATATATTCGCATTACCTCCGAAGGTATCGAGGACGGCACGCGCGGTACACGCACGATCAAGTCGGCGGCATTCAGCAGACAGGGGCCCGGTTCGGTGGCCGAGCATATGAACAGCCTCGATAAACCGGCGTTTAACGACAAGTATCTTCTGCGCGACCGGATCACAGGCGACCCGCTCAAGAACCACCCCTACGAGATAGTGCGTGGGGACGGTACGCGTCTGACGGGTGTCACGGATGAATTCGGGCATACGACCGAGCAGAAAAGCAACGACATCGAAACCATGGTGATCCGGGCGCTGCGTCCTGGTGCGAGCAAGGGATAAGCGAGAACCCATGAGCGACAACCATTCCGATAGTCAGGATGCAATGGGCCAGACGTTTGGCGGCGACGATGCCGAACAGGAAGTTGTCCGCCTTGCATCGCAGACCGATGCGGACGGTCACTCATCGGCCCAGGTGCCCTTGACGCCGGCCGACGATACCCGCGCGAAGGAGAGCTTGCATGACCTGCGTCCGATCATTCCCGTGATTTTCATACCGGGGGTGATGGGCTCGCCCTTGGTCACCAAGGACAGTGGCGACGCGGCATGGTCTCCACCGAATACCGACACGATCGTCGCAACACTTGGCGCGTTGTGCTCGCTCATCGCTGGGTGG
>NZ_JAAGNW010000243.1:0-2801 GCF_010645215.1 Burkholderia multivorans | reverse complement strand
ATCGATCTGGGGAAGCAGGATCCGATTACCGGGGAGGAGGCGCGACGACGCGGGTGGGGCTTCGTCTACCGGACGGGTTATCAGCCTGTTCTGCTGTGGCTTGAGAGGCAGTTGAACAATCCTATGCTGCTCGGCAAACCAGAAGGCATGTGGATCAATCCTGATCCTGGGGGCGAGAAATGGACGCTCAATCCTGTGCTGGGAACCGATCCGAAGATCTACGGCGCTTTTGCGCATGCAGGAAAGGGACAGGCGATCGCACCGGACTCAGAGGAATTCGAGAAATTCGCGAAGTATCGCTATCGCATCTATGCGATTGGATACAACTGGTTGCAATCGAACGAGCTGTCGGGGCGAGATGTGGTTGAAGGTTTGAACGTCCTCGATCCACAGACAAAGAAGACGACGCGGCTGATGGGCGTCAGAGAGATCTGCAAGGAAAATGATACCGGCAAGGCGATTATTCTGACGCATTCGATGGGTGGTCTGGTCGCTCGCTTTGCGGTGGCGAATCATGGGCTCGAAGGCCTTGCACATGGAGTATTTCACGGGTGCCAACCCGCTACTGGTGCGCCGCTTGCGGCAAAGAGATTCAAGACCGGCGGGGGCCCTGAAGGCGGCATGGATGGTTTCGTCAATGGCAGTTTGCTAGGACGCGATGCCGACGAGTTCATGGCGGTGATCGCGAATGCGCCGGGGCCGCTGGAGTTGACGCCGATGCCAGATTATCACGATGGTGCCCCGTGGTGGATTTTTGCTCGACCGAACGGAAAGATGCTGATGGCGTTCCCGCGCGACGGTAATGTATTGAACGACCTGTATCTGAATGCGCAGTGGTACGGTTTGTTACCGAGTGAGGAACAACTCGATCCAGCAGGTATCCTGATGAAGCGGCTAAAGGAGATTGGGCGGGAAGTTCAGCTGGCGGACCACTATGCGAAAACCATAACGAAAGTCGTTGAACGACAAAATCAGTTAATCGGCAAATATCATGGTGCGACCTATGTGGCGTACGGTGAGGGCGGCCTCGAATTCAGGCCGACGAAGCGCAGCATGACAGCGGGGTTCAGCGATAAGGGCGGGCCAGCTATCGAAAAAGGCGATCCTACGAAGAGTCTGCTGACGTGGGGTAATGCAATCTGGACGGGAGATGTGCCGTCCGACGTGCAAGCGGCAGAACTTCAGGCGGCGAAGTTGCTGCACGATTCG
Source organism: Burkholderia multivorans (assembly GCF_010645215.1). Lineage (GTDB taxonomy): Bacteria > Pseudomonadota > Gammaproteobacteria > Burkholderiales > Burkholderiaceae > Burkholderia > Burkholderia multivorans_A. The sequence continues at coordinate 1,592 of NZ_JAAGNW010000243.1, read as the reverse complement.
GGCAAAGGCGAGATCCGCGTGTTTTTGGAGGAGCGCAAGCTGAGTGTGACCTTCGCAGTCCGGAAGACGAACACTTTGCCCGATGTGAATGCCAGGACTGACTGGGCGCAGGTAGCAACCAGGACAGGCATTATCCGCGGCGATGGCACCGTTCCGGTGTGGTCAGCCGACGCGCAGGCGCGCGGATTGAAGCCTGATGTCCCTGGTGATCCGGTCAGGGGTGTGCAGATGGTATTTGTGCAGGGCGGATATCAGCACATGAACAGCTATGCGCACCCATGGACTCGCTGGGCGATACTCTACAGCTTGGTCCAGATCGTCAATGATATTAAGACGCCGAGAACATATTAATGGCTCGCCTCCTTCGCCCCTTCATTTTGTTGGTAAGTCTTTGTGCTGGCTCTCTTGCGCTTTCCGTGGAACCGACGATGAACAATCCGATGTGGTCAAAAGTACGTCCGTGGTGTGTCGGCCGCTTGATGTTCGATCGGCCGATGTCGAGTGAGATTTCGAACCAGACCTACAAATGGCGGGGCGAAAAACTAGCAACGATCCATGATACGTCGCTCGACGTTTATCGCAGCAAAGTCGAGGCGCGAGAGAACGAGCTTCGGACAAGAAAGCGAGTGGATCCTGGTAATAGAAATGCCGAAACGTCTCATGCGTGGCTGGAGAAGGCATTTTCGCCCGTGCAGAATTCCCGGGTCTTCATTTTCAATGATGCTGTAGCGGCGGCGTATAAACTCCCTTTCGATTCGGAGGGCTACATCTTTGCCGGGCACACGCTTTTCACAACCTCCGGGACTTTTGGGGCCGCGGGTCTTGACCTCTCCGAAAGCATTTACGAGGACATGTACAGACGTATCAAGGAGCGCGATAACTGGACAGTGCCGACTGAGTCGGGTTTTTGCTTCGACGGTGGGATTGTCGCCGGATCGTCAACCTATCCTGAAGATGTCAGCCAGTCATTCGCGTTGATGCCGGGCCGGCCGGCACTTCTCCTGATCAAGACGCGCGAAGCGACCGATGACGATCAGGCGCAACCGCTCACCAAAAATCTGGCAGAACTGCGCGCGCAACTCGATCACATGCCGGGGAGCCATCGCATTCTGCGCAAGGGCAAGCGGGTGGTCGCCGGGATGAGTGCCGAGGAAGTGCTTTTTGCGCTTCAGGACGGCGCGGTGACGGTCTACCGCTTCTATCTGCTGGCGCCGGGCAATCCAGCCACGCTCGCGCAACCGCATACCTCGGTCGAGTTGCTGTTGGGCACCCCTTCTCGGAGCGATCTGCCGCCTGATCAGGCAACGTCACCGGTCGACGAGGCAGGCGCGCTACAGGTATGGGATACGTTGCTGGATAGCCTTCGCCAGCGACCCGGTGCCGTGTAGGAGACGCAAATGCGACGCTATGACATCGTGAAAGGCGACAAGACGACGGTCGGCGGCATCGTGCAAGGCGGTGATTGTCGCGACAATGCATAAGCGAGAACCCATGAGCGACAACCATTCCGATAGTCAGGATGCAATGGGCCAGACGTTTGGCGGCGACGATGCCGAACAGGAAGTTGTCCGCCTTGCATCGCAGACCGATGC
>NZ_JAAGNW010000242.1:6447-8582 GCF_010645215.1 Burkholderia multivorans | reverse complement strand
AGTAGGCGATGTTCACAACGCCTGGATGGCCGCGCCGGGTGTCGTACCGCGCCGCGACTCTCCGATACCGTTGGGCGACATCGCCCAGCACCAGTTGATCCTGCAGAATGGTTCGTCGGGTACCGGCGAGTTGTATTCGCGTTTTCTACAGGAGCACGGTGTGGATACCCGCCGAATCATTACCAGCAATAGTCTGGTCGCACAGATCAGCTTGACGCTCTCCGGCCTGGGCATAAGCATATTGCCGACTGCATGCCTTCGGCACATGATCGACCGCGGATGGCTGGAGGCGGTGCCAACTTGCCCCGCACTGCCGACGGTCCGATTCGTTGCTTTGCATCGGGCGGACCGCATGCACCCGGTATATGCCGAGTTCTCCCGGCTCGCGGCGCAATCATGCGATTTCAATACCAATCTTCTCGATTCAGGGGATTTTCCTGTACCGCGCTCGGGTTTGCCGGTGTCGGCCGTATAGTGCTGCGCTCCTTGATAAAATTCAACCGAAGCATTCAAAATTTCAGATCAAATAATTCAGGAAGATATTTTTCACCATCGACGAATCGATCAATCTTGGTTATCTGAACTGACCTGTCGATTTTGTCAGTTGAGCAGCAGAGAAGAATGCAGTAGCTTCCAGCCTTCATGACCAATCGGAAAATGTGATGCCTAGATTAAAGCATGCCAGCGCCCGCGACCCGTCTTCCGTTATCAACGACATTCTCGAAGAGGACGGGTGCGTGGTAATTGATGGATTATTGTCACCAGACGAATTGAGTCAATTGCAGTCGGAAATCGCCGGCGGGCTCAAACCCGTTCCGATGTGCGGGGGAGGTTTCTTTGGGGCGTTGACCAAACGCATCAGCGGCGTGATTAGCAAATCGCCCATCTCACGTACGATGGCGATTCATCCAGTAATATTGGATGTCATGGATCATCACCTCCTTAATTCCTGCCGTCAATATCAACTGAATCTCACTCAGGCAATACAGATTTTCCCTGGTGAGATCGCACAGATGACCCACTCGGATGACGCGATGTTCCCGTTCACGCACCCGGGAACTCAGGCCATGATCAATTGCATGTGGGCCGTCGACGAATTCACTGCTGAAAATGGCGCGACTCAAGTCGTCCCCGGAAGCCATAGATGGCCGTCCGATCGGCAACCGGAACCGCATGAAACTGTCGCCGGCGCAATGCCGGCCGGATCGGTCCTGATCTACTTCGGCGGCCTGCTGCACGGCGGCGGAGCCAACCGGTCGGATGCTTCCCGAACCGGGCTCGTGCTGAGCTATTGTCTCGGGTGGTTGCGGCAGGCGGAGAATCACTATCTTTCTATCCCCCTGGATCAGGTCCGATACTTTCCGCGTCGCCTCCAGCATCTTCTCGGATATTTCGTCCACGAACCCAACCTTGGTTGTGTCGACGGACAGGATCCCATCTTGTTGGCGAGCGGAAAACACATCGCCAACGGAAGATTCGAGGAATTCATCCCCAGTGACGTCGTACCGATTATCGAAGAGTACCGGCGCAGTCAGGAAAATACCATGAACGGCGCAGCGAAATTCGACAAAAGCAAGCTTGATTCAGCGCTGAAGATATGAAAGCATTTATCTTCCATTCAGAAAAATATTCCAAAAGGTGCGTACGGCGTGAAGCCCCGGAGGCGGTACCGTGCTTTACGCTCTGGTAGCAGCCGGTTGTACGCTTGTGATCGCGGATCTTCGTAATCGGTCCGGCGGTATATGCTCATGCCGCGATCGAACAAAACAGTCAGGGACTATGTCGACCATATCGCGAAGACTGCCGAACCCAGCGTATGCAGCAGCATAAATTTTATCCATGCCCGACCGCCCTATTCCGATGAAGCGACGCACTGCGAATGGCCAGCACAAGACGAAGGCACAACTACTGCCGCTGCCGCGCGCACACGTCGCGCATCTGCAGTTGAGGTGCCACTTGGCATTTGCCACGCTCGCGGCAGGAAAGGGAGGAATGCGGCAGCTCGCCGACTTGCAGAGCGCCTTAGCCGTGGCGTTCTTTCTATGTGAGCCGCCCGCACGCGGCGAGGCGTTGTGTCTGCTCCAACGAGCAGACAGCGCCCTCGCCGATTGGGCGGCGCGCATCGAGAAAAGCAA
>NZ_JAAGNW010000242.1:4118-6437 GCF_010645215.1 Burkholderia multivorans | reverse complement strand
CGCTCGATGAAAACGAGCGCCGCGCGATCGAGGCACTATTGCAGCTACACGACACGCAACTGGCCACGGTGCCGACGCACCGATACCTCGCTGCGCGCGAGCGCGTGCAGTACCACGCGGCAAAAGGCGGCCCGTCGCCCATTTCCGTGCCCGCGGGGGACGCCCCGTCGATCGCTCCCGACAACTGATCGGCTGAACGTCCCTGCTTCCCATTTCCAGCGGGCACGGGAGTACTGATGTCGCGGTGATTCGCAGGCCGACTCGACCTGCCGTGCAGATACCGAAGATACTCGAGATCCGTCGCGCAGGGCTGCTCAACGGAGCCGTGCACGTGCGAACAGACGATGCCAAGCCCCAGCCGGCGGCGCCCGCGCACATCGTGTTCAGATCTTGTTCGGAACCGGGCCGGGAGGGACGGTACCCACGAGCAGCGCTGCCAATGCAGCGAGCGCCCCGGCCGACACATACAACGCCTCGTTGTTGACCAGCCAAACATGGCCGTTGTCGTTGGCCATCGGTTGCACGGCCGCCACGGCATTGGCGCGCACGTGGTATTGATGTGGCCCGATGTCGCTACTAAGCACGTCTATGATCTCGAACGGTCCAAACAGCCCGATCAGCACCCCCAGGCCAACCGGGGAGGTGAGGGTTACCACCTGACCCTGGGCGTCACGCGAATTAAACCGGATCTCGGTATGAGCGGCGAAGGTGGGTGAGGCACGCAGGCCGACGATGTGATCAGCAGCGAATGCGGCCGTCGGGTAGCCGTCGTGCGTTTGCACGGGAATCTGGATGAGGGCCATAGCGGGTCTCCTGGCGTAGGAGCAAAGAGTCGGTCGGAATGCGTGGCTCGCTCACGCCGTGATGTGGACCTCGACGTCACCGTCGAAGCCGTTTTTCGTGGACGCCGTCGCCGGAAAACCCGGCGGCAGCGGCGTCGCCCCTTGGACCGGATCACCGCCCTTGAGCCCTTTCGGCAGCGTGCCGCTGTGCGGCACCGTCGAGGTTGGCAGCGTGAAGGGGAGCGCCGCGTCCGCATGGAGCAGCGCGCCCGATTGCACTGCCTGGGCGGCCTGCTGCCGCACCTGGGCTTGCGTCAGGGTACTCGCCGGCTTGGCCAGTTTCACAGCGCGCCAGCTGAGTTTGATGAAGTTCGGCGCGTAGGCGTATAGCGCGGTGTTCGAGACATTCGTCGTGAGCGGCGCGACCGAACACCGCACCCAGTAGTACACGGCGTACCAGAAAGCGGCAGTGTCGTCGTTCTTCTTCGCATCCCACGACTGGCTCGCGGTCAGGAAATTGCCAATGTAGGTTTCGATCGACGCGTGGTTCTTGTTGGCCGTCCCGGGCAGCGGCGTCAGATTGGTCCAGTCCGTCGGGCCGCCCCAGCCCTGGTTGATCAGATGCGCGCGCACCCAATCATTGGGGGTCTGCCAGCCGTCCTGGTCGAACGGATGCGGCGGCCAGGTGTTGTTGGGCTGCTTGCCGGTCCACGGATAGCCTCCGGGCATCGCGCCGGGCTGGTTCGAGCGATCCGGCCCGACCACGCCGTAGGCCCAACTGGCGCCGAACGGGTGCCCGCTTGCTCCGACGTAGTTCGCCAGCGGGCCGAACCGGGTGCGCGCCAGGGGGAAGGCGTTGGGTTGGTCATCCCATTGGGTGCGGGGATTCGTGCCATCAGTGGTGTAGCGCAAAAAACTCATCGGTCGGCTCCAGGAGGTGGGCGGAGGCGGCGGCCCAAAGGGCCCTAGGACACCACGCGCGACGCGCGCGGCGCAAGCTACCAGGATGGGTAGGTCCCGCGCGCGAGCGTCACGTGCGCGACAGCCGGTCGCGCCGGCGCTCTCGGGAGTAAAAGTGCTGTATGCGATGACTGTGCTTATCACATGCCATAACACTTGCCGGGCAGCCCAATCATTTCCAACCTATCAAAATTGGCAGGATCGATGTCTTATTAAAAATCCTAAGCTAACCCACAGTCCCGATTTTGCGCGGGGCGGCTTGCTGACGAGTGTTTTTAATTAACAGGAGTCGATCATGACGAAAGACGACGTGGTGGATACGCAGCTGCAGACCAACTTGACGCTATCCTATGTCATCAATTCCGCCCAGACCATCAAGAACCCGACTTCGGATTCGGCCCGCGAAGTAATCTCAGCTTGCCTCGAAAACTCCACGATGACCAAAGGTAAATTTTCGATCGTCTGGGGCCCCGCGCTTTATTTTCAAGATCCAGCAAACGAATACGCCGACAACATAGTCATGGTGGTGCAGAGCAAGGAAACCAAAACCGACTATCGCGCGGTCATCGCCGGAACC
>NZ_JAAGNW010000242.1:2334-4108 GCF_010645215.1 Burkholderia multivorans | reverse complement strand
ATCGATATGGATTTCAGCTGGAACCGCAGATGGCCTCGGTGCAATACTGAATACCATGAAATGGTCCGACGGCAAAAACAGCACCACCCTCTTCCAGTTCCTGTCCAGGTTGAAATTTAATTCGTCAATCACCATCACCGGCCACAGTCTGGGCGGCACGCTCGCCTCCACGCTTGCTTTGGTTTATGCACGAGATCTCGCAGGCTTCAGCGGCAATCCCGTTGTGTGCGACGCATTTGCCGGCGCAACCGCAGGGAATTCGGATTTTGCCGACTACCTCAGCCAGGCCGCCAATTTGAAGTTGCGCCGCATCTGGAACAACAAGGATGTCGTCCCTCACATGTGGGATGTCGACGATATCGCAAAGCTGCCGACACTCTACCCGCCCAGCATCTCCCTTCCACCCGACTTTTCAACGGATGTCCAGACACTGATATCCGCCTTGAATGCCGAAAATCTCGACTACAGGCAACCGAGTCCGGATCTCTCCCTGAACGGAGAGGTCAATGACGGGCCCGAGTACGACACTTTCTATAGTCAGGCCGCTTATCAGCATCTCACCGAATACATCTACCTTGCCAATTTGCAACCAGCCGATATCTGCACGCAGACCACGCCCAGGCTTGTCGAATAATTGCAGAAAAACGCATCGGCAGCCGCCCCGCTTTTGATGTTTCGATCGAAGCGTCAACGCGCCAATCGATGCGACGCGATGGCATACGCCTCATCGAGCGTCGCGACGACGCGATTGGGCACGCCCGATGTCTGCATGGTCCGGCGGCAGTGCATGATCGCAGCCGCGCGCCGCACTGCGTCGGACTCCACGAAGATCCGGATCTTGCAGAGCCGCAGAACAACGGCCTGATGCCGGGCCAGCCAGTGCGCGCGCCGTTCCCGTGCGTCGTCCGTCTCGTCGGGCAAGGTGCCGTGGTGGATCACCGCAAACGGCAAGGATTGCGCCAGTAACACGACCATCTCCGATTCCCACTGCGGCGCGAAATCGGGCTTCAGCATATCGACCCGCACGTTCACGAACGGAAAGCAACTGACGTCGTGTATCACGAAGGCGGATGGATCCTTCACCATCGTCGCATACAGATCAAGGTTTGCATTCATAGCTCGACGATCGATGTCCTGGATTGGCCGCCGCGCACTCGTCGCCCGAAGGATCAACGAAGCACTTTCTGCCGATGGCTTGTCAATGAAAAGTAATCATCCTGCACACCTAATCGTCAGATCCTACCCTGACAAATTTTGTGTCCGCCAGCCATTACCAGCCTCCCACGACAAACCTTCACCATCTTTAACAATTGCCTTTCATCTGATGCGCGGAATGCGCGCGACACGCCGGCATCCCGCTCCTGAAGCACGGACGGAACCGTTTCCATTTTTCCGGGGGCGGCATGCTGTTGGACCACTCATGATCTGAAGATCGGCCCGCACTTCGTCCGCCGGCGTGTGCACGGAGATTTCGCGGCCAGGATGGTGGGCGGCATCAGTACGCTGCGGAATGCTCGATCTTCCAGCAGGACCTGCCGAGCGGCTGGCCCACACCGTTCAGTTCGGTGCGGACACAACCTGTGGCAGCCGCCGGGACGCGGACGGGCTGATCGGCCAGGTGAACCGGAGCCACGCGTCGAGTTCCGGCGCACGCTCACTCATGGGCTTTCCCGCCCGATTCAAGCGTGGTTCGAGCCCGTGGCATGCGCGGGTTCTTCCTGGGGCACGCCCCTCTTCTTTCCGCGCGGCGCGCCGAACTCCGCCAGTTGCCAGG
>NZ_JAAGNW010000242.1:0-2301 GCF_010645215.1 Burkholderia multivorans | reverse complement strand
CGCCGATGAGGACGAAGCCGCCCTCCTGCACGCCCAGGCTGCCCGGCACGAGAAACGCGACGCTGCTGAGCATCTGGATCAGCGCCTCGATCACGAATGCCTGCGCGAACGTGGCGTCGGTGCCGAGGACATGGAGCGCGGCCCAGATCTCGAGCGCGAAGCCGGCGCATTGGAGCGTCTGCCAGACGAACAGATAGCGGACGACGATACCCGTTCGACGCCAGATCAGCTTGATCGACTGATCGACCCGCACCGATTGCCCGAGGAGCGCGAGCATCTTTCCGCTGGTGAGCCGATTGAGCGTCCCCGCCATGCGTTCGAACGGCCGCGCATGCTGGGCGAGCGCGAACAGGATCAGCACCGGCACGAGGGCGGCGATACTCCATACGAATGTGCCTGCGAACCGCGTCGCCTGAGAATTCGCGTGACCCAGCAGGTAGCCGCACGCAATCAGCGCGAACACGACCTGACTGATCAGCGTGAGTTGCGTGTCGACGATGAGGCTGGCCAGCGCGCTCCCCGGCCGCACCCGGTGGCGACGCAGCAGCCGGAACGCGACGATTTCGCCGCCGATCCGGGCCACGGGCAAGAGCCCGTTGATCGACTCCCGGAGCCAGACGAGCCGGAGCATCGCCGCAAAGGACGGGCGTTCAGCCGGGCGGATCAGCGAGCGCCAATCCCAGGCGTTCGCGCACATGGGCAGGAGGTGCAGGCAGCCGGCCAGCACGAGACCGAAACCCGCGTCGCGCATCAGCGCCCACACGGCTGCCGGATGGTCGCGCCAGACGAGCCACGCGGCGATGGCCAAGCCGGCCAGGGCGGCGATACGGCCTGAATGCTTCATCTGTGATGCTCTCTTGCGTTCGGTGTCAGCGATTCGTCGGGTCTGCGGCTCACTTTTCGTGGACCAGCGACAGCATGCCGTTGTCGTCCACGCGGAATCGCGTCCCCCGCCACACGACGCCCGACGAGAAGAAGCTTGCCACATAGATCGCGAATTGCACCATGTCCCACAGCGGCAGCCACGGCAGCCCCTGTGTGCGGTGCTGCGTGGCCCGGTCGACCTGCCGGACCAGCAGGGCGCGCGCCAGCAGCGCTGTACCGGCCAGCAGCCACGCCGCGCCGGCCCCGCCTGAAAAGGCGACCGCGAGCATGGCGAGCGCGAACGGATGCATCAGTACCGCGCCCAGATGGCCGGAGCGATCGGCGGCACGGATCGTGCGGCTCCACCGCAACTCGTGGCGGAAGAGCTTGGCGAAGGTATTCTCCACGCAGGCGTGCCCGACCACGATGGACGGAATGGCCACGGTCGCGCCGTACCGCCGCACCGCTTCGCCGATCGCGTGATCTTCCGCCAGATGATGGGCGAATTGCGCGAGACCGCCGATGCCGGCGAGCGTATCCCGCGTCATGGCGATCGACTGCCCGAAGCACGGTCGCGCGCGGCCCAGCGCCAGGCCGGTGATCACGCCGGGCAGAAAATGATAGTCGGTCAGCGCCGCCGCCACGCGCGACCAGAAACCCGGCGCGGAGATGCCCCGGTAAACCAGGGTCACGAGGCCCACGCCCGGCGCCTGCAGCGCACCGACGACATGGCGCAGATAGGCCGCGTCGACGCGCACATCGCTGTCGGCGAAACACAGCACGTCATGCTCGGCGAATTCGAGCATGTTGACGAGATTGGCGATCTTCCGGTTGGGCCCGTAGAGCCGCGCATCGGCGACGACGCTGATGGTCGCGTCGGGATAGCGCAGGCGCAGCGCAGCGACCGCCTTCAAGGCGGGGTCCGCGGCGTCGTGCACGCCGAACAGGTACTGGATCGGCCCCGGATAGTCCTGGTCGAAGAAGCTGGCCAGATGGCCTTCCAGCTGCCATTCGTCGCCGTGCAGCGGCTTGACGATCGTCACGCCGGGAAAGTGCGTCGGGGCAGTCGCGCCGCGCGCGAAGAAACGTCCGACGAGCCTGCTCGCGAACAGCGTATAGACGATGCCGAGCGCCGCGCCGATTCCGAGCGTCACGGCGATCGATTCGGCCAGCACGTGCAGCAGCATCGTGTGCCGCATGGCGACCGTCGCCGCGACCGCGACGCTCACGACGAATATCAGCGCCAATGCGCCGCTCCAGATGCCGTCCCGATGCGGCCGGTTCATCACGCCTCGTGCGCGCGCAGGAAGCGGAAGAACTCCACGCCTTCGCGCAGGCGGCGCTTCATCATCTCCCAGCTCGTCAGCATCTCGCGCACGATCTCCCAGATCTTCGACGGCCGGAAGTAGAACTCGCGGTAGAACTGTTCGAGATGGT
>NZ_JAAGNW010000241.1:7903-8596 GCF_010645215.1 Burkholderia multivorans | reverse complement strand
GCGTGACGCTCGATGCGCGTTATCCGACGGGCTTCCAGCTGAAGTCGCGCTGCGACGACGGCAGCGACCCGGTCGTCGAATATTTCCGTAAGGGCTCGGCCGCGAGCCACCTGTCGCTGGCCGACTACGCGCCCGACTACGTGCTCGGCGCGCGCCACCTGCACCTGACGGGCGTCGCGCCCGCGATCTCGGCCTCGTCGTGCGAGCTGGCGTTCCAACTCGCGCGCGAGATGCACGCGGCAGGCCGCTCGATCTCGTTCGACCCGAACCTGCGGCCCTCGCTGTGGCCCTCGGCCGACGTGATGGCGCGCACCCTCAACGCGCTCGCGGCGCTGGCCGACTGGGTGCTGCCCGGTCTCGCCGAAGGCCGCCAGCTGACCGGCCGCGACACGCCGGCCGAGATCGCGCGCTTCTATCTCGACCAGGGCGCGCGCGGCGTCGTGATCAAGCTCGGGCCGGCAGGCGCGTACTATCAGACCGCGACGGGCGAAAGCGGCACCGTGGCGGCGGAGCGCGTCGAGAACGTGGTCGACACGGTCGGCGCGGGCGACGGCTTCGCGGTGGGCGTGGTGAGCGGGCTGCTCGAAGGGAAGGGCGTGGCCGACGCGGTGGCGCGCGGCAACCGGATCGGCGCGCTGGCGATCCAGGTGATCGGCGATTCCGAAGGCCTGCCGACCCGCATCGAACTCGATC
>NZ_JAAGNW010000241.1:3178-7893 GCF_010645215.1 Burkholderia multivorans | reverse complement strand
CGACTAGAGGATTCGCTCACCCAATAAGACGCAGGCGCGCGCCGCGGGAAAGGCACAATCGCGGCGCGCGTCCGGCGCCATTCGCACCAGGAGACAACCCATCATGCCCGCAACGCTTGCGCTTCGCCGTTGGTGGACGATCATGCCGATCGTCTTCATCACCTACAGTCTCGCCTACCTCGACCGCGCCAACTACGGATTCGCGGCGGCAGCGGGGATCAACCAGGACCTCGGCATCAGCAAGGGCCTGTCGTCGCTGATCGGCGCGCTGTTCTTCCTGGGCTATTTCTTCTTCCAGATTCCCGGCGCGATCTACGCCGAGCGGCGCAGCGTGAAGAAGCTGGTGTTCTGGAGCCTGATCCTGTGGGGCGCATGCGCGGCGCTCACGGGCATCGTCAGCAACATCCCGTCGCTGATGGCGATCCGCTTCCTGCTCGGCGTCGTCGAGGCCGCCGCGCTGCCCGCGATGCTGATCTATATCAGCAACTGGTTCACGAAGGGCGAGCGCTCGCGCGCGAACACCTTCCTGATCCTCGGCAATCCGGTCACGGTGCTGTGGATGTCGGTCGTGTCGGGCTACCTGGTGCATGAGTTCGGCTGGCGCCACATGTTCATCGCGGAAGGCGTGCCGGCGATCCTGTGGGCCGTGTGCTGGTGGCTGCTGGTGCAGGACAAGCCCGCGCAGTCGCGCTGGCTCACCGACCAGGAAAAGCGCGACCTCGCCGCCGCGCTCGCCGCCGAGCAGGCCGCGATCAAGCCGATGCGCAACTACGGCGAGGCGTTCCGCTCGCCCGCCGTGATCAAGTTGTGCGCGCAATATTTCTTCTGGAGCATCGGCGTGTACGGCTTCGTGCTGTGGCTGCCGTCGATCGTGAAGAACGGTTCGTCGCTCGGCATGGTCGAGACCGGCTGGCTGTCCGCGTTGCCCTACCTGGCCGCGACGATCGCGATGCTGGTCGCGTCCTGGGCCTCCGACAAGGTCGGCTCGCGCAAGGCCTTCGTGTGGCCGTTCCTGCTGATCGGCGCGGCCGCGTTCGCGGCGTCGTTCGCGCTCGGCTCGACGCATTTCTGGATCTCGTACGCGCTGCTGGTGGTCGCGGGCGCCGCGATGTACGCGCCGTACGGCCCGTTCTTCGCGATCGTGCCGGAGCTGCTGCCGCGCAACGTCGCGGGCGGCGCGATGGCGCTGATCAACAGCATGGGCGCGCTCGGCTCGTTCTTCGGCTCGTACTTCGTCGGCTACCTGAACGGCGCGACGGGCTCGCCCGTGGCCTCCTATGCGTTCATGAGCGTCGCGCTGATCGCGGCCGTCGTGCTGACGCTCGCCGTCAAGCCGCAGCCGGACGCGCCCGCGCCGCTCGCCCATCCGTTGCAAGGAAAATGATTCGATGAAACCCCGTATCGTCGCCTACAAGCCGTTGCCCGACGACGTCCTCGCGTATCTGCGCGAACAGGCCGACGTGGCCTGCGTGGACGGCGTCGACGCGCTCGCCGCCGCGCTGCCCGATGCCGACGGCGCGCTCGGCGCGAGCCTCCGGATCACGCCGGCGCTGCTCGATCGCGCGCCGCGCCTGAAGGCGTGGTCGACCATCTCGGTCGGCTACGACAACTTCGACGTCGCGGACCTGACGCGGCGCGGCATCGTGCTCGCGCACACGCCGGACGTGCTGACCGAATCGACCGCCGACACCGTGTTCGCGCTGATCCTCGCGAGCGCGCGGCGGGTCGTGGAACTGGCGAACTTCGTGAAGGCCGGGCAGTGGCGGCACAGCATCGGCGAGCCTTACTACGGCACCGACGTGCAGGGCAAGACGCTCGGCATCATCGGGCTCGGCCGGATCGGCGCCGCGGTCGCGCGGCGCGGGGCGCTCGGCTTCCGGATGCCGGTGCTGTACACGAATCGCAGCCCGAATCCGCAGGCCGAGGCCGACTATGGCGCGCGCCGCGTGCCGCTCGACACGCTGCTCGAACAGGCCGATTTCGTCTGCGTGCAGGTGCCGCTGTCGGACGAGACGCACCACCTGATCGGCGCGCCTCAGCTTGCACGGATGAAAGCCGGCGCGATCCTGATCAACGCGTCGCGCGGCCCGGTGGTCGACGAGGCCGCGCTGCGCGATGCGCTGCGCGCGGGCGCGATCCGCGGCGCGGGGCTCGACGTGTTCGAGCGCGAGCCGCTCGCCGCCGATTCGCCGCTGCTGTCGATGCCGCAGGTGGTCGCGCTGCCGCACATCGGCTCCGCGACCCGCGAGACCCGCCATGCGATGGCGCGCTGCGCGGCCGAGAACCTCGTGGCGGCGCTCGCCGGCACGCTGCGGAGCAATATCGTCAATCGCGAGGCGTTGCGGCCCGAGCAACGCGACGCGTGATCGTTTCGGGGCAATGCGGCCGGTTGGCGGCGATCGTCGCCTGACAGGCACGAATACTCGGAATTCGCTCGCTTTTCCCGAACCGGCCGGTAGAATCCGCTGAAAATCTCGCGGCGCGGCAGGCGCGCCGCTTCGAAGCGGAGCAGCCGATGAACGGCAACACCAGCGACCGCGCCGGCCGGCGCGGTCGTGCGGATTCCGGATGGTTGGGGGGCCTTGCAATCGGCCCCGCCCGCCGCGGGTTAGAAGCGCTCGTCAGGGCCGGGGCCGTCCTGCTGCGTTATGATCGCCCGCTGATCGAGGCAGTACCGTGTGGCGCGCAGCACGGCGACGTGTGCGCCGGGCCGGGACCGACGGGCGGCGAAGACCGCTCGCGGCCCCATTCCAACAACAATTGCCCGTCCGTTCACGAGGCGGCGCGGGCCACGTGTCACGAGGCACCACAGTGACTGAATCCCAGAGTACAGCGCAGCGTCCCGCCACCATCAGCGACGTGGCGCGTGAAGCCGGCACCGGCAAGACCAGCGTGTCGCGCTACCTGAACGGCGAGACCAACGTGTTGTCCGCCGATCTGCGCAAGCGGATCGAAGTCGCGATCGAACGGCTCAACTACCGGCCGAACCAGATGGCGCGCGGGCTCAAGCGCGGCCGCAACCGGCTGCTCGGCCTCCTGGCCGCCGACCTGACGAATCCTTACACCGTCGAGGTGCTGCAGGGCGTCGAGGCGGCCTGTCATGCGCTCGGCTACATGCCGCTCATCTGCCATGCGGCGAATGAAGTCGAGATGGAGCGCCGCTACCTGCAGCTGCTCACGACCTACCGGGTGGAAGGCATGATCGTCAACGCGCTCGGCGCGGAAGAGGCCGTGCTCAAGCCGCTGCGCGGCGGCGGCATCCCGACCGTGCTGGTCGACCGCACCGTCGAGGGCTTCGAGGCGGACCTGATCGGTCTCGACAACGCGGCCGCGATCGAGCTGGGCCTGCGGCACCTGACCGAGCAGGGCTACCAGGCGGTGCATTTCGTCGTGCAGCCGTTTGCGCAGGTCAGTTCGCGGCGTTTGCGCGAGGCGGCGTTCCGCGCGGCATTTGCGCGCGCGGGCCGGTCTGCGCCGGCGCCGATCGTGCTGGACCTCAAGGATCCGGAGGCCGCGCAGCAGGCGCTCGCCGCGCTCGATGCGCTGGTCGAGACGGCCGTGCGCCCGGGCGGCCGGGTCGCGCTGTTCGCGGCCAACGCGCCCGTCGCGCTCGCGATCGCGCGGCACCTGCGCGGCCGGCACGGCACCGACTGGCAGCGCCACGCCGCGCTCTTGTCGATCGACGATCCCGAATGGGCGGAGCTGATCGGCATCACCACGATCCGCCAGCCCACCTACGAAATCGGCTATCGCGCGGTGGAATTCGTCCACGAACGGATCGACGGGGCGACGGGCGCGGTGCGCGAAGCGCTGCTGCCGGGCGAGCTGATCGTGCGCGCGTCGACCGCAAGCTGAGTATCATGCGGGGCGTGCACCGGCCGGTGCACGCGATTTCGACCAAGGATGTTGTCCATGACCGTTGCTCCCGTCACGCTGGCGGCGCTGATCATCGCCACGTTGTTCGTGGCGCTGCTGCCGCTCGCGCTGTACCGTTTCCTCCGCCGTCCGATGGCGCTCGACAAGCGCGATGCGATCATCGGCGTGATCGTGTTCACGCTGTTCGCGACCCTGCTCGAACGCGCCTTCTACGGGCTGATCCTGTCGCAGCCGGCCGCGATGCAGTGGTTCGCGAAGCCGGCGGCCTTCCTCGCATTCAGCATGGCGACGGCCGCGCTGTTCGAGGAAGTCGGCCGTTATCTCGGCATGCGCGTGCTCGCGCGCCGCTACGGCGGCTCGGCCGGCGACAGCCGCGGCATCGGCCACGGCATCGGCTACGGCGGCGCGCAGGCGTGGTTCGTCGGCGTGCTGGTGCTCGGCCAGTGGGTGTACCTCGCCTGGCTCGCGAATCGCGGCCAGCTGAACGAGCAGCTCGCGACCATGCCCGCCAATCTCGCGCTGCGCATCCAGGTGATGCTCGCGACGCTGTCGGCCCAGTCGATCGCGGTGATGGTGCTCGAGCGCGTCGCCGCGTTCTCGTTCCAGGTGCTGCTGTCGGTGCTGATGTGGCGCGGCGTGCGCGCCGGCAAGCACTGGATCCTGCCGCTCCTGATCATCGTGCATCCGCTCGGCGACCTGCCGTCGATCCTCTACAACCTCGGCGCCGTGCCGTTCGGCTGGATGGTGGCCGGCTACGTGCTGATCGCGGCGCTGCCGGTGCTCTGGCTCGTGCGCAACTGCCGCCCGGCGGCCGCGGCAGCGGCCTAGGAGACGGCGAT
>NZ_JAAGNW010000241.1:0-3168 GCF_010645215.1 Burkholderia multivorans | reverse complement strand
GCGCCGAGTTCGATGCGCTCGCGCACGTGGTCTGCGATCTGTTTCCCGAGCAGACCCGCTTCGCCGAACGCAGCGACGAGGCCGGCCGGTTCCTGTCGGTGCAGTGGCTCGGCATGCGCTTCGGCGCGACGCCGCGCCGCATGACGCTCGACGTGCGGATCACGCCCGCCGCGCTGGCCCGCTATCTCGCGCTCGCGCCGCAGCAGCGCGCGCGCAGCCACGCGGTGCTGCGCGCATTCAGCGAGGCGCAGCTCGGCTCGTTCGAGGAAATGCATGCGGAAGGCGTGGCCGTGCCGCGCGAGTCGGAACTGCTGATCGACGCGCCGTTCGCGTAATCCGCCGCTGCCGCGCCGCTAAAAAACAAGGGCCGCCATCGTGACGATGACGGCCCTTGTCGTATCCGGTTGCGTCGCGCTCAGTCGGCGTCGCGATACACCTGCGCGAAGCGCGGCGCCTGCACGACGCCGTAGTCGCCCGGCGCGTACTGCATGACCCAGTCGCCCGCGACGCCGCGCAGCACGTCGCCGTCGGCCGAACGCGCGATCGAGAAGGGCGCGTCCATGCGCTTCGCGAGCACCACGGCGGGGCGGTTCCGATAGGCGCCCGCCGCGCCGTGCGCGAGCGCCGCGTCGACGGGCAGGTATTTCGCGTCGAAGCGCGCGCGCGACACCACCCAGCGGTCGCCCGTCGAGCCGGTGACGAGCGCGTCGCCCGCGACATAGCGGTTGGGCCCTTCGAGGCTCATCAGTTCGCCCGCCGCGGCGGCGAACTCGACCTGAACCGTTTCGTTCTTGACGACACGCCGCGCGGCCGGATCGGCGCGCAGGTCGAGATTGTTCAGTTCGATCATGATCGGATCTGCAGGAAGAAAACCCGGCACTTTATCTCGAAATCGAGCCCGGCGCACCTGGCAACACGTACCTTGCTGCATCGCACACAGGAGGCGAAGATGGAGCGCGGCGCACGGCCGGCGTCGCATCCCTCATCGGATAAAAAAGGAGAAATAGATGAAAACATCATTTCGCACGCTTGCCATGCTGATCACGCTCGCCGGATCCGCGGCGCTCCCCGCGCAACGCGCCTTGGGCGCGTCGCCGCTGCCTGCCCTGGGCGCCGATCCGGCGCAGGTGTCGGTTTCCGGGCTGTCGTCGGGCGGGTACATGGCGGTGCAGTATCAGGTGGCTTATTCGGCGTCGATCAAGGGGGCGGGCATCATTGCGGGCGGCCCGTACTACTGTGCGGCGGGCAACCTGGCGAACACGAGCATCTGCATGGGGAGCGTACCCGGCGTGCCGCCCAATCCTTCCCTGATGCTGGGCGCAGCGCAGGGCTTCGCGGCGAGCGGCAAGATCGACCCGCTCGCGAACCTGCAGCGCGCGCGGCTCTATTTGTTCAGCGGCACGAAAGACAAGGTTGTCCGGCAACCTGCGGTCAACGCGGCCGCCGAGTTCTTCCGGCTCGCGGGCGTGCCGCCCGCCAATCTCGCCTACGTGACCGACGTGCCGGCCGGCCACGCGTTCATCACGCCGTCGCTGGGCAACGTGTGCAACGCGAACGAGGAGCCGTACGTGAACCATTGCACCGTCGGGCAGACGCCTTACGATCAGGCCGGCGTGATCCTGACGACGATCTACGGCACGCTCGTGCCGCCTGCCGCCCAGCCGACCGGGCACGTCGTCACGTTCAACCAGCGCGAGTTCGCGCCGGCGTCGAGCGGCATGACGAACGAGGCCTATGCCTATGTGCCTCAGGCGTGCGGCGCGGGCACCGCATGCAAGGTGCACGTGGTGTTCCACGGCTGCAAGCAGACGGCGGCCGTCGTGCGCGACGATACCACCTACGACAACTGGGCCGACGCGAACGGCATCATCGTGCTGTACCCGCAGGTGGCGGCAACGAATCTTCCTTACAATCCGAACGGCTGCTGGGACTGGTTTGCGTACACGGGGCAGAACTATGCGTGGAAATCGGGCGTGCAGATGCAGGCGGTGCACGCGATGATCGCGCGGCTGGTGTCCGCGCCTTGATTTTTTAGGCGGGGGTAGGGAAACGGCGGAGCGGGGCCGCTCCGCCGCGTGTGCGCCGCTTACTGCGCGGCGGGCGCGCTGGCCTGCTCGGCGGGCGCCGCCTTGGCGTCGGCCTTGCCGTGCTTGGCCGGCTTGCGGTGCCCGTTGGCGGGGCCCTGCAGCCACTTGCGGAAGGTCGTGTCGGCCAGCGCCTTCTGGTCGGCCGGGAACGCGTCGTACAGCGGCGCGAACGTCTCCGCGAGCTTCTTCGCGCCGTCGGCGTTCGCCTGGGCGAGGTCGGCGTACTGCTTCATGTCGTCGAGCGCCGAGACGCTCTTGTTCGCGAGCCGCTCGCGATACAGGCGGCCCATCGTGTCGCCGTTGTCGCGCATCGTATCCGCGAAGGCCTTCCATTGCGCTTCCTGCGCCGACGTGATCTTCAGCTGGTCATGCAGATAGCTGATGCGCTCCTCGACGCGCGCCTCATGGCGCGCCGTGCGCTGCGCGGACGAGGCGGTGTCGGCGGCGGGCGCGGCGGCCGGGGTCTGCGCGTGGGCGAAGGCGCTCGACAGCGCGAGCGCGGCGGCTAGGATCAGCGAGCGTTGTTTCATTGGAACTCCTGTTGGGTCGTCGAAGGCGGCCTCGATGGCCGCGCGCGGCACGCATTGGGGCCGCACGCTATTAGTATCACGGTATCGCGCGCGACGGCGTGGTCGCGACACTTGCTTACAACCGAAACGAATGGAAATCGACGGTGGATAAACTCGTCAGCATGGAAATCTTCGTCGGCGTGGTGGAGGCCGGCAGCCTGACGGCCGCGGCCGAACGGGCCGGCATCTCGGCCGCGATGGCCGGCAAGCACGTCAAGGCGCTCGAGGTCCAGCTCGGCACCCGGCTGCTGACCCGCACCACCCGCACCCAGAGCCTGACCGAGATCGGCCGCGAATATTACGAGCGGTGCCGGCAGATCCTCGCCGACGTGAAGGATGCCGATGCGGTCGCGGAAGCGATGACGACCGCGCCGCGCGGCGTGCTCAAGGTGACCGCGCCGCTGACCTATGGGGTGGAAGTGTTCGCGCCCGCGATCACCGCGTATCTCGATGCGTGTCCGGAGGTCTCGGTGGAGCTGGATCTGTCGAACCCGATCCTCGATCTGGTCGAC